>DATJXW010000068.1:0-22503 GCA_035499895.1 Polyangiaceae bacterium | reverse complement strand
CCAAGCGCTTTGCCGCGACGAGCGGCGGCGTCGGCGCCGCGGCCATGATTCCGATTTTCGTGCACGGTCACCTCACGGGCATGCTCGAGCTCGCGCGGCCCGGCCACGCGTTCCGCCGCAACGATCTCGTGCGGGCCGAGCGCATCGCGCAGCGCGCCCTCTACCAGCGCGCGAACTGAACGGTCGCGCGGGCCGGCACGCCGCGTTGCGTGCGCGACGCATCGAACTACGCTTGCGGGCGTGTCCTCGGTGCTCAGGCTCTATACGGATTTCGTCTGCCCCTTCTGCTTCATCGCGGAAGAGAGCACCGTCCCGAGGCTCCTCGCCGATTTCGAGCTCACGCTCGACTGGTACGGCTTCGAACTCCATCCGAGCACGCCCGTCGGCGGCGCGCACCTGAGCCGACTATTTCCGAACGTGCCGCTCGCCGCCATGCACGAGCGCACGAAGCGCTTCGGCGCGAGCTTCGGTGTGCTGAATTTCCAGCCGCCCGACTGGCTCGCGAACACGCGCAAGGCGCTCGCCGTGGCCGAGCACGCGCGCGACGTGGGCAAGCTCGGGCCTTACAAGCACGCCG
The DNA here is from genome assembly GCA_035499895.1 of Polyangiaceae bacterium. GTDB lineage: Bacteria > Myxococcota_A > Polyangia > Polyangiales > Polyangiaceae > PMG-095. The sequence goes on along the minus strand of DATJXW010000068.1, from coordinate 21,926 downwards.
CGATGGAGGCGAACTGGCGCCAGGGCAGAAACCTCGAAGACCCCGCCGATCTCGCGTTCGTGGCGCAGAGTGCCGGGCTCGACGCGGCAGCGGCGCTCGCCGCCACGACGGATCCGGACCTTCTCGAGCGCGTCGACGCGCGGCAAGAAGAGGCGCGGCGTCACGGCGTGCGCGGCATTCCGACCTTCGCCTTCGGTGACGTGCAGATCGTCGGGTGCCAGCCGTACGAAGCGCTCGCCGCGGCCGCCACGCGAGCCGGTGTGCGGCGTCGCGCCTGAGCTCCGAGCGGTCCCGCGCGCTCGGCGCCGGGCGACTCACTGAATGTGGAAGCTCTGCGGCAACGTGACGGCGCTGCCCGTGAACGGCGGCACGTGCGCGCTCTTGAACGCGCTCGTGATGCACGAGCCCACGGCCGTGCCCGCGAACGGCGCTGGGACGGCGACCGCCGTGACCGGGCCGTCCGGCGAGAACGTCACCATCGCGCGCCCCGACCCGGACGGACCGTCGCCCGCCTGGCAGGCGTTCGCCCGTCCCGCCGCGGCGAAGAGCGCCGTCACGGCGGCGCCGCGATTCAGTAAGCCGCGCTCCGACACCGGCACCGGCGCGGCGGGCGCCTGATCGTCGGGCTTGGCGGCCACGGGCGCGTCGGTCGGCTTGGGGGCGGGAACGACCGCGGCCGCCTTGGTCGCGGGCTGAGTTTCGTCGAGGTGGATCGTCTCCGCGGCGCTCGTGCGGGCGGGCGCGGGCGGCGGGGCGGGCGGCGGCGTCGCGGCCGTCGGCGCCGTCGGATCTTCGTCGAGCGTGACCCGGGTGTGATGAGCGACGCTCGCGTGAGCGGCCGAATGCGGGTCGCGGTCGTTTTCCGCGACCGGGATGCTGTCGAGACTCACGCCCTCTTTTTCGGTCACGGCACCGGGGGCGGTCGCGGCGTTCGTCGCCGAGCGGGCGAGCGTCGGCGAGCCGCCGGGCGTCGTCACGAGCGCGTTCGGCTTCGCCTGCAGGTTCGTCCACACGAGCGACCCGACCGCGGCCGCTACGCCGAGCATGCCGAAGAGGAGCGCGCCGACGGGCGCGCGGCGTTGCGCCGACGGCGCCGACAGCTGATCCGCGCTGGTCGAAGGGTGGCTGCTCGGATCCGAAGCGCGGCTGCCGCCCGGCTTCGCCGTCGGGACGAGGCCGCCCTGGACCATGCCGTCCGTTTGCACGAGCGCTTCGCGCAAGGCGTCGTCCTGCTTCTCGAGCCGTGACTTGAGGACGCGGTGGACGAGCTTGCCGACCGCGGCGTGCGACACGAGCATCCGCTCCTCGACGAGGAAATGCTCGAGCGCGAGCCGGAGCTCGTCGGCCGTTTGGTAACGGCTCTGGCGGTCGCTTTCGAGCGCTTTCAACACGATTGTCGCGAGACGCTCGGGGTAGTCGGCGAGCACGCGCGTGGGGCTCGGAACCCGCGCTTCCTGGGCGAGCGTCAGCGTGTGGGCCGGCGTTTCGCCCCGGTACAGGCGCTCCCCGGTCGTGAGCTCGAAGAGCACGATGCCGAGCGCGAAGATGTCGCTGCGCCGGTCGATCGCCGCGCCGGTCGCCTGCTCGGGCGACATGTACCCGAACTTTCCCTTCACCTTGTCGCCCTGCTCGGGGTCTCCGAACGCGGTGCCGTTCGCGACCCCGAAGTCGACCAGGCGCGACCGTCCGTCCACGCCCACCAAAATGTTGTGCGGCGACACGTCACAATGGACGAGGTTGCGGAGCTCGCCGTCCCAGCCGCGGAGCTCGTGCGCCGCGTGCAGGCCGGCCGCGGTGTCCGCGATGATGCGCACCGCCATCTCCGGCGGGATCGGTCGCCGCCGCCGGGCGTCCACCATCACGGTACGAAGCGAGTCCCCTCGCACCCACTCCATCGCCATGAAGAGCACGCCGCGGTCCTCACCGACCTCGTACACGCGCACCACGTTCTGGTGCTCGATGCTGCGGACGACCTGGCCCTCCTCCAGAAACATCGTGCGAAAGTCGGACTTGCGCGCGAGCTCCGGCAGCATCGCCTTGAGCGCGACCAGCCGATCGCCCATGTCGCCCCGCTCCCGCGCGATCCACACGCTCGCCATGCCGCCTTTGCCGAGCTCAAGCAAAAGCTCGTAGCGCCCAAGTCTCGACCCCGATCGGAGCTCGACGTTCATGCTGCTTCGCGACGAGAGACGGCGGCGCTGCGAGAGCCCACCGGTGCTGACCCCGAGCGGGCTCGAGGATCAGGGAATGGATGCCACAAAAAGACCCATCCGGCGAGTCGGGTCGGCCATGAAATGGGGCTTCTAGCCTACGGTGAGGAATCGACCGGTGCCGCGCTCGGCAGCGCCGAGTCGCCGCTCAGGCCCGCGGGTCGTCGGACTTTCATGCTCACGTCGAGCAAGATGGTCTCGCCGGCGGCAAGCTCGATGGTGCGGCGTTCCGTTGGTGCTTGAGGATGCTCGAGGCGGACGTAATGCGTACCGGGTGAAAGCGGAATCGCGCGCGCGAACGGCGTCGTATCGAAGGTCTCCCCGTCGACGATGACTTCCGCCCACGGTTGGGCGACCACGCGAAGATAGCCCGGTGTGGCGGGCACGAGCTCGAGCCGGCCGCTCGGCCCCGGCTCGCCGTTCGCTGCCCCGGCGTGGCGCGCCCAGAGCTCAATCGCGCCGCCGCCCGCGCCGAGCAACACGGAAAATCCGAACAGCACCCCCGCGACCGTGCCGAGGCTCGGCCCCGGCCGCCGCACCCGCTCGGTGATGACCGGGGAGCTCGGTTTCACCGCGAGGCCGAGCCCGGACAGCGCCTCGAGCACCGCGTCGCGCGGACTCACGCCCATGTCGGCGAGCGCCGCGTCGAGCGCGGCACCGAGCTCGTCGGCGCTCTGGTAGCGGTGCGCCGGCATCTTTTGCAAACAGCGCTGGACCACGCGCTCGAGCGTCGGCGCGAGATCGGGGGCGTAGCGGCCGAGCGGCGGCGGCGGCTCGTTGCGGATGCGAAGCGTCGCGGCCGGATCGTCGCCCGGGCCGAACGGCGTCTTGCCCGCGATGAGCTCGTAGAGCAGCGCGCCGAGCGAGAAGAGATCGCTCCGCGGATCGGGCGGCTCCCCCAGCACTTGCTCGGGCGACGCGTAGGCGAGCGACGGTTGGCCGCCGCTGCCGTCGAGGAGCTCGGGCGCCGTCGGCAAGCGCTCGTCGGACGCCACCGAAAAGTCCGTGAGCTTCACGCCGCCGGCTTTGGTCAGCATCACGTTCGCGGGCCGGACGTCGCGGTGCACGATGCCGCGCGCGTGCGCGTGCGCGAGCCCGTGCGCCAAAAAGCGTGCAATCGCGGCCGCCGCGGGGTGCGAGAAGTGCTTCGCTCGCTCGAGGAGCTCGGCGAGCGACCAGCCGTCGATCGCCTCGAGCACGAGCCAGAGCCGGTCGCCGTGCCGCACGAAATCGTAGAGCCCGATGACGTTCGGATGGTTCAGTTGGCCGAGCAGCCGCGCCTCGCGCTCGAGCGCCGCGGCGAACGGCGACGACGGGACGATGCTCGCCGCGAGCGCCTTGATCGTCACCTTGCGCCCGAGCGGGACCTGCGTCGCGCGGTAAATCTCCACGATCGGGCCCGCGGCGACCTTTTCGGTCACCTCGCAGCCGTCGAAGCTCGGGAGCGAGCTCATCCGGATTCCGACTACTCGTTTTGATGGCGCGGTGCTACCCGAACCCGGCGTGTCGAGCGACCTCGGTCTGCCCCCCGGCCCCGTGCCGGCGCACCGCGCCCCCGAGCCCGGTCCGCCGCCGGGCGCCCGCCGTGCCGCCTGGGACGCGGTCACCGACGCCGTCAAATCCGCGTGCGCCAACATCGCCGCGTACTTCACGAAGTACGACCCGACCGTGCGCCGCGCCCTCCCTCCGGCCGTCGTGGTGAGCGCGCTCCTTTACGTCCGAAGTCCGCTCTCGAACTACATCTTCGACGAGCAGGAGGCCCTGCTCGCGAACCCGTACGTGAACGGCGGCGGCCTGCGTTTTCTCGACGCCTTCCGGCGCGACTTCTGGGGCCTTCCGCCCGATCGCAGCATCGGCTCGTACCGGCCGCTGCCGGATCTCGTCTGGCGGCTGCTCTGGCACGTGAGCCACTCGCCGTTCGTCCACCACGCGGTGAACGTCCTCGTGCACGCGCTGAACGGCGCGCTCATCGCGAGCTTCGTCTTCGCGGTCGTGCGGCGGCGCGCGCAGGGCTGGTTCGCAGGCGGCGTCTTCCTCGCCCTCGCCGTGCTCACCGAAGCCGTCTCGGGCGTCGTCGGCATCGCCGACGTGCTCGGCGGTCTCGGCGTGCTCGCGGCGCTCCACGCCTTGAGGCTCGGTCTGCTCCAGCCGTTCGCCGTGTTCGCCGCGCTGTTTCTCGGCCTGCTCTCGAAAGAGAGCGTCATCGTCGCGCTGCCGCTCGTCGCGTGGGCGTCGCTCGTCTTGTCGCCGGCGCTTCACCCCGCACGTCCCTGGCGCGCCGCCCGCGCGTTCACGGCGCTCGCGGCGTCGGTGCTCGCCCTCGTCGCCTACACGCTCCTCCGCCGCAAATACTTCCCCGTGGCGGAGCCGGACGTCGCGGCGGTCGCCGGCGAACCCCGCGTTCTCGCCGCGTTTCACGCCTTCTTGCGCTGGTTCCGGCAGCCGGCGCTCCCGCACGACCCCATCAACAATCCGCTGATTGAAGCCGACACGCCGCACCGCGTCGCCGGCGCGCTGCGCGTTTATGCGCGCGGCCTCATCGCGCTCTTCTTCCCGTGGCGCCTGAGCGGCGACTACTCGTTCCCGTCCGAGCCCGTGCCCGATCGGGTCGTGTTCCCGCTGAGCGTGCTCGGCGGTCTCGCGCTCGTCGTGCCGCCGCTCGCGGCGGTCGGCGTTTGGATCAACGCGCTCTTGCGCGAACGTCGCGAGCGAGCGCGCGGCACCTTCACCCTCGAACCGACCGTCTGCTTCGCGCACACGGCGCTCGTCGCGGTCGGGTTACTCTGGATCCCGCTCGCGTACTTTCCCCACTCCAACATTCCGATCCTCTTGCCCACGGTGCGCGCCGAGCGCTTCTGGTACCTGCCGGCCGTCGGCTTCGCGCTCATGCTCGGCCCCGCGTGCGTGTGGTTGCTGCGCCGATTCCCTGGCCGCCCCGGCATTCTCACGCTGGTTTTGTGGCTCGGTTTTCAAGCCGTCCAGGCGCGCCTCCACGCGTTCGACTACACGGACGACCTCGTCTTCTGGCGCGCGACGAAGAACGCCGTGCCGCGGAGCGCCAAGGCGCACCTCAACTACTCGGTCATGGTCGGCGCGCGCGGCGACCTCGAAGAACGCCTGCGCGAAAACCGCATCGCGCTCGCGCTCGCGCCGAAGTGGCCGATGGCTCACATCTATCTCGGCGACACGCTCTGTCGCCTGCACCGCGCGGGGGAGGCGTGGCCCGCTTACAAGGCCGGCTTCGAGCTCGGTCCGAACGACCCGAACCTGATCGGACTCGCCCTGCAGTGTCTGTGGGACGAAAAGGCCATCGCCGACCACAAGGACGAGCTCATCGCCGCCTCCGACGCCCACCCCGGGAGCTGGCTCGCGTACCTCGCGACGGATATCGTGTACAACGGCAAGGAATACGACGGCGTCCAGAAGAAGTACCGTCCTCGTTCCTACGACGGCGGCCCCAAAGAATGAGGGGAGTTTGATCCCGGGCGCCGGGCACAACGTCAGGATCGAGGAGCGTCTTTCATGCGCGTGTTGGTCACCGGCGGCGCCGGGTTCATCGGCAGTCACGTCGTCGAGCGGCTGCTCGCCGCGGGCGACGAAGTCGCCGTGCTCGACAATCTGAGCACCGGCCGGCGCGAGAACGTGCCGAGCGCCGTGCGCTTCTTTCACGTCGATGTGCGCGATCGCGAAGCCACGCGCAAGGCGCTCGTCGATTTTCGCCCCGACGCCGTGAACCACCAGGCGGCGCAGGCGAGCGTCGTCGTGAGCGTGCGCGATCCGCGCCTCGACGCCGACGTGAACCTGATCGGCGGTTTGAACCTGCTCGACGCGTGCGTCGAAGCCGAAGTGGAGCGCTTCGTTTTCGCGAGCACCGGCGGCGCGATCGCGGGTGAAGTCGCCGAGGGCGACTGGGCGCGCGAAGACGTGCTCCCGAAGCCCATCAGCGCGTACGCGATCCACAAGCTTGCGCTCGAGCAGCACCTCGCCGTCTATCGCGCGCAGCGCGGCCTGAAGTACTCGATATTGCGCTACTCGAACGTCTACGGTCCGCGCCAGGATCCGCACGGCGAGGCCGGCGTCATCGCCATCTTTCTCGACTCCGCGCTCGCCGGCCGCACCCTCTACGTGAACGCGCTCCACGCCGAGGGCGACCCCGGGTGCCTCCGCGATTACGTCTACGCGACGGACGTCGCGCGTATGAACGAGCTCGCGCTCCGCGGCGCCGTGGCCGAGCCCGTCGCCAACGTGTGCACCGGCATCGGCACCTCCACGCGCGACCTCGCGCTGGTCGTGCTGCGCGCCACGGGCCGCACCGTTCCCATCGAAAGCCGCCCGCCGCGCGCCGGCGACATCGGTCTCTCCGTGCTCGATCCCTCGCTGCCGGAGCGCTACCTCGGCGACCTCATCGGCCTCGAACAGGGCCTCGCGAGCACGGCCGAGTGGGCGCTCGGGCGGCGTTCGGCGAGCTGAGCGATCCGCCGCTCCGACCTGCGTCCCCGTTGCGGGGCAAGCCGAGGTCGATTACGGGTTTTCGCCGTGTCAAACCCCGTGGTCCAGGCGCTTGCGGCGCGCGGGCGCTCGGCCCTCCGCGCGCTAAAAGAGGCGCCGTCGCGCTTCGCCCGGACCACGCGCGAGCAGCTCCTCGCGCTCCGGCACTATCGAGCGCTCGATTGGGCGGAGCTCGCGAGCGCCCTCGTCGTCACGCTCGTCTTCGCGCTCTGGCTCCGGGATTGGACGCGCGGCAACGTCCCGGCCCTGTTCGATCCGAAGCTCACGGCGGACGACGCGCGCACCGCGATTTTCCCCTTCCATCGCTACGAAAAGGGCGCGCCGCTCGCGAACGATCCGATCGCGACCGAGATGCTCGAATACCAGCCTTACTGCTATCGGCTGATCTTTCGCCTGTTCGTGCCGCTCGTCGGCCTCCTCTACACGACCAAGATCGTCCAGGCGTTGCTGTTCGGGTTGATCGCCGCCGCGGGCGTCGTGCTCGCGCGGAGCCGGCGCGCGGGGCTCGGCGCCGGGCTCCTGTTCGTCTTCTTCTTTTTCCGCGACCAGTACGTGCAAAACCGGATCTTGGGCGGCTTGCCGCGCGGCTTCGGTTTTCCGCTCGCCGCGCTCTGGATCGCGGGCGCCGTCGCGGAACGGCCGAATCCACGTCGCGCGGCCGCGCTCATCGCGGCGCTCACGTACCCGACCGCGCTCGCCATGGTGCTCGCCGCCGAGGGCCTGTACGCGGTGCGGCGACTCGGCTTTCCCGGCTGGCGCACCGCCTGGCGTCGTTTGCGTCACTACGCGTACCTGGTCGCGGCGTGCGGCGCGCTGCTCGCTCCCGCCGTCTTCGTCGGCATGTCGAACGGCGGCCCGATCCACACGCTCGAGCAGGCGCGGCGCGAGCCCGCGTTTTCCGGGCGCCTGCACGTGCTGCCGTTCGGCGACCCGGGCAAGGAGTTCGGCACCGTCGTGAGCGAGGTGCTCGGCCATTATCGGGAAGGGGAGTCGCCGTTCCCCGCGGTGAAGGCCGAGCTCGACGAGTACGAGCACGAAATCGGCGTCGCGTTGCTCGCGCTCTTCCTGCTCTTGCCGCTCCTCGGTTGGTCGATGAGCCCGGGCGCGGTGGCGCGCTTTTTCGTGGCCGACCTCATCCTCTACGCGCTCTCGCGCTTCTTCGCGTTTCGGTTGTACTCGCCCGAGCGCTTCTACAGCGTCGGCATGCGTGCGGTCGTGCTCGCGCTCGCGGCGACGGCCATGGGGCTCGTCGCGCCGGCGCTCGCCACGCCCTGGCGCCGCATCACGCGCAACCTGACGAGCGCCGTCGTGCTCGCGTTCGTGTGGGTCGGCATCGGCGACGGTGTGCGCGACCCTTCGATGGGCGCGACCATCGACTACCGGCGCGAAGCGCCGCTCTGGGATTTCATCAAGAAGCTTCCGCTCGACGCGCGTATTGCGTCGCACATCGAGGACGGCGACACGATTCCGCTCTTTGCCGCGCGCGCCACGAACGGCACCTCCGAGACGCTCCAGCCGTGGCTCACGCTGTCCTGGAAGCGGCAGAAAATTCGCGCCGAAGACACGCTGCGCGCCATGTACGCGACCGACCCCGAGGTCGTGCTCGCCTTCGCGCGGAAGTACCACGTGACGCACTTGCTCGTGAACCGCAGCCGCTACCGGGACGACTTTCGCCAGCACGCGAAGAGCTTCGAGCCGTTCACGTCGTTCACGAGCGTGCTCTTGAGCGGACGGTCGCTGCAAAACCTCGTGCTCGCGTCGGTGCCGGCGAGCGCCGTCGTGTTTCGCTTTCACCAGTGGCAGCTGGTCGACGTGGCGAAGCTCGAGCAGGCGTGGAGCCACGGAGCGCCGGGCACGGCGCCGGAGCAGGCGCCGGCCGGCGACGACGAGCAGAACGACGACGGGTCGGAATAGCGCTTCTCGCGCGGTCCGGCGCGCGCAGCGTCAGAAGCCTCGTACGGCTTCGGGAACCGTCGGGCCCGCCGCCACGTTGCAAAAGACGTGGCCGCTTTGCGTGAGCGCGCACGTTTCCGAGTAGCCCGACGAGATCGCGACCACGTTCGTGAGGCCTTCGACCATCACGGGCGTCGAGCTGCCGCCCGCTTGATGATCGCCCCAGCAATACACCGAGCCGTCGCCGAGCACGGCGCACGAGTCGCTGACTCCGGCGCTCACGGCCATGACCGGAGCGCCGAGGTTCGCCACCGTCACGGGCCCTCCCGACGCGCCGGTCGTGCCGTCGCCGAGCTCCCCGTAGATGTTCGAGCCCCAACAGCGGACGCTGCTCGCGTCGGGCGAAATCGCGCAGCCGTGGTCGTAGGCGATGTCGAAACCGCCCGGTGTCGTCGAGATGCCGGGCAGCGGGACCGGGATCCCGTCGTCGGCGTGGTCGGTGTCGCCCGCGAGCGTGGCACCTCGCGCTTGGCCCCAACATTGGAGTGAGGCGTCGCCCAGGAGCGCACAACTGAACGGCGCGCCCTTGCCCGAGACGGCCGTCGCACCGCTGACGCCGAGCACGTGGGGGGGCGGGGTGTTGGCGGCCGGGGCCGCCGGCAGACAACGCCAAGCCGGGCAATCCGTCGTGTCGCCCTGGCCGAGTTCACCCCATTCGTTGTCGCCCCAACACTCGACCAACCCGGCGCGCGTCAGCGCACACGCGTGCCAATCGCCGCCGCTGATGGCGACGGCGTCGGTCACGCCCGGGACCACGAGCGGCACCGCGCTCGATTGGACGCTCGCGCCCGCGATGATGCCGGCCACGTCGCCCCAGCATCGAACGGTGCCGTCGCCGAGGAGCGCGCAGCCGAACGAAAACAGCGCCGCGCCCATGCCGCCGGCGTTCCAGGTGCCGCCTGCCGTGACCGCGACCGCGTCGTCGATGCCCACCACGCGCACCGGCACGTCGAGGGAGTCGGTGCGCGTGCCGTCCCCGAGCTCACCGTCGTCGTTGTTGCCCCAGCACCAGACGCTGCCGTCCGTCGCGACGGCGCACACCATGTCGACGCCGGCGCTGATGGCCTTCGCCGTCTTCTGCGTGATCGCCGGCTGCCCCGCGCTGTTGCCGCTGCCGCTTTGGCCCGCAGCGCCGCCGCTCCCGCCGCTCGGAACGCCCGCATGACCCGCAGTGCCGCCCGCGCCGCCCGGAACGCCCGCATGACCCCTGGTGCCGCCCGCACCCGAGCCGCCGCGCGCTCCGTTTGCGCTCCCGCCCGCGGCCGTTGCGCCGCTTCCCGCCCGGCCGCCGAACGGGGCGCCGCCCGTCGCGTCGAGCGGCATGCCTTCGAGCGCGGTTCGCCCGCCGCACGCTGCCAGCACCCAAACTCCGCCCGTGATCCACGCCCCCAACCCACGCATGCCCGCAGATTAGGCGCGGCTCCCGCGTTCACGCAACCCGCTTGCCCCGGATTGGTAGGATGCGTCGCATGCAGGAGAACCCCCCGTCCGCTCGGCGGCCCGGAGCGCCCGAGCTTTCGGTCGTGGTCCCCATGTTCAATGAAAGGACGAACGTCGAGCCGTTCGTCGAAGCGGTCGCGCGCGTGCTCGACGGCGAAGCGATCGATCACGAAATCGTGCTCGTCGACGACGGAAGCTCGGACGGCACCTGGGCCGCGATCGTCGAGCTTGCGCGCAAGGAGCCGCGCCTGCGCGGCATCAGCCTGTCACGGAACTTCGGACACCAGGGAGCGCTCCTCGCCGGACTGAATCATGCGCGCGGCCGCGCCGTCATCACGATGGACGGCGATCTCCAGCATCCGCCCGAGACGCTGCCGGAGCTCGTCGCGGCGTGGCGCGCGGGCCACAAGGTCGTGAACACGCGCCGGCTCGACAGCGACGACACGTCGTTCTTCAAGCGTCTCACCTCGCGCGCGTTCTACTGGCTCTTCTCGCGCCTCACGGGCGTGGCGATGGAAGCCGGCGCTTCGGATTTTCGCTTGATGGACCGCGACGCCGTCGAGGCGCTCATTCGGCTGGGTGACGCCGATCCGTTCATTCGCGGCCTCGTGAGCTGGCTCGGCTTCACCACCCAAACCATTCCGTACCAAGCGCGGCGCCGCCATTCCGGCGTGCCGAAGTTCACCCTGCGCAAGATGGTGCGCCTCTCCTCCGGGGCGATGCTCTCGTTTTCGGCGTTTCCGCTGCGGCTCGGCATCGGGATCGGCTTCGTCACGAGCGCGCTCGCGTTCGTGGAGCTTTGTTACATCTTCTACACGTACCTGAACGGACACGTTGTGCCAGGCTGGGCCTCGGTCATGACAGTGATGTCGCTGATGTTCGGTGTGCTCTTCGTTTTGCTCGGCATCATTGGTACGTATCTGGCCAAGGTTTACGAGATTCTGAAGAAGCGCCCTCGCTTCGTCGTGGGGGATCGCACGGGCTTTGCAGAGGAGGCGGCGACGCTTCCGAATTACGATCGCTGAGGTTTGGGTCTCCATGGTTTCGTCGGTGAGAGTCGGACGCCTGCTCGTGGTGTGTTGTGCGCTCTGCGCGAGCGCGTGCTCGAGCACGCCGAAGAAAGAGGAGACGCAAGCGACGTGGCACGTGCTCGGCTCGGAGCTCGATTCGGCGCTCATCGGCGTTTGGGGTTCGAGTGAGCACGACGTGTGGGCGGTCGGCGGGGACACCGGCTCGGGCCCGCTCGTCGTGCATTGGGACGGCACGAGCATGCAGCGCGTCCCTACGGGCACGACGGGCGATTTGTGGTGGGTGTTCGGGTTCGAGGGCGGCCCGGTGTTCGTCGGCGGCGCCGGCGGCGTCATCGCGCGTTACGACGGCAGCGCGTTCACGCCCATGCCGACGCCGGGCACCGCGACGGTGTTCGGATTGTGGGGCACGGCTCCCGACGACATGTGGGCCGTCGGCGGCACGGAGGGCGGGGCGGACGGCGCGTTCGCGTGGCACCTCGACGCGAACGGCTGGGCGGAAGCGCCCGGGTTTCCCGCCGATTTGGCCGATCACAGCGCGCTCTGGAAGGTGTGGGGCAGCGCGAGCGACGACGCCTGGTTGGTCGGCACGGCGGGCGTCGCTTTACATTGGGACGGCGGGAGCTTCGAGACCGACAATGTCGGCGGTGGAGAATCGTTGTTCACGGTGCACTACGCCGGTGGTCGTTACGCGGCGGTCGGCGGCGGCGCGAGCGGCCTCGTGTTCGAGAACGACGGCGGCGCTTGGCAGCGCTCCGACGACGGTTCGCTGCCGGCGCTCTCGGGCGTGCACATGACGAGCGCCGATCACGGCTACGCGGTCGGGCGCTTCGGAGCGTTCGTCGAGCGCTCGAACGGCGCCTGGAACGTGAGCACCGGCCCCGACACGAGCGAGACGCTGCACGCCGTGTGGGTCGACGAGAACGGCGGAGTTTGGGTCGTCGGCGGTGAGCTCGACGTGGAGCCGCTGACGCACGGAGTGTTTGCTTACCTCGGCACGCACGTGCCGAACGGAGTCGTCGAATGAGCACTGTGGAGTTCGTCTCGAAAGCCGTGGGTTTCGTCGCGCTCGCGCTGGCGGTCACCGCGTGCGGCGCGGACGGCGGCGCAAAAGGGCCCGCCCCGTGCCAGGAACAGTCGGGTCACGCGTGCGTCTGGCTCGGCACGGGCAACGACGGCTTCAACGGTGACGGTCACGACCGGCTCGACACCGACATTTACTGGTCGATGGATCTGCTCTTCGCGAGCGACGGCACGCCGTGGTTCATCGATTGGAACAACTACCTCGTTCGCTGCGTGCTCCCCGATCGAACCGTCAAGACGATGGTCGGCTGGACGGATCCGATCTTCCCGGGCGACGGTACCGGCGACGCGAGCGAGAGCATGCCGCCCGGCGCCGACGGCACGCTCGTGCAGCTGAATCATCCGACCGAGCTCCTCGAAGCGGACGACGGCGCCATCTTGCTCATGGCGTGGCACAACCACAAACTCCGCCGCATCGATCCGGCGACGGACAAAGTGTTGATCCTCGCGGGCGCGGGCGCCGGCTTCGCGGGCGACGGCGGGCCGATGGCGAAGGCGTTGTTCAAACAACCCAAAGCCCTCACGAAGGACGCCGACGGCAACCTCTACATCGGCGATCAGCAGAATTTCCGCGTGCGCCGCATCGACTCGAGCGGCATCATCACGACCTACGCCGGCAACGGCACGCAGGGGACGACGGGCGACGGCGGCCCCGCGACGGACGCCGAGCTCGATTGGTCGTTCGGGTCGAACCCGGAGCCGCAGGGCGGGCTCGCGGTCGCCGACGAGAAGCTCTACGTCGCCGACACGCTCGCGAACCGCATTCGCGTGATCGATCTGACGACCGGCGAGATCGACGCGTTCGCGGGGACGGGCGACGCGGGCTACTCGGGTGACGGCGGGCCGGCGAGCGAAGCGACGTTCAACGGGCCGCGCAAGCTCGTGGTCGGCCCGGACGGGAGTCTCTACGTCGCGGACACCGACAATCACGTGATTCGAGCGATCGATCTGACGTCGGGTGTCGTGCGCACGGTGGCGGGCACGGGTGAGCAGGGCCGCGACGAGGACGGCAAGCTCGCGACCGAGACGAAGCTCAACCGTCCGTTCGGGTTGGCGTTCGATCCAGACGGCAATCTCTACGTGATGGACACGCTGAACAGCCGCATCTTGAAGGTGATGAAATGAGCCGCCTCGACGCATTGGCGGGGTTCGCGGCGGTCGCGCTCGCGACGGCGTGCTCGGGCGGCGGCTCGTCGAACGCGCCGCCCGGCTGCGACCCGACGAAGCCCGACACGATTTGCACCATCGCCGGGAACGGCGTGAACGGTTACGACGGCGACGACCCGATTCGCGCGCTCGACGCGAAGATGTCGCTGCCGCAAGACACGCTCATGGGTCCGGACGGCACGCTCTACATCCTCGACTGGAACAACCACCGTGTGCGTTCGCTCGGTTCGGACGGCATTTTGCGGCACGTGGTCGGCCGCGGGGAGCTCGGCGGTTCGCTCGACGACCCGGCGAACTCCGATCTGAATCACCCGACCGCGCTGCTCTTCTCCGAGGACGATCCCAATCAGCTTTTGATCGCGGCCTGGCACAACTCCAAGATCCGCACGATCGATCTCACGACCGACGACATCACCGACGATTGCGGGGACGGCCGGCGCGCTTATTTCGGGGACGAAACGCCGGCGATCACGGCGTCGCTCGATTTGCCGACGTCGATTGCCTGGGATCCGACGGGCAATCTCGTGATCATGGATCAGGCGAATCAGGTGCTCCGGAGCGTCGACGCGGCCGGCATCATCCATCGCATGGCCGGCATCTGCGTCATCGATCAGGACGCGACGTGCGATGACGGCACGGCGCCGGTGCAGTGCCCGAGCGGCTCCGGTAAGTTCACCTGCGGGGACCCGACGACCGAGTGCTCGAACCCGTGCACGCCGAAGTACGCGGCCGGCACGGGCGAGCTCGACTTTCGGATGGCGCAGCCGTTCGGACAATCCGCGGATCCGGGCGGGCGCATCCTCTACGATCCCGACGGCAATCTGCTCTTCGCCGACACCACGAATCATTTGATCCGCCGCATCACGCCCGACGGTACGGTCGAGATCGTCGCGGGCGTCGAGCCGGTGAACGGCGTGCCGCAGAGCGGTATTGCGCCCGAGGGCACGCCCGCCACGCAAGCGCTGCTCTATCGCCCGACGGATCTCGCGCTCGCGGACGACGGCACGCTCTACTTCTCGGACGTGTACAACCACTGCATCCGCAAGATTGCGACGGACGGCAACGTGTACACGGTCGCCGGGCAGTGCGGCACGAAGGGCTTCGGCGGAGACGGCGGCCCGCCGGAAAAGGCGCTTTTGACGCTGCCTTACGGCATCGAGCTCTCCGGTCATTCGCTCTACGTCGCCGACACGGGGAACAACCGCATCCGCGTCGTGACGCTCGAATGAGCGCGCTCGGCCGAACGCTCGCTCCGGCATTCGGCGTGTCGCGCCGCGCGGCCGTCGGGAGCGTGCTCCTCGCGGCGAGCGCTTGCGCGAACCACGCGACGTCGAAAGCGACGTCTTCGTCGGTCGAGTTCCCGGCCGACTACGCGGATTCGTTCACCGAAGTGCGCGGGTGCCGGAAGAGCGGCGATCACGATCTGGATTTCATTCGCGTGCTCGTCGATCCGTCGGCGCTCGGCCCGTACACCGATCGGACGACGCCGTTCCCCGACGGCGCGATCGCGCTGAAGGAGCAATACGACGTATCGGACGCGAGCTGCTCGGGCCCGATCGTTCAATGGACGGTGATGAAGAAGGACACGGCGGCCACGGACCGCCTCGGCTGGGATTGGCAGCGCGTTTCGACGGACAGAAAGGTCGTCGAGGAAAACACCGCGCGCTGTTACGGCTGCCATGCGGCGTGTTCCGGGCCGCCGAACGCCGGCTACGACTCGACGTGCACGGACCCCTGACGCGCCCCGCCGCGCTTCAGCGTGACCTGAGCACCCAGGCGAGCCCGACCAAGCTCAGCACGAGCACCACGAGCGCGAGCAAGCCGACCAGCACGTCCACCGTGCCGACGCTGCGCCGTTCGCGCGTCTTCGCTTCCTGCGCGCGCTTCGGCACTTCGACGAGCGGTGCCGCGCCGGCGGTTTCGGGCTTGCGTGACGCCGGCAGCGGCTCGGGCGCTTCCACCCCGCGCGGCGGGTCGACGCTCTCGTCGGCGCGCATCGGTTCGTCGGCGCTCGTCTCGAGCTCGTGCAGGGCGTCGAGCAACGGATCGCTCAGCGTGAGCGCCGTCGCGCCGATTTCGAGCTTGGCGCCCGGGACCCAGGGCGTGTCGCGGTTCGGCTCGAGCTTCTTTTCGCCGAGCGCGGAGCCGTTTTTCGAGCCGAGATCGCGCACGCTGATGTGCTGGCCGTGGCGCCTCAGCTCCACGTGGCGGCGCGACGCGTCGGTGTCGCCGAGCACGAGGTCGGCGTTCGGCGCCCGTCCGACGACGTAGGTGCGCTCGACGTCTTTCATCGCGAGCTCGCGGCCCGCGTCGGGGCCGTTCTCGACGCGGACGCGGGCGCTCACGTCCTCACCCTGCGCGGAGAGCGCCGCCGCGATGAGTCCGAGCGCGATCTCGCGCGTGGTCGCCTGCGGGTTCGTCGTGGGGACGGCTTGCTCCACGCGCACCTCGAGCCAGATGCGACCCACGCGGATGAGCTCCTGGTGCCGGATCACGCGCGGCGCCTGCGCCGAGAGCCGCACCGGTCCGACGAACGTGCCGTTCGAGCTGCCTTCGTCGATGAGGACGTAGTCGGTCCCGCGCTGGCGGATCGAGGCGTGGCGGTGACTCACGCTCGGATCGGGCAGGCGGACCTCGCAGCCTTCGCCGCGGCCGATGACGACGCGCGGCGCGTCGAAGGTGATCCGGGCGGGCGTCGGGCCTTCGCCCGAGCGGATCACGATGGTGAGAGCCATGGGTCGCCGGAGCTTACGGCGAGCGCGCCTTTCCGGGAAAGTTGGCCCAAGAGCCGCGTGCGGCCTATCGGCGAGGAAGCCATGACCCAAGCCCAAGATCGACGTGCCCAGGGCACCCACCGTGTCCCCCTCGAGACCCTGGTCGAGATTTGCGGCAACGAGCCCGGCATCCCCGCTTTCGAGGCGGAAGCGCTCGACGTGAGCGCCCAGGGCATGCATTTACGCACCGCGTACCTACCCGACGAAGGCGCCCCGCTCGTCTGCCGCTTCGAGGACCACGGGCGCGAAATCGTGGTCGAGGGGGTCGTGGCCTGGCGCAAGGAGAGCTCGAAGGGAGGCGACTTCGGCGTCGCGTTCACCGCGCTCGACAGCCGCAGCGTCGACGCCCTGCGCGCGCTCGTGAAGACGAGTGACCCGGACGAAGCGAAGGGCAAGGACGACGCGCCGAGCGGCGCGCGCGTCAGGTTGCACATCGAGGGCCTCGGGTCGCCGATGAAAGCGCGCATTCGCGCCGGCTCGACGCAGAAGATCCAGGTCGGCTCGAGCCTCGAATTCCTGAAGGTGGGCCGCAAGCTCGACGTCGAGGACATGGACGCCGGCGGGCGCCGGGCGGCGCTCATCGACGGCGTCGAAGTGGTGGTCGATCCGCGGACCTCGGTGCCGCAGCTCGTCGTGGCGCTGCGCTACGAGGGCGCGACCGAGGACACGCCGCAGCCGACGGTCACCGATCTCGACGCGCAGCCGGTGCGGCCGCAGTCGCTCCGCCTCGCGCCCGAGGCCGTGACGGTCGCCCGGGCGCACGACGACGATGCGGCGGGAGAGCCCGCGCCGTCCGGCGACGTGCCGGAAGCGCGCGCGGACGACGAGCACGACGACGCGCACGACGACGAGGCGGACGAAGACGAGGACGAGCTCGACGCGGCGGTGCCCGCGACGACGCGAGCCGCGCGTCGCTTGGGTCACGCCGCCGAAAATGCGGGCAGCGCGGCACGCGACGCGAGCGTCGCCGCGGCGCGTTGGGGGTCGGACACGTTCGGCAAGCTCTGGAGCGGCGCGAGCGCGAAATTCGCGGCCCTGCGCGCGCAGAAGAGCGCGCCGGCCATGCGCCGCACCACGGCGAAACCCGTCGAGTCGCCGAGCGCGCTCGACCAGAAGCGTCTTCGCCCGCAGTCGTCCGGCAAGAACGCCGATTCGGCGCCGCCCGTCGCGATGCCGGCGCGCCCCTCTCGCAAGCGCGCGGCGGTCGTCGTGGGCCTCGCCGTCGTCGCGGCGTCCGCGGGTGCCGTCGCGCTTCGGCCGTCCAAGGTCGCCTCGAAGAGCGCCGCGCCGGAAGCGACGGTCGCAGCCGCTTCGACGGCGGCCGGTGACGCGCCCGTTTCGGCGCCGACCGTCACCGCCCTCGCCACCGGTGTCGTGCCGCTCCCGGGCTCGACTGCGGCGGGTCCGGCACCGCTCGCGACCGAAGCGCTCTCCGCGGCCGCGCCGGGCGGTCCCGTCACCGCGAACGTCCCGCTCTTCGGACCGACGCCGCTCGCGACGATGGAGCCCGCGCCGCTCGGTCCGCCCCCGAGCGCCGAAGCGAAGGGCGTCGAACAAGCCGAGCTCACGGCAGCCAAAGCCGCGGCGCCGCCGCCCGCCGGTGACGAAGAGTTCCCCGACCCGATCGAGCACGTGGACGGAGCGTCGAGCAAGCACGGCGCCGACGCGAAGGGGTCCGACGCGAAGGACGAGCGTCCCGAAGACGTGCCCGCCTGGGGCAAGGGCAAGATGCACACGCCGACGGTCCATCGCTTGCGCCTCGACGGTCCGGGCACGGCGCTCCACGGCGTCTCCGACGCGACGGGCTTCACCGTGCTCGTCCCGGGCCGAAAGCTGATGGAGAAGGGGGACGCCCTCATCAAGCGTGACCCGCGCATCGGACGCGCTCGCACCACGAACACGCCCGGCGGCGCGCAGCTCCGCATCACCTTCAAAGACGGCCTCCCCGCCTACCGGGTTCGCCTCCGCCGCGACTACGTCGAGGTGCTGATCAGCTCGCCCGAAGAGACGCCGGCGAAGAAGGACGGCAAGGAAGCGAAGGACGCGAAGGTCACGTCGAAGGCCGTTTCCAAGTCGGACGTCGCTTCGAAGTCGATTCCGGCCAAGCACTGAGCCGTCACGCGCGGGCTTCGCGACGGGCGTTCCGTCGCGGCCGTTCAGCGCGGAGCGAGCGCGAGGTGCGGCAACGTGCGGCCTGCCGCGAGCTCGCCGAGCACTTCGACGACGAGCTCGCGTTCGGCGGCTTGCACGCGCCCCGCGAGCGTTTCGAAGGTGTCGTGCGGTTCCACCGGGACACGGCACTGGCGAACGATGGGTCCCGTGTCGTACTCGGACGAGACGAGGTGCACCGTCGCGCCCGACTCACGCTCGCCGGCGGCGAGCACCGCGCGATGCACGCGTTCACCGTACATGCCGACGCCGCCGAACTTCGGCAGGAGCGCCGGGTGCGTGTTCAAGAGGCGGCCTTCGAACGCGGCGAGCGTGCGCGCGCCGAGCTTCTTCATGTAGCCGGCGAGGAGCACCACGTCGACGTTCGCGGCGAGCAACGCGGCCGTGATGGCTTCGTCGAGCGCGGCCTCGCCCGCTTCCGTCTTGCTCGAGAGGTGACGGTGCGCAACGCCGGCGGCCTCGGCGCGGCGGAGCGCGCCGGAGCCCGAATTGTTCGAGATGACGACGCCGACCCGCCCGTCGATGCGGCCGCTCCGGCACGCGTCGAGCACGGCTTGCAGCGTGGTGCCCTCGCCGGAAGCGAGCACGCCGAGCGTCAGCACGCCGTGACCGTCGCCCTTCGCGTCCACGTCTTCTTGGGCGTTTGCAGCATCGTCGATCCGCGGTGGCCGCGGAGTGTATCAACTTTCGACGGGGCGCTGCATCTCGAGCCGGGCGGCGCGCTCTCGTGCCGTTTCTCCCGTCGGGTGCGCGCGCTGAGAGAGCGAGCGCGTGCCCGTCACGCCCCGCGGCCGACGCGGAGGAGCGGCACGGCGGCGTGCTTCACGTCGATGCGGTGCGTGCCGCTCGTCTTCGGCGTGAGCGCGTGCGACGGCGTCTGTTCTTGCCCCAGTCGCTCGGTGATGGCGCGGAAGGCGTGAAGGAACGCCGTGTCGTCTTGGCCGGCGCGGATCACGCCGAGCACGCCCTGCATGTCGACCGCCTGCCGCAAGTAGCCGCGGAGGATGCGCGTGTGGACGACCACCGCGGGGCCCTCGCCGGTGCGACCGCTCGCGAGCAAACGCGAGAGCTCGTCGCCGCGGAGCCCCGGCATGAGCACGTCCACGAGCACGACGTCGGGAGCGAGCCGCGCGATGCGCTGGGAGAGACCGTCCGCGCTCTTCGCGACGCTCACGTCGTAGCCGTCGTCGATCAGCCGCCGGATCGTCTGCTCGCGCACGAGGTCGTCGTGGTCGACCACGAGGACGTGTAAAGGCGCTTTGGGCTCGAGCTTCAGGTTCGACACGCGTTCGGTCCGTACTCCCTTGCGTCGACGGTCGTTTGACACCCCTTCTTTAGGCCCGGCGGTTGCTTCTCGAGCTCCGTCCCACGCTGAGACGGCCGGGATCAGCCGGCGCGACTCGGGGAGCGTCTTGTTCGTCCCGAGCGGGGCGTTCAGTCGAGCCCGTGGTCCATGTTCATCGCCTTGCGCACCTCGGCGAGTGTCTGGATGCCTTCGGCGCGGGCGCGCGCGACACCTTGCCGCAACACGCCGAGGACGTAAGCGGGGTCGGCGGCGAAGCGCGCCCGGCGCTCGCGCAGGGGCGCAAGGTAGGCGTTCAGCGCCTCGGTGAGCGCGGCTTTGAGCTTGCCGCCGCCGCCGTCGCCGATGCGCTCCGCCACGACCTCGGGCGCTTCGGCCGTGCAGATGCCGACGAGACGGAGGAGATTCGCGACTTCCGGCCGGTTCTGCGGGTCGTACGTGATGCGCCGATCGGCGTCCGTCTTCGCGCCCTTGATGGCTTTCGCCGTTTCGTCGGCCGTCATCTTCAGCATGATGGCGTTGCCGCGGCTCTTGCTCATCTTCTGCCCGTCCGTGCCGAGCACGAGCGGCATTTCGCTGAGGAGGGCGTCGGGCACGGGGAAAATCGGCGACTTCGGCGCGAACCGGTCGTTGAAGCGGCGCGCGATCTTGCGGGTGAGCTCGAGGTGCGGCAGCTGATCGCGACCGACCGGCACGACGTTGCCCTTGCAGAACAAGATGTCGGCCGCCTGGTGAATCGGATACGTGTACATGAGCGCGTTCACCTGGCGGAGGCCCGCGGCTCTGATCTCGTCCTTCACCGTCGGGTTGCGATCGAGCTCCGCCGTCGTCACGAGCGACATGAACGGCAAGAGCAGCTGATTCAACTCCGGGACGTGACTGTGGCTGAAGAAGAAGGTGCGCCCGTTCTCCGGGTCGAGGCCGGAGGCGAGGTAGTCGAGCAGGACCTCGTGCACGTTCGCGCCGACGGCGTCGGCCGTGTCGCGGTCCGTGAGCACCTGGTAGTCGGCGATGACGATGAACGTGGTCGCGCCGAGCTCCTGAATGCGCACCCGATTCGCGACCGTTCCGAACAGGTGCCCGATGTGCAGCGGGCCGGTCGGGCGCTCCCCCGTGAGCACGCGATACTTCTGCGGGTTTTTCGGCAAATCCTCCCACACCGCCTGACTGCGGCGCGCCGACTCCTTGAACGTGGCCGACTCGAACGCCACGTCTTCCGCATCGACCTCGAACTTCTCTTCCATGGGCTCGCTCTCTCCAGGCGGCGCAGCATACTCGGCGTCGGGTCCGTTCACGAGCACGTCAGCTTGGTGCAATCGAGCTCGTCCTCGCCGCCCGCGCAGTCGGCCGTGCCGTCGCATTCGCGGCTCGGCGGCAGGATCGTGCCGTCGTTGCACGTGAAGTTCGGCAAGCCGCAATCCCGTTCGTCCTCGCCGTTCGAGCAATCGTCCACGCCGTCGCACTGCCAGCCCGCGGGGATCTGCAGCCCGTCGTCGCAGGTGAACTTGCCCGGCGGGCATTGCTCGTCGCTCCCGTCGGGACAATCGCGCGAGCCGTCGCAGCGGTAGCTCGCGGGCAGCACCGTTCCGTCGGCGCAGACGAACGTCGGCGGAGGCAACGATTGCTGGCAGGCGTCGAGGCATTCGGCGAAGTCGTCGTACGAGCCGTCGCAGTAGTCGGCCTCGATGGCGTCGCAGCCGGCACTTTCGATGCAAGCCGTCGCGCAGGGCAAGATCGGGTTCGAGTCCGCGCAGCCCGCGAGTCGCGTCCCCGTGACGACGCCGCAATCGGTGAGGAGCTTCAGGTAACGCGCGCACGTCGGCGTGGTGTCGTTCGTCGGCGCGACGTCCGGCGCCGGAGCTCCGCTCGCCGTCTTCGCGGGACCGCTCGAGCAGCCGCAGACGAGCGCGAGTGCGACGACCGAGCGCGAGATCAGTTGCACGTGAGCTTCGCGCAGTCGTACTCGTCCTCGCCGCCGGCGCAATCGGGCGCGCCGTTGCACTGGAGCGTCGCGTCGATGGTCGTGCCGTCGTCGCACGTGAACATGGGGCGCGGCGGGCAACCGGTCTCGTCGTCGCCGTCCGGACATTGCGTGATCCCGTCGCACTGCCAGCTGTCCGGGATCTGCGAGCCGTCAGCGCAGGTGAAGTAGCCTTGCGTGCAGTCTTCGTCTTCGCCGTTCGGGCAATTGGGCGTCCCGTCACACGCCTCGGTGGCCGGGATGCGCGAGCCGTCGTCGCAGGTGAATTGCTCCGGCATCATGTGACATTCGTTGACGCAGCCGGCGTAA
>DATJXW010000067.1:0-13005 GCA_035499895.1 Polyangiaceae bacterium | reverse complement strand
TCGCCAAACCCGTCGATCCGGGGCGCCTCCTGACCACGCTCTCCGGCTTCTTGAAGGCGAACGGCGCATGAACCGAGGCAACGAAGCCGAAAGCATCGAGATGAGTCTCGTGCTCGAAGCGATTCACCGCCGCTACGGCTACGATCTGCGCGAGTACGTTCCGGAGACGATCGAGCGGCGGCTGCGCACGGCGCTCGCGCGCTCGGGCCTGCGTCATTTCGGCGAGCTCACGCATCGCTTGCTCCACGACGCTGCGTGGTTCAATAGCCTGCTCGATCAACTCACCGTGCAGGTGAGCGACATGTTCCGCGACCCGCCCTTTTACCGGGTGTTTCGCGAGCGCGTGGTGCCGCTCCTCCGAACGTACCCGGAGCTCAAGCTCTGGCACGCGGGCTGCGCGACGGGCGAAGAAGTGTACGCGAGCGCAATCCTGCTCGCCGAGGAGGAGCTCTACGAGCGCTCGCAGATCTACGCGACCGACGTGAGCGCCAAAGCCGTCGAGGCCGCGCGTGACGGCGTGTACACGCACGAACAAGCCGCGGCCTTCGCGACGAATTACGCCCTCGCGGGCGGCACCGGGCGCTTCGAGGACTACGTGGTGTCCGGCTACGGACGCATCGCCATGCGCGAGCCGCTCAAGAAGAACATGGTCTTCTTCCAGCACAACCTCGCGACCGATTACGCCATCGGCGAGATGAACGTGATTTTTTGCCGCAACGTCCTCTTCTATTTCGAGCGCGGGTTGCGCGGGCGCGTGCTCGGCGTGCTCGGCGAAGGCCTCGGCCGCGGCGGGTTTCTCTGCCTCGGCGCGACCGAGGGTTTGCCCGAAGAAGCCACGGAGCTCTTCGCGGCGTTCGCCCCGCGCGAGCGCATTTTCAGGCGATCGGGGCAGGCGTGAGCGACCAGGGCACACCGCCTCTCGGCTCGCCCTCGCTCGCGGCGGAAGCGCGTGCCCGGCCGGCCGTGCTGCTCGTGGACGACGTGGAGGCGAACCTCGTGGCGCTGCAGGCGCTGCTCGCCGACCTCGACTGCGAGCTCGTGCTCGCGCGCTCGGGCAACGCGGCGCTCCGGCAACTCTTGCGGCGTGAGTTCGCGCTCGTCTTGCTCGACGTGCAGATGCCGGAGATGGACGGCTACGAGGTCGCCGAATACGCCCGCAAGAACTTCGCGACCAAAGACGTGCCGATCCTCTTTCTGACCGCGACCCACAACACGCAAGACAACGTGCTCCGCGGCTACGACTCGGGCGCGGTCGATTTCCTGTTCAAACCGATCGACTCTTCGATCCTGCGCAGCAAGGTGCGCGTCTTTCTCGAGCTCTACAACGGCAAGCGCGAAATCGCCGACAAGAAGCACGCGCTCGAAGGCGCCTATCGCGATCTCCAAGCGATGCAGACGCAGCTCGTGCAATCGGCGAAAATGGCGTCGCTCGGCGAGCTCGTGGCCGGCATCGCTCACGAAATCAACAACCCCCTCGCCTTCGCGCTGAGCCACCTCGACACGGTGCTGCGGAGCCTCGGGCCGGTCGAAGCGGCGCTGCACCCGGAAACGTCCGACGCGGCGCGGCCACATTGGGAAAAAGTTAAGAGCCGGCTCGGCGAAATGAACCTCGGGCTCGGCCGCATTCGCGAGCTCGTGGTCAAGCTCCGCACGTTTTCACGGCTCGACGGCGACGAGCGCGGCGTCGCGAACCTCAAAGAATGCGTCGATTCCGTGATCACGATCCTCGGTCACCGGCTCAAGGATCGCATCAAGATCGAACAGGACTTGCGGGAGCCCGGCTCGATCGAGTGCTACCCCGGCTTGTTGAACCAGGCGCTCATGAACCTGATGGCCAACTCCATCGACGCCATCGAGGGCGAGGGCACGATTGTCGTTTCGGCCGGCGCTGCGGGCGATCGCTACGTGATCGCGGTGTCCGACACGGGGCACGGCATCCCGGCGGCCGTGCGACACCGCATTTTCGAGCCGTTCTTCACGACCAAGGGCGTCGGCAGCGGGACCGGACTCGGACTCTCGATCACGTATTCGATCGTCCAGAAGCACGGCGGCACGCTCAGCGTGGATTGCCCGCCGACGGGCGGCACGACCATGACCATGAGCCTGCCGCTCGTTACCGCGCCGTGAGGGCCCGCGACGGTCGAGGGCCGCCACGGCGCGGCTCAGCCCTGTGGCAGGCTGGTCCGGCTGAAACCTGCAGCCCGCTATTGCCTTGGAGGCTCCCAGGATGCAGAGTTTGACGGAGATGCAGAGCGACGGCATCCACGGCTCCTGGGGCGGGCGCAGTAAAGCAACGGTACTCGTCGTCGAAGACGACGACGACACGCGCGCGGCGCTCGCCGACACGCTGACCGATCTCGGGCATTCGATCGAAGTGCGCGCCGACGGCGTGGCGGCGCTCGAACGGCTCGGCAGCGCCGATTTCGACGCGGTGCTGACCGACGTGAGGATGCCGGGGATGGACGGCATCGAGCTCTGCCGGCGCTTGAGCGGCGATCGCCCGAGCCTGCCCGTGCTCGTGATGACCGCGTTCGGCGACGTCGACTCGGCCATGGGCGCGCTCCGCGCCGGCGCCTACGACTTCATCACGAAGCCGCTCACCATCGAACGGCTCGCGAGCGCGCTCGAACGAGCGCTGAACCAGGGCCCGAAGAGCCCCATCGTCGTGCGGCCCTGCCCCGCGCCCGCGCCGGAGGAGCCGCTCGACGGGCTCGTGGGGTCGAGCGCCGCCATGCGCTCCGTCGGCGATCGCATTCGCTCGGCCGCGCTCACCGAGTCGACCGTGCTCATCACGGGTGAGAGCGGCACGGGGAAGGAGCTCGTCGCGCGGGCGCTCCATCGTCACAGCGCGCGCGCGCACGGCCCCTTCGTCCCGGTGAGCTGCGCGGCGGTGCCGGCCGAAATGCTCGAGGCCGAGCTCTTCGGTCATACGCGCGGCGCGTTCACCGGCGCGGGTCAGGCGCGCACGGGGCTCCTGCAGCAGGCGCAAGGCGGCACGATCTTCCTCGACGAAATCGGCGACATGCCGCTCGAGCTGCAACCGCGCCTGCTGCGTGCACTGCAAGAGCGGCGCGTGCGCCCGGTCGGCTCGTCCGTCGAGTTCGACTTCGACGCGCGCGTCGTCGCCGCGACCAACCGCGATCTCGCCGCCGCCATGGCCGCCGGCACCTTCCGTGAGGACCTGTACTTCCGGGTGAACGTGATCCGCATCGAAATTCCGCCGCTCAGGGAGCGCTCCGAGGACGTGCTCGAGCTCGCCCGCTATTTTCTGGGGCGAGCGAGCGTCGGCACGAGCGAGAGCTACCAGCTCACGCCCGAGGCGGAGCACCAGCTGCTCGCGCATTCGTGGCCGGGCAACGTGCGCGAGCTCGAGAATTCGATGCGCGCCGCCGTGGCGATGGCGACCTCGGGCCACGTCGGGTTCGAGGAGCTGCCGACCGGAGTGCGCACGACGTTCGCGCCGCGCGAGAGCACCACCGACCCCCGCGCGCTCGACGAGGTCGAGCGCCGTCACATTCTCCACGTGCTCGACGCGCTCGACTGGAACAAGGCGGAAGCCGCGCGCGTGCTCGGCATCAACCGCGCGACGCTGTATCGCAAGCTCCAGCGTTACGGGCTCGAAGGCCACGGCAACTGAGCCGGGCGCGCTCACCCCGGCGCGCCGAACGCCGGGCGCGTCCGGTCAGCCCGGCACGGAGTCTTCACGCGCGCGCGGCGGCGGATCGCTGCCGGCGTAGCTCTTGAGCTTCCGGTAGAGCGTCTTGCGATCGAGCTTGAGAATGCGCGAGGCGAGCGCCCGGTTGCCGTCGACGGCGCTCAACGTGCTCAAGATGTGCGCGCGCTCGACGACCTCGAGCGACTTCAGGCTCTCGGGCGGGGGCGAGACCTTGCGCTGGCCGAGCGGCGCGGGCAAATCGGACGTGCCCACGTGATCGGCGGTGGCGGCCGTGACGGCGGCCGTGATGCAGTGCTCGAGCTCGCGCACGTTGCCCGGCCAGTCGTGCGCCATGAGCACGCGCGCGGCGCCCGGCGTGAGGCCGAGCAGCGGGCGCTGCGCCGTCGACGCGCGCCGGATGAAGTATTGAGCGAGCAGGAGCACGTCGTGCCCGCGCTCGGACAAGGCGGGCGTGCGCACGGTGATGACGTTCAGACGGAAATAGAGGTCCTCGCGGAAGCGGCCGGCGCGCACTTCGTGCTCGAGATCGCGGCTCGTCGCGGCGACGACGCGCGCGTCGAAGGGGATTTCACGCCCCTGACCGAGCGGGCGCACGCTCCGTTCCTGCAACGCGCGGAGGAGCTTCGCCTGGAGTTCGAGCGGCATTTCCGCGACGTCGTCGAGAAAGAGCGTGCCGCCGGACGCCTGCAACAAGAGCCCGTCGCGGTCCTGCACCGCGCCCGAGAACGCGCCGCGCGTGTGGCCGAAGAATTCGCTCTCGGCCAGGTGTTTCGGAATCGCGCCGCACGCGACGGCGACGAAGGGTCCCGCGCGCCGCGGTCCCGCGTCGTGCAGCGCGCGCGCCACGAGATCCTTGCCGCTGCCGCTCGGGCCCGTGACGAGCACCGTGATGTCCGAGAGCGCCACGCGCGCGATGCGGGCGCGGAGCTTCACCATCACGGGGCTCTCACCGAGGATCTGCGGAATGATCTCGGGCGCCGCGGGCGTCTCGGCCAGGCGGAGCAATTCGGCTTCGAGCCGCCGCTTCTCCACCGTCGCGTCGACGGCGGCGACGAGCGCGCGCCCGTCCTCGGCGGAAACGAGATCCTGCGCGCCCGCGTGAATGGCCGCGACGACGTCAGCGATGAGCGGCTGACTCGCGACGACCACGACGCGCGGCACGCCGGGCGGAAGACGGTCGACGTTGAGCGTCCGCGTGCTCGCGCACGAAACCACGATCACGTCCGTGTGTCCGATCTCTCCGATTTGGGCGCGAGAGACGCGTAAAACTGCGTACTTTAGCGCCAGTTCGCGCTCGATCCGCGCCGAGACCAGATTCAGCTCGTCGAGTAGCAGGAGCGTAGGCAGTGAGGACACGCGTACCAATGTTCCACTGAACGGGCTCACCGGGCAACCGCCTCGGCGCGGCAAACGCGCCCCTCGTGTGGCGCCGGCGGTCGCTCGGCGAACACGGGTTTCGCTCCAGAGGCGCATGACATGTAGCTTTTGGCCCCGCTCGGGCTTTCCCGGCGGCCATATTCGAGTAGGAGGCCTGGGCACGATTCCTGCTACGTAAAAACACCTTCTCTGACCCATCCACAAGGCACCCATTCGATCGGCGGGGACCCGACGCGACAGGGAAACCTCGAGCGGCCCGTGTCGGCGACCGCCGAGCTCGTGAACGTCCTCATCGTCGACGATCGCAGCGCGGATTTGACAGCGCTCCGGGCGGTCCTCGAGCTGCCGGGCTACGCGGTGATGACGGCAGCCTCCGGCGGCGAAGCATTCCGGCTGCTTTTTCAGCACGATTTCGCCGTGATCCTGCTCGACGTCAACATGCCGGGCATGGACGGCTTCGAGCTCGCCGCGGCCATCAAGCAGCGAGAACGCTCGAGCCTCACGCCGATCGTCTTTCTGACGGCCGAGGGCGTGGACCTGAAACGCCTTTATCGCGCCTATTCGGTGGGAGCGATCGATTACCTACAAAAGCCCGTCGACGCCGACGTGGTGCGCGCCAAAGTCGCGGTGTTCGCGGACCTCTACCGGAAGGAGCTCCAACTCCGGCGCCAAGCGGTGACCATTCAGGAGGCCGAGCGGCGCGAGCGGGCGCTCGAACGCGCCGAACTCCAGCTCGCGGCCGAGCGGCGTTACCGAAACCTCGCCGAGTCGATCCCGGAAATCGTGTGGACCGCCACCCCCGAGGGTGAGCTCGACTACTGCAATCGGCGCTGGCGCGAGTACACGGGCATGGAGTTCGAGGCGACGCGGGGCGACGGTTTCCTGAAAGCGATGCACGTGGGGGACACCGCCGAAATACGGCGCCGCTGGCTCGACGCGGTCGCGCACCCGGGGCCGTTCACGGCGGAGTGCCGGCTGCGCCGCGCGGACGGCCAATATCGCTTTCACCTCTGCCGCGCGGTGCCGGAGTGCGACGCCGACGGTCGCGTGCTCGCGTGGCTCGGTACCTTCGCCGATTTTCACGATCTCAAACAGGCGATTGGCGCGCGCGACGAATTCATGGCGATGGCGTCGCACGAGCTTCGGACGCCGCTCACGGCGCTCAAGCTGCGCCTCCAGACCATGCAGCGCAGCGCCGCACCCGGCGACACGCTGCGCACGAAGCTCGACGGCGCGATGCGCCAGACGGGCCGGCTCGAGCGCTTGATCGACAATTTGCTCGACGTCTCGCGCATCACGACCGGGGTGCTCGAGCTCCGGCCCGAGCGCTTCGAGCTCGGGGCGCTCGTTCGCGAGGGTTGCGAACGCTTCGCCACGGACGCCGAGCGTGCGGGGCTCGACATCGAGCTCGACCTGCCGCAAACGCTCGAGGTGAGCTGGGACCGGGTGCGCATCGATCACGCGCTCGGCAATTTGTTGTCCAACGCCTTCAGGTATCGCCAGCGGGGCCCCGTGCGGGTGACGCTCACCGCGTCCGGTGACACCGTGAGCCTCAGCGTCGAAGGAGGCAGTCCGATTCCGCCCGACGACCTGCCCCTGCTCTTCGAGCGCTTCCGGCGTTCGTCCGGGATGCGGTCGCACGGCGGGCTCGGCGTCGGCTTGTTTTTGACCCGTCAGATCGCGGAAGCCCACGGCGGCACGATTGCGGTCACGAGCGCGGACGACGGCATCCCGACCTTCACGCTCCGGCTCCCCGTCACGGCGAAACCGAACGTCTCCGCCGACGTCGCCGGTGAAGCGGAAGAAAGCGGCAGCGTCGCATAATGCCGCACGGGGCCGACATGCAGAGCCGGTGCGGCGGCGCACACGGCGGGACTAATCGGCACGGTTCGTGCGTCAGATCGAAGATGAGAAGCCACCAATGAGCATGAATGTACCCGCGGACTGGGGCCGTCATGGACGCTTTTTGAGAGAACGAGCTCCGAGGATCTTGGTCGCCGACGACGATCCGGACATTCGCAGCGAGCTCGCGAGCGCGCTCTCGGAGGACGGCTTTTTGGTGGTCGAGGCCGCGGACGGCAACGAGCTCCTCGACCTCGTCGTGCACGCGGTCGCCGACCCGTCCGCGCGGCCCTTCTTCGACGCGATCGTCACCGACGTGATGATGCCGGGCTTCAGCGGCCTCGACGTGCTCACGGCGATGCGCAGTCGCACCGCGCGCGTGCCCGTACTCGTCATCACCGCGTTCGGCGACGAACGGACGATCCGCATCGCCGAATCGCTCGGCGCCGTGGCCGTTTTCAGAAAGCCGTTCGACCTCGAGGATTTGCGGACGGCGCTCGAAAACGCGCTCGCTCATCCCGGCCGGCCCCATCGCTCCGACGCCGAAGGAGGGAACGGCGGCGAGGACGGCGGCGGCACGAACGGCGGCAAGACCCCGTAACGCGGCCCGGGATCGAAACTTCACTGCGCGGGGTGATTCGCGCCGCCGAGGCGTTTCGCCGATCCCGCCTCACGACGCGTCGCGCGGGTGGCGCGGCAAGAGCAGCGTGAAAGTCGAGCCGGCGCCGGGGGTGCTCACGACCGAGATGTCGCCGCCGTGCGCGCGGGCGATCTCGCGCGCGACGTAGAGCCCGAGGCCGAGTCCACCGTAGTTGCGAAACGGCGCGGCGCGCTCGAAGCGCTCGAAAATGGAAACCACGACGGAAGGATCGATGCCGATGCCCTGATCGGCGCAAGTGATCGTCAGACGCTCCGCGTCACCCGCGAGCGACAGCACGACCGGGCCGCCGGCTCCGTACTTGATCGCGTTCGTCACGAGGTTCGCGAGCGCCTGCCCGACGCGCAGCCGGTCCCAGTGACCCTCCGTGGGACCTTCCGCGCGGAGCGAGAGCGCGCTGCCCGCCCGCTGCGCCTCCTCCCGGGCTTGATCGACGACTTCGCTCGCGAGCGCCTTGCAATCGAAGGGCTCGAGCGTGAGCTCGAGCCGGCCCGCGGCGATGCGCGACGCGTCGAGCAGCCCTTCCACCAGACGCACGAGGCGTCCGCTCTGCCTTTTCGCTCGCTCGACGCGCTCGCGCAGGGCGTCGTCGGGGCCCACGGCCCGGAGCATCGCCTCGAGTCCGAGCTCGAGCGGCGTGAGCGGCGTGCGGAGCTCGTGCGAGACGACGGCGAGAAATTCTTCGCGCAGGCGCACCGCGCGCTCCGCTTCGGCGCGGGCCGCGCGTTCGCGGCCGAGCAAGCGCCGCCGCTCGGCCGTCACTGCCGCGAGCACCAAGAACGTGATGGCGACGACGGCCATGAAGCTCTGGAGCTCGAGCAGACTCTCGTGGAGCGTGGCGCGCACGAACGAACCGCGGCCCGCCGTCGTGCCCGCGATGGCGCCCGCGGATGCGAGCAGCGTCGCGGCCGCGGCGCCGCGCGGACCGAAGCGCACGCTCGCCCAGATGAAGAGCGGCATCAGCACGTGGGGCTCGCGAAAGGCGGCGAGCGCGGCGCGCTCGTGGTGGCCGAACACGAGCACGAGCGCCAACGCGAAGAGAGCACCGAGCAGCGCGAGCTCGGCGCGGCTCGCCCCGCCTTTTTCGCCGGGCGTCGAGAAGACGAGCAGCGCGGGCGCGACGACGAGATCACCGAGCACGTCGCCGACCCACCACGCTTGCCAGGTTTGCCCCGCGCGGTTCGGCGTGATCACGTGCCCGAGCACCATGGCGACCGTGCCGACGGTCGCGCTCACGAGCGTGCTCACGAGCGCCGCGTAAACGACGAGCCGAACGACGCTCGCGAGGTCGTCGAGCGAGCGCTTGAACGGCCCGCGCGCGAGCAGGACCGCGCCGAGCACGGCCTCGAGCGTGTTGCCGCCTGCAATCCCCGCAGCGACCGCGAGCGGCGCGCCGGCCCACAGGTTCGCGACGATCGCGCCGAGCGCGACGCCCGGCCAGTCTCGCACGCCGAAGACCAGGAGCGCCGCGAGGGCGAGGCCCGTCGGCGGCCAGACGAGCGCCGCGAGCCCGCCGATGGCGTCGAGCGCGAGGCCGAGACGCGCGATGACCGCGTAGCTCGCGGCTACGAGGACGATTCGAACGACTCGCGAGCTCACCAAGCGTCCCGCGCCGATGCTACACCGGTCGAGCGTGTTGGGCGGAGGACGCGCGGAGCACCGGAGCGTTTCAGCCGTCGACGCGCATGCGGTAGCCGACGCCCGGCACCGTGATGAGGTAGCGCGGCTGAGCCGGCTCCGGCTCGAGCTTGTAGCGGAGCTGGCGCATGTAGACGCGCAGGTATTGCCGCTCCTCGATGGCCTCGGAGCCCCACACCGCGCGCAGGAGCTCGCGATGGCTCACGACGCGGCCCGAGGAGCGCACGAGGACGCTCAGGAGGTCGTGTTCCGTCGGCGTGAGGTGCACTTCTTCGCCGGCCAGCCACGCCTGCCGGCGGGCGAGGCTCACCTTGAGATCGCCCACCGTGAAAAGGGCCGGCGCGACCGCCCGCGTCTCCGTCGCCCGCAGCGCGGCGCGAATGCGCGCGAGGAGCTCGCCCGCACCGAACGGCTTCGTCACGTAGTCGCTCGCGCCGCGATCGAGCGCCTCGATCTTCGTTTCTTCGCGATCACGGGCCGAAATCACGATGACGGGGATGCCGCCCTGCTGCCGCACCCGCGAGGCGACCTCGACGCCGTCCACGTCCGGCAGGCCGAGATCCAAGAGGACGAGGTTGATGCCGCCGGCCCGGAGCGCCTGCACGGCGCTCGCGCCGGTCGCGGCTTCGACGACTTCGTAGCCGTTGTGAAGCAGCGTGGTGCGCAAGAAGCTCCGCATGTGAGCTTCGTCCTCGACGACGAGCACCGTCGGGGGCGGCGCGGTTTGCGACATGGCGGGAGCGTTCATGCTTGCACCGGTTCCTGTCGAAGCTCCGGCGCGTTGGACGCCGGAAGCGGAAGTTCCATCCGAACGAGGGCTCCACGCACCTCGCGGTTGTAGATGCCGATCGAGCCGCCGTGCGCCTCGACGATGGCGCGGCAAATCGTGAGTCCGAGTCCGACCCCGCCGTCGCCGCGCTCGTGGCTGCCGCGCACGAAGCGCTCGAACAAGCGCTCGCGCTCCGCTTCGTTCACGCCCGGCCCTTCGTCGCGAACCTCGACGACGACGGCGCCCGCGACCGGCCGCGCCTCGATCTCGAGCGGCGAGCGCTCGGGCGTGTAACGGATGGCATTTTCGAGGAGATTCACGAAAACCTGCTCCAAGAGCACGGCGTCCATCGGGATGAGCGGGACCTCGGCGGGGACGCGCGTTCGAACCTTGCGCTCTCCGAGCCGGCCGCGCACGCGCTCGAGCGCCGCCTCCACGACTTCCTCGAGCGGTTCCGGGCGCTTTTTCACTTCGATCGCGCCGTGCTCGAGGCGCGCCACCTCGAGCAGGTTCGTGACGAGCTGGTTTAGCCGTTGCGACTCTTCGACGATCGCGGTCGCCAGCGCCTCGCGTTCGGACGGGTCGAGACGCGGCCCGTCGCGCAAGAGCTCGGTGCCGGCCCCGAAGATCGCCGCGAGCGGCGTTCTGAGATCGTGGGACACGGCGCTCAAGAGCGAGCTCCGCAGCCGCTCCGTCTCGATTTGGAGCTCGCGGGCGCGAGCGGCGGCTTGCTGCCTGCGACTCCGCTCGCCCAGACCACTAATGACACCGGCCACGACGGTCATGACGGTCAGCGTGACGCCCCCCGAAAGGTCGCCGGGGCGAAAGGTGAAGATGGGCGGAATGAAGAAGAAGTCGAAGCTCAGCGCCGTGAGCGCCGCGGTGAAGAGCGACGGGCCGAGACCGAGCTTGGTCGAGACGGCGACGAGCCCGAGCAAGGTGATCATGTCGAGATCGGAGAGCGGCAGGTACGGCGAGAGCAGCCCCGAAATCCCGGTCGAGACGGCGACGGCCGCGAACCCCCAAAAATACTCGCGCAAGGTGGCGACGGGGGCCGTGGCAGGTGCGGGCATGGGAGGGAGCGTGAGGCCGGGGAAGCAGAGGAATATTTATAAATTCCTTAGACCAGGGATATCGATACGAAACATAGCCGACGCAGAGCCCGGTGCACCATCGCGGCCGAGTTGGTCGCCGGCGACGAATTGCGTCGGGCGTGCGGTGTGTGTTGAACCAAACCTCGAAGCATTTCTCGAGTGCATCGGGTTCGTTCGGCGACCAACTCAATTCACCATAGTCTGTGTTTCCAAAATGCGGCGAAGCCGCGCCGAGACATAAATCCCGACGCGGCTTCTTCCGCGGGCCGAGCGAGGATTACTTCGCCGCGACCGCACCCGACGGGGCCGAGGTCGGACCGTCGGTGGACGCACCGTGGATCGCGCCCGTGAAGCTGCCGAGCTCCGGGTACGCGGGCCCACCGTGCTCCGACAGGTCGAGGCCTTCGAGCTCCTCTTCCTTCGAGATGCGGAGCGTGCCCGTCGCCTTCACGGCGTACATGAGCGCCATGCCGACGGCGAACGTCGCCGCGGTGATGACGGCACTGCCGATCGCCTGCGCGATGAGCTGGTTCGCGCCGCCGCCGTAGAAGAGACCCGTCACGACCGAGCCGGCCGAGTTGTCCGGACCCGTCGGACCCGGGGCGCCGAACTGACCCGTCGCGAAGAGACCGAGGCTCAGCGTGCCCCAGATGCCGCAGATGCCGTGCACGGCGACCGCGCCGACCGGATCGTCCACGCGGAACCACTCGACGACATCGACGCCGATGACGACGACCACGCCGGCGATGGCGCCGATGAGGATCGCGCCGCCCGGAGACACCCAGTAGCAGGGGCAGGTGATGGCGACGAGACCGGCGAGGAAGCCGTTCACCGTCATGCCGCAGTCCCACACCTTGTTACGCGGGTAGACGTACGCGAGCGCGGAGAGGCCGCCGGCGCAAGCCGCGAGGGTCGTGTTCGCCGCGACGCGGCCGCAACCGACCATGTCCATGCCGGAGAGCGTGCTGCCCGGGTTGAACCCGTACCAGCCGAACCACAGGATGACGCCGCCGACGGCCGCGATCACCATGTCGTGGCCCGGAGGCATGCCGCCGCCGTCACGCTTGAATTTGCGGCCGAGACGCGGCCCGAGCGCGATGGCGCCCGCGAGAGCGACGAAGCCGCCGATCGTGTGCACCACGGTCGAACCGGCGAAGTCGTGGAACGGAGCCGGCTTGATGGTGTTGAGCCAGCCGTCCGGACCCCACGCCCAGTGGCCGAGGATCGGATAGATGAAGCCGCTCACGCCGAAGCTGTAGAGCAGGTCGCCCACGAAGCCGGTACGACCGACCATGGCGCCCGAGGTGATCGTGCTGCAGGTATCGGCGAACGCGAACTGGAACAGGAAGAACGCGAGGAACGCGACGCCGCTCGTGCCGTACGTCTCCGGCGCGCCGGCCAGGAAGAAGTACTGCTTGCCGATGAAGCCGTTGCCCGCGCCGAACATGAACGCGAAGCCCCAGGCCCAGAACAGGATGCCGCAGAGGCACGTATCGACGATGCCTTCGAGCAGGATGTTCACCGTCTCGCGCGTGCGCGAGAAACCGGCTTCGAGCATCATGAAGCCCGCCTGCATGAAGAACACGAGGAAGGCCGCGATGACCGTCCACATCGTGTTGATCGGGTTCACGTACGCGGGCGGTTCCGCGGGCGTATCGGCGTAGGCCGGCGTCGAGAAATACCAATTGAAGGCACAAATGGCGGTGACGACAGCCGCAGCGCCGAGCACTTTGCCCGCGACCAAGGTCGTGAACAAACGACGGTACTCCGCCTGCCTCATGCGCCGCATGAGTTCGTGAAGCATCGGGTCTCCTAGGGTTCAAGCGCCCGCGTCATGTGGAAGCGGGCTCGGTGTGTGTGTGAGCCGACACTAACGGCGTCGTGTTTCTCGTTCTTTTCGGACCTATTGCGCGGCAACGAATGCGACTTAACGCTTTCTGAAAGAAACTTT
>DATJXW010000066.1:0-63553 GCA_035499895.1 Polyangiaceae bacterium | reverse complement strand
CTCGGTATTGAAGCGGCCGATGCCGAAGCGGATCGAGGAGTGCGCGTCCGCTTCGTCGAGGCCCATCGAGCGGAGCACGTAGCTCGGCTCGAGGCTCGCGCTCGTGCAGGCCGAGCCGCTCGAGACGGCGATGTCCTTGATCGCCATCATGAGCCCCTCGCCTTCGACGCAGGCGAACGAGATGTTCAGGTTGCCGGGCAGCCGGTGCTCCATGTCGCCGTTGACGATGACTTGCGGGAGCGCCTTCACGATCTTGTCGTAGAGACGATCGCGGAGCGCGCGGATGCGCGCGGCCTCTTCGACGCCTTCGCGTTCGAGGATTTCGCACGCCTTGGCGAAGCCGACGATGCCCGGCACGTTGAGCGTGCCCGAGCGGTTGCCGCGCTCGTGGCCGCCTCCGTCCATTTGAGCGCCCAGCCGCACGCGGGGCCGCGAGCGCCGCACGTAGAGCGCGCCCACCCCCTTCGGCCCGTAAATCTTGTGCGCCGAGAGCGAGGCGAGATCGACGTTCATCGCCTTCACGTCGAAGGGCGTCTTGCCGATGCCCTGCACCGCATCGACGTGGAAGAGCACGCCCTTCTCGCGCGTGCGCTTGCCGATTTCCGCGATCGGCTGAATCGTGCCGACCTCGTTGTTGGCGAGCATCACGCTCACGAGAATGGTCTTGTCCGTCAACGCCTTCGCGATGTCGTCGGGATCGACGACGCCGCTCTTGCCGACGCCGACGTAGGTGACCTCGAAGCCTTCCTTCTCGAGCCGCTTGCACGAGTCGAGCACGGCCTTGTGCTCGATCACCGTCGTGACGACGTGCTTGCCCTTCTCCCCGTAGTACTCGGCGACGCCCTTGATCGCGAGGTTGTCGCTCTCGGTCGCGCCGGAGGTGAACACGATTTCCTTGCCGGAATCCGCGTTGATGAGCCGCGCGATGCTGTCGCGCGCGTCCTCGACGGCCGCCTCCGCGCGCCAGCCGAAGGCGTGCGTGCGGCTCGCGGCATTGCCGAAATCCAGCGTGAAATAGGGGAGCATGGCGTCGAGCACGCGCGGGTCGAGCGGCGTCGTCGCGTGATTGTCGAGATAGATCGGGAGCTTCAGCGTCATGATTCAGACCACGTGCACGGCGGCGACGAGCTCGGGCGCGTGTTCGCGCTCGGGGTGGCGTTCGCAGCTCGGGCAGGAATGGACGGGGGCCTTCGACTCACAAGCGGAGTCACAGGCGGTGAGGTAGGCGAGGCTTCGTTCGAGCTCGGCTTCGAGCTCGCGAAGTTCCTCGATTTTCCGGCGGGTCTCGCCGAGGCGCTCGACGTACGCTTCCTTCAGCTTCTGCGCGGCGACGGTGGCGGAGCCGGAGCCGTCTTGCTCGCGCACGAGCTCCTGAATCTCGGACAGCGAGAGGCCGAGGTTCTGGAGCTTCGCGATCCAGCGCACGCGAATGAGCGCGTCGCTCGTGAAGAGGCGGTAGCGGCCCTTCGAACGTTCGTGGGCGCGCAGCAGGCCGAGCTCCTCGTAGAGGTGGATGGCGCGCACCGTCTTCCCCGCGGCCTTCGCGAGGTCGCCCACCTGGAGCAGGTCGCTCTCCTTCATGGAGGCCGGCAGGACGCCGACCGCCGGCGCGGGTGACGCGACGGGTCGGGACGGCTCTTCAGCGGCCAGCGGGAGGCGACGTGTGGACATTCCAGTGAATCTGGACGAGAACCCTTACGTGAGGGTGAGGGTTTCAGGAACTGACGTAGCCCTCTGTGCACCCGCTGTCAACCGCGGCAAAAGGCTCGCCGCGTCATGTCGAGCGGCCGCCGCCTCCTTAGCTCAGCCGTGGGGCTCGCGTGGCTGATGCATGACGGTGTGGCCGCCGCGGCCGACCCAACCGCCGCTCCTGAGTCCGAACAGACCGTCGAAGTCCAGGGCACGCCGGTCACCCCGGCCGCCGCGCCGCGCGATCCGAGCGTCGCCGGCAGCACCGTGCGGCATGCCGAGCTCGCGCGGCCCGGGCTCGACGCCGCCGCAGCGCTGCGAACCGGCGTCGGCACGACCATCACGGAGACGGGCGGCCTCGGAGCGCCCGCGACCGCGTCGATCCGCGGTGCGACGGCGGCGCAAACGCCGGTCTATCTCGCGGGGGTGCGCATCAACGACGACGTGGCCGGCGCCGCGGACCTCTCGACCCTGCCGCTCTGGCTCATCGATCGCGTGGAGGTGTACCGCGGGAACGCGCCGTTCGAGGCCGACCACTTCGGCATCGGCGGCGCGATCTTCTTCGAGCCGATTCGGCCGCACGGAACGAGCGTCGCCGCGGGCGCCGGCGGCGGCAGCTACGGCAGCGGACAGGCGTGGACGTACGCGAGCGCGGGCGACGCCGATCACGCGCTGCTCGTCGGCGTGAACGTCGAGCAGGCGAAGAACGACTACGTGTTCACGAACACGGAGGGCACGCGCGATCCGGGCGACGATCGCCGCGAACGGCTGACGAACGCCGACGCGTCGCTCATCGACGCGTGGCTCGTCGGGCGGAGCGCGGCCGGTGCGGGCAACGTCGACGTCGTCGCGAACCACTTCGAGCGCGAGCAGGGCGCGCCGCGGCTCGCCGCCGTGCCGACTCACGCCGCGCGCCAGAGCCTCGCGCGGAACCTTGCGTCCGTCTCGGGGCGCGCGCCGCTCGGTCCGAACGTGACGCTCGAGCTTCGCACGACGGGCCTCGCCGCGACCTCGCGCATCGACGACCCGCTCGGCGAGCTCTTGCCGGAGCTCGGCGCGCCCGGCCGCCGTCTCGAGCAGCGCGGTGAACGGCTCGAACAGGAGCTCGGCGCGCGCTTCACTTTCGGCGCGAGCACGCGCGCGCGGGTCGCGTTCGACGGCAGCAGCGAGCGACTGCGGCGCTACGAAGCAGCCGAAATTCCCGACGTCGCGCCGGCCCTCGACGCCGAGCGGCTGAGCGTTCGCGGCGCCGCGATGGCCGAGCACGACCTTTTGCCGTGGCTCACGCTGCGGGCGCTCGCCGCGTTCGAATGCCGCGGCACGAGCACGACCGGAAACACGCCGGCGTGCGGCGCGTTCGATCCGGTCGGACGCGCGGGCGCGTTCGCGCGCTTCGGCGAGTTCACGACGTTCGCGAACCTCGGCCGTTACACGCGACCGCCCACGCTCGGCGAGCTCTACGGCACCTCGCTCGTCGTCCACGGCAATCCCGCGCTCGAGCCGGAGCACGGCGTGACGGCCGAAATCGGCGCGCGCGTGGCGCACCGGCTCCGGGGCGAAGCG
This sequence comes from Polyangiaceae bacterium, assembly GCA_035499895.1. GTDB lineage: Bacteria > Myxococcota_A > Polyangia > Polyangiales > Polyangiaceae > PMG-095. The sequence goes on along the minus strand of DATJXW010000066.1, from coordinate 60,301 downwards.
ACGCCGCTCTACGTCGCCGTGAGCGCGTACGCGCGCCGCACGAACGATCTCGTGAAGTACGAGCGCAGCGTGAACTACGTCGTGCCCGAAAACGTCGGCGTCGCGGACACGGCGGGCTTCGAGCTCGAGAGCGGCGCCGGCTTCGCGCGCTTCTTCGCCGCCGAGCTCGGCCTCACGCTGTCGGACTTTCGCGATCGGACGCCGGGAAATCGGCTAAAAAACGACATTTTGCCGTTTCAGCCGCGGCTCGTCGTCGCGCCGGGACTCACGGCGACCACGCCGAAGCTCGGCGCCTGGGCGAGCCACGCCGTCTTCGGCGTGCACCTCGTGTATCAGTCGAATCGCTACGCCGACGACGCGGGCCTGCGCGTGATCCCCGAACAAGCTCCGGTCGAGCTCGACGCGGCGCTCGTCACGTTCGAGGGCGCGCTCATCCTGCGGGCGCGCGTTTCGGACGTGTTCGACACGGAACGCTTCGACGCCGTGGGGTTTCCGCTGCCGGGCCGGAGCGCGTTCGTCTCGTTCGAGCTCCGCGGCGGCGGACGGGAATGACGCGGTCGCCAGAACCTAGAACCCGCCGACGTCGCGCGGCGGCAAGCCGACGCTGCCGCTCACGGGCAGCGCGGACTCGGGCGTGAGCTCGGTGCCTTCGATGGAAAAGCGCTCGATCACCGCGCGGTCGGCGTCGGCGAGCAGACACTGGTCGGCGCAGCCGGGGCTGCAAAACACGCCGCCGTAGACGAAACCCTGCCCGCCGCCGTCGCCGGGACGCGCTTCGAGCAGCGTGACCGCCGCGTCCGCCGCGCCGTCGAGATCGAGCGCGAGCAAGCGGTTGTTGCTCGCCGCGTGGAGCGCCGTCTGCGTCTTCACGAGCACGCGGCTCGGCGCGTAAAACGCGACGTCGGGTTGGAGCGGCTCGCCGGCCACGTCGCTCGCCGCGAAGCGCGTGACTTCGCTCGGCGGGCTCGTCGTCGGATCGAGCACCACGAGCGCGCTCTCGTCGAGGTTCTGGCCCGCGCCGCTCGTGTCGATGTAGCCGGTGCACGCGAGCAGGGCGCGCGCACCGTCCGGCGCGAGCCGAGCCGCGCCGCAGTTTTTGAGCCCGTCGAACGTCACCGTCCAGGCCACGGCGAGATCGGGCAGCGAAATGCCGACGAGCTCCGCGTCCGCTTCGCTCCGATCGTCGGTGCTGAAGCGCTGCAAGGTGACCCAGACCTCGTCACCCACGCGGGTGAGCCCGGCCGGGTGCGGCGGCCAGCCGCCGTCGCGCGGCAGCAGGATTTCGCCGACGATTTGGGGTGTTTCGGTGTCGATGACGAGCAGGTCGCCGCCCGCGTCGAACGGCTCTTGTCCGGGCACGGGGTTGTCCGACCAGCGCGAGACGAGCGCGCGCGTCGCGTCGATTTCGACGTAGTCCTCGATGGTCGCCTCGAAGCCGGTTCCGACCGGCAACTGCGACAGCACACGGCCGCTCGCCGCGTCGAGGAAGCTCACGACGTTCGTCCCGTAGCTGTCGAGCAAGACCGCTCGGCCCGAGGCGGGCGGCGACGACGGCAACACCACGTCGCCCGAGAGCGCGTACGGAACGGGCGTTTCGGTGCCGGCGCTCGAAATCAGCGACCCGCAGAGCGTCTGCCCGTCGAGCCCGGTGAGCGCGACCTGGGTCGACGAAAAATCGCTCATCACGACGAGCGCGCCCGCGGGACAACCCGGCGCGCGGGTGAGCGTCACCGCGCAATGATCGTGCGTCGTCGGCGCGACGTTGCACGCGACGCTTCCCGCGAAGGCGGCGCACGCGACCACGCCGCGCGCGCACGCGACGCGCGCACCCTCGAGCGGACGGCGTGAACAGGCGCGGGCCAAGCGCTACTCCGCCGAATCGACAGGCGCGGTGTTGACGATGCCGACCGCGTCGAGATCGAAGCCGGCCGTCGGCGCGGATCCGTCGAAGGAAACGTCGCGGATTTTCACGAAACGCGCGCGCGCGAGGCCGAGGTCCGCGAGATCGAAAACGTCGCCGCCGGTCACGCTCGGATCGAGCGGAATCGTCGTTTCAGGGTCGTAGGCGAGCGTCGGCGTGACGCCCGCGCAGCCCGCGTAATGACCCTGGCCGTCGCCGGCCGCGTCGCACGGGAAGGTGGACCAGGTCGCGCCGTCTTCGCTCACGCTCACTTCGCCGGGCTCGGCGTAGACCGCGGCCGGATCGCCCCCGGGCCAAAACGGATTCTCGAACACGACGAGGTCGGGACCGTCACCGTCCACGATCGCGAAGCGCTCGAAGGTGAGCACGATGCTTCCGCCCTTGCCGAGCGAGAGCACGTCGGTCGATCCGCTGCCGGTGCCTTTGCCCGAGGGCGGACCGAGCACGACGTTCGGCAGCTTGTTCTGCCCGTAGCCCGCGCCGTCGCCCGGGTCGAAGCTCACGATGCTCGTCGCGTACGGCAGGTTCGGATCGGGCGGCGGATCTTGCACGCTCGTGCTCGCGGCTCCGGCTTCGCCGTTCGCGCCTGCGTCGCTCGGCGGCGCGCGGTCGGGATCACCGCCGCACGCCGCGAGGAGCAGGGGCACGCCGAGGGCCGCGACGCGCGGAAAACGGCGCCGCCCGCGCGTCAGTTCGGCGTGACGGCCGTGAGCTTGGTCCATGGGAAACCGTCGCAGCCCATGCCGTCGAGATCGGTGTCGTCCGGCGTGCTCAACATGCACGAGGAGTCGGCGGGGCCGTTCTTCGCTTGGTCGGCCGACGCGCAACCGTAGGACGCCGTGCAGTAATAAAACGAGTCGTCCGCGACGGCGGTCCAGACGATCGCGCTGTACGTCGCGGGGTTGTACTTGGCGTCGTCGGGCGAGAGCACGACCGCGGTGCGCTCCGTGTTCGAGTACTCGACGATCTTCGAAACCGTCGGGTCGGAGCCGCTGAACGCGGTCGACCAGGAGGTGTCGTCGATCGTGTCGGTTTCGGGGTACTCCGCGCTGTCGCTCTGCCAGGTGCCTTTCACCTCGATGTCCGGCGCGGGCGTCGCCGGCTTCGCCGTCGAGTCGTCGTCGCCGCCGCAGCCCGTCACGCCGACGCCGAGCGCGCAACCGAGCGCCAACCCAAACACCCCCGAGCTCAATCGATTCATGGTTCCGTCGCTGCTTCCGTGCCGGTCAACCGCCGGCATTTCGGGAACCCGCGGACGAGTGAGCCTGGTGACACGCCTGTCGTGCCTCCACGCCCCATCGACCGTGGGGTTCTTGTGGGCTCGGACGGGGAGGTATCCTGGCTCTCGGACCTTCGACTCGGCTCGGCCTTCCCCGGTCTTCCCGAGTGGCCCGAACGGAGCTCGCGCTCCGCTCGCTGGCGTCGTCATGGTCCGATGACAGTGGCGGGACCGCGCCGGATTTTCACCGGCTTCCCTGCCTCCGTCCGACTATTCGTGAATTTCGCGCTCAACTACACGCGGGCGCGCCGCGGCGTCAAGGGCGCCGTTCAGCCGAGGCCGAGCGCTTCGAGCCCGTCTTCGTCCAACCCGAAGTAGTGGCCGATTTCGTGGAGCAGCGTGATCTCGACCTCGTGCTCGAGCTCTTCGGGATCGTTCGGATCGGCGAAGGCCGCGAGGTTCGCGGCGTAGAGCACGATGTGCGTCGGGGCGGGCGCGACGCCCGGTCCCGCGCGCTCGGCCTGGTCCGGTCCCGAAAAGAGGCCGAGGCTCCGCGGATCGAAACCGTCGCGCACGAGCTCCTCGCTCGGCCGATCTTCGACGAGCACGGGCACGCCGGCGAGCAACGTCTTGAAACGCTGCGGCAGCTCGCCCAGCACCTTCTCGGCCGTGCTCACGATCGGCGCCTCGACGGCGGCGAGATCGAAGCCGTCCCGCTCGTCCGAGGCGGCGTCGAGGCGGCGCACCACGAGCATTTCGCGAACGGACGCCGGGTGCTCGCCGAGCTCCTCGAGCACCTGCGCGTAGAGGTGCCTCGCTTCGGCGAAATCGGGCTCGCGGTGCGCGAGCGCCTCGAGCACCGGCTTGGCCGACGCGGCGCCCTTGGCGGCGACGAGCGCGCGCGCCCGAGCGAGCTGGACTTCGGGATGCGACGCCGATTCGGGCGGAGCGTGCTCGGCGATGTCGAGCGCGGCGAGCGGATTGCTCTCGAGCCGCTCCTCGACTTCGAGCACTACGTCGAGCGCGCGGTCATCGAGCTCGTCCGGAGTCATACCCTCTATTTTAGCTCACCTCGTATTGGCTTCAACCGCCCGTGAGTTTCACGCGAAAACGCTGAATTGTTTCGGGTTCCGCACGTAAACGCACATGCACGCCATCTTCCTCGTAGCGCTCTTCTTCGACCCGACCCGACTCGTGCATTTCGGCGACGAAGCGCTGCGCGTCGTACGGCACGACGAGCTCGGCGCCGACGTAGCTCGATTCGAAGAACGTGACGATCGCGGCGTGGAGCTCGGCCACCTTCGCCGCGTCGTGCGCGGAGGTAAACCACGCGTTCGGCTCGGCGCTCCGGAGCTCGGCGAGTCGCTCGGGCGTGAGTCGGTCGATCTTGTTCATCACGACTCGGCACGGTGACGCGCCGGCGCCGATGTCGGCGAGCACTTCGCGCACCACCGCGAGCTGGCGCTCCCAGCTCGGGTCGGCGGCGTCGACGACGTAGAGCAGGAGCGACGCTTCGAGCGCCTCGTCGAGGGTCGATTTGAAGCTCGCGACCAAGTCGTGCGGCAGCTTCTTGATGAAGCCCACCGTGTCGCTCACGAGCACGCGCGGCTTCACCTCCGGCGTGAGGGCGCGCACGGTCGTGTCGAGCGTCGCGAACAGCCGGTCCTCGACTTCCACCGCGCTGCCGGTGAGCGCGCGCATGAGCGACGACTTGCCCGCGTTCGTGTACCCGACGAGCGCGACGCGACGGAGCGAGCGGCGCTGCGCCCGCCGCACGTCCTGCTCGCGTTCGAGCGCGGCGAGTTGCTCGCGGAGCTCGGCGAGACGATCGCGAATTTTGCGGCGATCGAGCTCGATGGCCGCCTCGCCCGCGCCGCGGCCCGCCTGCCGCTCCTTGCCCGACGGCGACTCGCGCACGCGCGGTGCGAGGTACGAAAGCCGCGCCATTTCGACCTGCAAACGCGCGGCGCGACTCCGCGCGCGGCGATGGAAAATCTCGATGATGACGCCGGTGCGATCGAGCACTTCGGTGCCGACGGCGCGCTCGAGGTTCCGCGCCTGGCTCGGGGTGAGCTCGTGATCGACCGCCACGAGCGCGACGCGCGGCGAGTCGTCGTCGCCGTCCGCTTCGTCCGCTTCGTCCGCTTCGTGGTCGTCCTCGGAAGTGGGCGGCAGCGGGTAGCTCCGCGCGCCGCCCGGCTTCTTCGCGACCGCCGCTTCGTGTTCGGCGGCCCAGCGCTGCTGTGCCTTCGACTTCTTGCGGCGCACCGCGGGCCCCGTCTTGCCGCTGCCGCCCGTGAGCTCGACGAGCTCGGCGAGCTTGCCTTCGCCGAGCACGGCCGCCGGCGACAAGCCGTCACGCGCCTGCGTCACGCGCGCGCTCGGCCGGTAACCGAGCGTCGTCACGAGCCGTTCGAGCTCCGCGAGCCCGGAGTCGAACTCGTCCTCGTCGACTCCCGGCAGCTTCACGCCGACGATCACCGCCTCGGGCAGCTCCGCGGAGGCGTCCGGCGGCGCGTCTCCGGCGCGCGGCTCGGCCTTCGCGCCCTTCGACGGGCGGCTCGCGTCAATGCTCATGGCGCAAAACCACCTCGTCGATGCGCACGCCGTCGACGTTGACGAAGGTGATGCGAAGCTCGTCTTTCGTCGCGACGGCGAGCTGGGCGCCGTGCTCGGCTTGATAGCGGAAGAGACTGCCGGGAACCGCTGCCTTGAACTCGTATTCGTGCGCGCCGCCGAGACCGTTCACGAGGAAGGTGAGGCCGTTTTCGACCGCGCGCTCGTAGGTGTGATCGTGCCCCGCGAGCACGAGGTCGATCCCCCACTCGCGGTAGGGCCACTCGGTTTCGAGCGTCGAGCCGTGCGGCCCCGACGAGTACGGCGGGTGATGCATGTACGCGATCTGCCAGGCGCCGTGGGCCTTCGCCGCTTCCGCTTTGAGCCAGGCCGCCTGCTTGCTCTGGGCGTTCGTGCCGTCGGGTTCGTGCGGGTCGCTGTCGAGCGCGAAGAAGTCGATCGGCCCGCGGCTGAACGTGTAGTAACGCTCGTTGCCGGGCAGCGTGAAATAATCGAGGTACGGCGCCGCGCCGTCCGTGTACCAGTCGTGGTTGCCGAGCGCGGGGAAGAAGCGATTCTCGGACGCGCCCTTGCCGTAATGACCGCGGTAGGAGCCGATGAACTCCGCATAGTACTGACCGATGTTGCGATCGATCGTGTCGGCGCCGCCGGTCGGGTAGTTGTTGTCGCCGAGCGTGATGACGAGCTCGGGGTGGAACGCCTTGACGAGCTCCGCGACGCGTTGTTCGTCCGGCCCCGCGTCGCCGAAGTCGCCGATTGCGGCGAAGCGAAACCCCGCGGGCCACGCGCTCGCCGCCGGCGCGGGCGCGCCGCTCGCGGTCGAGGCGGGCGCGGCGCTCGCGGCCGAAACGGACGTCGCCGCGCTCGGCGTGACCGCGGGGCGAACCGGCGGCGACTCGGCGGACGGCGGCTCCGGCACCTGCCGTCGACAGGAAACGAACAAGACGAACCCGAGCACAGCGGCGCGTGACAAGCGCGCGCACCCTAGCACCCGAGTTCCAGAAACCGGTTCCGCATGCGCGTGACCTTGGAAAATAGCGCCTCCACGGCAGTTTCGCGCGTGGCTCGTGTGCTCGCCGTGGACTGCTGCGGCGCTTCTGTAAGCGACGCTGAGCCTTCCGGGCCATGTCGAGACACTCGGGCGGCGTGGACACGAACGCCGCTCTTTCGACGCCGTCGACACCTGCGTGGGTGGTCGCCGTCTGTTAGAATGTGCGCGTGCGCGGGAGCACTCCGCGTGTCCGCTCGAGGTACATCATGCTGCGCGCTTGGATTCCTTCTTTCGTCATCATCCCACTCGCGGTCGCCATGGCCGTCGGCGGTTGCAGCGCCGGTTCGAACGCGAACAACGGGCTCGGCCCCCAACAAGGCAGCAGCGGCGGGAATAGCTCGAGCTCGGGCGGCAACAGCTCGGGCGGCGGCTCCTCGGTGAGCGGCGGCTCGAGCGGCATCATGATCGAGATGATGGACGGCGGGGCCGTCGATCCGTGCGCGCAAGCGGGCTTGCCGGAGGGCTGCACCACGATGGTCCCGCCCGCCTGCGGCGACGGCGTGATCAACCAGGACACCGAGGAGTGCGACGACGGCAACACGCTGCCCGGCGACTGCTGCTCCGGCGCCTGCAAGGTCGAGCAATATTGCGTCTGCCCGCCGGGCGAACAGTGTCACACGACCATCGTCTGCGGTGACGGCATGCGCGGCCCGGGCGAGGCCTGCGACGACGGCAATACGATGGACGGCGACGGCTGCTCGGCCGACTGCCACACCATCGAGCTCGGCTATTCCTGCACCGTTCCCGGCCAGCCGTGCGTGCACCACTACACGTGCGGTGACGGCGTCGTCGACCCGAACGAAGGCTGCGACGACAAGAACACGATGGCCGGCGACGGCTGCAGCGACCATTGCCGTATCGAGCAAGGCTACAAGTGCGACGGCTCGCCGAGCGTGTGCACGCCGACGACGTGCGGCGACGGCAAGAAGGAAGGCGCGGAGAGCTGCGACGACGGCAACACCGTCGCGTTCGACGGCTGCTCGCCGGATTGCCGCGCCGAGCCCACGTGCGCCACGGGCATGCCCTGCACGTCGAGCTGCGGCGACGGCATCGTCTTCGGCAACGAGCAGTGCGACGACGGCAACTTGCGCGACGGCGACGGTTGCTCGAGCACGTGCATGGTGGAGGACGGCTACGTCTGCAACAACAACGCGCCCTGCGTGCAGAAGATGGGCGTCGATCCGAAGACGGGGCAGATGGCGAACATCTGCACGCTGACGGTCGACGCGACCTTCCGTGATTTCAACGCGAACGGCGCCACCGGCGGCCACCCCGACTTTCAGCCGGGATACAACAACTCCGGCGCCATTCAGGGTCTCGTGCAGGACATGCTCGACACCGACGGCAAGCCGCAGCAATCGACGGCGGCCACCGTCGCGAACGGCTTCATGCACGGCCAAGCCGCCTTCGCCGAGTGGTACCGCGACGGGAAACCGTCGAGCGGTCCCATCCCCGGCAAGCTCGTCCTCTGGGACAACGGCAAGATGGGCTACGTGAATCGCTGGGGCGCGAACGGCGAGCAGTGGAAGGGCGAGACGACGATGGCCGACTACGGGATGCCGGCGTACGGCGGTCCCGCGGGCGGCGGCTGCACGGCGTGCGCCGTCGGCGCCGGCCAGATGTGTTACGACCCGTGCACGCCGTGGGGCGCGAACCAGACGAGCTCGTGCTGCGCCGACATCCCGACCAACAACGGCTACGACGGCAACCCGCTCTTCTTCCCGCTCGACACCGCCAAGGGCATCCTCACCGAGACGCGTTCCGAAGGCAAAGTGCCCTCGGAGTACGGGTGGAACGGCTGGCCGTGGGAGAGCGACGCGGCGACCACGCTCGGCGTCACGACGCCGATCCAGACGTCGACCGGTCTCTTCCCGTCGAAGATGCACAACTTCAGCTTCACGACCGAGGTGAAGTACTGGTTCAAGTACACGAACGACATGAACGCGACGCTCGACTTCACGGGCGACGACGACGTGTGGGTGTTCTTGAACGGTCACCTCGCGGTCGATCTCGGCGCGTGGCACGTGCCGTTGAACGGCACGCTGACGATCGCCAACGGCGCGGTCAACGTCGTCACGCAGATCACGGTGATGGACGACGGGACCACCCTCACGTCGACCAAGAAGAACGGGATGGCGTCGACGTACGGCCTTGCCGACGGCAACGTCTACCAAATCCAGATCTTCCACGCCGAGCGCGAGGTCGAAGGGTCGTCCTTCAAGCTCACGCTCGCGGGCTTCAACGACACGCCGAGCGACTGCGTCACCGATTGCGGCGACGGCATGGTCGGCCCGGGTGAGGAGTGCGACGACGGCCACAACCTCGGCGGCTACAATCAATGTGCTCCGGGTTGCGTCCTCGGCCCGCGTTGCGGCGACGGCGTGGTCCAGACCGAGGACGGCGAAGTCTGTGACGACGGGATGAACACCGGCACGTACGGGGGCTGCGGCCCCGACTGCATGCCGGGTCCCCGTTGCGGCGACGGCGTCGTGCAGGCCGACCAGGGCGAACAGTGCGACGACGGGATGAACGTCGGCAACTACGGCGGATGCGCGCCGGGCTGCAAACTCGGGCCGTACTGCGGTGACGGCTCCATCGCGGTCTCGATCGACCCCTCGACGGGGCAGCCCTACGAGCAATGTGACGACGGCAACAACGTCGACCACGACGGTTGCTCGCACTGCAAATTCGATATCGTCACGACGAAGTAAGCACTCGAATCCAGAGCGCGAATTCGAGATCGTACCCAGCAGCGAAGATTCCAGGCAAATTGCCGAGCAGGCGCAAATTTGCTCGGTAGGCGTGCGAAAATTCTCGGAGAATTTCGCCGAATCAGCGCTCGGCGCCGTACTGGCTGGCTCCTTCTGGGCATGACACCATGTGAAGGCTGGGCCCCGTGCAGATCCGTGGCCTCCGCCAGCACGCCGCGGTTACTGTTCTAGCGGTGCCGCTCCACGTTTTGGAGAGCGGAGGATGGAAGCATGATCAAGTCGACGCGCTCTATGGGCTTTACGGCGCTAGCAGGGCTTTTGCTCGCCTGTACCGGCAACATCAAGAGCAACTCCTCTAGTACGGGGCCCGGCGGCACTCCGACATCGGGTTCGGGCGCGAGCACGGGCAGCGGCGCGACCGGAAGCGGCGCGACGGGTTCGGGCGCGACCGGCTCCGGCGCGACCGGCTCGGGCGCCACGGGTTCGGGCGCGACCGGCTCGGGCGGAACCGGTACCGGAGGCAGCGGCACGGGCGGCAGCATGATGGCCTCGGGCGGCATGGCGAGCTCCTCGGGCGGCACGACGGGCACGGAGCCGGTCGGGCCGATGGAGCCCGCCGATTTGCGTGCGCAGCTCCGCAAGGTGAAGGGCCTGCTCACCGGCCTCGCCCCGACGGAGACGGAAGTGCAGTCCGTCGCGACCGCGGCCGACCCGGACGCGGCGCTGAAGACGCTCATCGACACGTGGACGGACCCGAGTCAGCCCCAGTTTTACGGCTTCTTCAAAGACAAGTTCATCACGTTCTTCACGAACGCCTTCGAGCAGATCGGCTTCGCCCCGACGGAGGACTTCAAGGGGCAGCTCCTCGAGTACGGCGGTTTCGATCTGAACCCGCTCTACATCTACGGTGACGACGCGTTCCCGAAGCTCGTGCAGAACCTGCAGGAGAGCTTCGCGCGCACGGCGTTCGACATCATGGAGAAGAAGCAGCCGTTCATCAACGTGCTGACGACCCGCAACTACATGATGACGACGGCTCTCATGAGCCTCTACATCCAGATCGAGAATCCGAACGACGCGCCCCTCGGCGGCACGGCGAAGAACCCGCTGAAGTGGCAGATCGACATGACGCAGGTGGGTTCGAAAGGCACGCCCACCGACAGCGATCGCGTCGCGAACAAGTTCCCGATGGACGGCAGCGCGACCGACCCGTCGAAGACGCTGCTCTTCGACGATCAGGTGCCCGCCATGGGCGACTCGGGCTTCGGGGGGAGCTTCGGCGGCACCTGCACGCCCGAGATCAAGAGCGAGCCCGGCTACGCGATCCTGTTCCAGCGCCTCTTCGGCTTCACGCCGCGCACGCCGCTTTCGGCGAACATCCAGTGCATCGAGCACGAGTCCCTCCCCTACTACACGGCGATGGACCTCTCGGATTGGCGCAACGTCACCATCACCGACGGGAAGATGGCGCCGGAAATGTACGATCTGCCGACGCTGCGCCAGACGAACACGATCGGTCTCGCCCTGCCGCGCGTGAGCTACTTCACGACGCCCGCGTTCATGGCGACGTTCACCACGAACGACAGCAACAAGCACCGCGTGACCGCGAACCAGACGCTACTCATCGCGCTCGGTGAGGGCCTCACGAGCGACAACTCGATCAATCCGGTGAGCAACGAGGGCCTCGAGCCCGATCACTCGCCGGACTCGGATCCGCAGTGCTACGGCTGCCACAAGATCCTCGATCCCATGAAGCAATTCTGGGAGAGCTATTACGACTTCAGCGATCGCAACGACTTCCCGACGTTCCGCTACGGCAGCGACAACGTGCAGCCCGACCGCACGAACGGCGGCGCGCTCGCCTTCGGCGACGTGAACGCCACCGGCGTGACGCTCACGGATCTCGGCACGCTGCTCGGCACGGTGACCGACACCGTGTCCGATCCGAACGCTCCGCCGATGGACTCGTCGCTCACGAAGCTGAACCGCTTCGCGCTCGCGTTCACGCAGAAGCTTTGTTACTACGCCGACTCCGCGTCCTGCACCGAATCCGACCCGGAATTCCGCCGGATCGTGAAGGCGTTCGTGGACTCGAACTACGACTTCAAGACGATGCTGCGGGAGCTCATGTCCTCGCCGCTCGTCACGGCGAAGTCCGACACCTACACGTTCCAGCAGCGTGACGTGGTCGTCAGCGTCGCTCGCAAGGACCAGTTCTGCCAGGAGCTCTCGAACAAGCTCGGGATCACCGACGTGTGCGGCTTGCACGTCGCCTTCCCGTTCTCGAACGGCTTCTCGCAGTCGAACAGCACCTACGCCACCGCCCAAGCGATGAACCGCCTGGCGGGCGCGATGCCGGCGGACGGCTTCGCGCGCGGCTCGGAGGTGCCCGTCACCCTCGCCGACCCGACGCTCTTCTACCGCGCCGCGACCGAGCTCGTGTGTGAATCGGTCGCTCCGACCGTGGTGGACGTGACGAACGCGCCGTTCCAGAGCTCGAACCTGATGGCCGCGTTCGACACGATGGTTCAAAACCTGATGGGCTACGCGTCGGGCGATCCGAAGTACGCGCCCGCCATGCAGATCCTCCAGGATCACTACAACGAGGCGCTCTCCGGCCACACCGCGACCCAAGCCCTCCAGTCGACCTTCTCCCTAGCCTGCCAATCGCCGACGTCCGTTTCCTTCGGCCTCTGAGAGAGTTGAGACGAGACCATGACGCAACCTGTGCTCACCCGACGTAACGCCCTCCTGAGCGGGCTTTTCGGCTCCGGCTATCTCGGTTTGAAGGCCCTCGCCACGGGGCTTCCCGTCTGGTTCCTGGCGAACCCGAGAAAGGCGACCGCCGAGGATCTCGAATGCGCGATCCAGGCGAAAGACAACCTGCAATACCTCATCATGAACGTCTCCAGCATGGGAGACCCGATGAGCTGCAACTGCCCGGGCACGTACGACGGCGACGCGATGGCGGCGATCCATCCGCAGGACACGACGATGGCGCCGATCCAGATGATGCTCGGCTCGCAGTCATACACCGCGGCCACGCCCTGGGGCACGCTGCTCCCGGCCGCGCTCGGGCGCACGAACTTCTTCCACCACGTCACGCTCGCGAACAACCACGGCGACCAGGCCAAGGTCTCGCGCTTGATGGGCGCGACGACCGGCGGTGAAATGCTCGTGTCCGCGTACGCGAAGATCCTCGCGGGGTGCCTCGGCACCGTGCAGCCCGAGCCCGTCGCGCTCGCCGCCGGCACCACCGCGACCGAGCTCATCAGCTACGAAGGCCGCACGAATCCCGCCGTCTCTCCGACGCAGCTCCGCCAGCTCCTCACGGGCTCGTCGGGCTCGAGCGGCTTCGGCGGCGGCGGCATCCCCGGCGGCAAGAACGGTGGGAGCGCGGCGAGCGTCCTCGTCGCGCTGCGCCCCATCCGCGACACCTACATGAACAAGCTGAACGACCTCGCGAAGCAGGATTCGACGGGCGTCCAGTCGAAGTTCCTCGACGCGCTCGCGAACAGCCAGACCCAGGTCCGCTCGCTGAAGGACACGCTCGGCAATCTGCTCATGTCGATCACGGGCGACGACGTGCAGGGTCAGGCGTACGCCGCGGCGGCGCTCATCGCCGCCAACGTGACGCCGGTCGTGACGGTGAAGATCGACTTCGGCGGCGACAACCACAGCGACAGTAACCTCGCGAACGAAACCGCCGCGCACACGGATTCGAAGCGCGGCGTCGCCGGCATCAACATGATCCTGCAGGCGCTCGCGAACAACGGCTTGCAAGACAAGGTGACGTTCTCGACGCTCAACGTGTTCGGGCGGAACCTGAACGGCATCGACAAGACGGAGTCGAGGGCCGGCCGCGATCACTACGGCAACCACGCGGTCGCCGTGATGATCGGCAAGAACGTCGCGCCCGGCATCACCGGCGGCGTGACGAACGTGTCGAGCGGTTTCGGTTCGACCAGCGCCGCGCTCGGCGCCGGCGACATCGACTCCTCGACGGGGCTCGTCGCGCCCTCCGGCGGCGACGTGGCGCGTCTCGACACGCACGTGGCCATGGCGCGCACGCTCGGTGCCGCGCTCGGCATCCCGCAGTCGCAAATGGACACGGCCCTGGTCCAGGGCGGCACCGGCAAGGTGATCCCGTCCACGGTGGTCAGCGTTCCGACGGGTTGACCGAGAGAGCCCCGCACGAACGGTGCGGGGCGCGTGGATTTTTTGTATTGGATCGCGGCCGCGCTCGGCGATAGGGCTGACCTGACAGCAACGATGCGCCGGCCGCGCCGGTGCTCACGTTGGTTGTCCTCTCGCGGGGCGCTCGTGATCCGTTCTTCCAAGACCGATGATTCTACGCGGGCGTGGCTTCGCCACGCGGCGCGCCGTGACGTCCATGCCGGCCAGAACCTGCCCGTGCACTCGGAGGTTCCGCTGCACCGGGCCCTCAGCGTACTTTTGTTCGTCTTGCTGCTCGCCGCGTGCTCGCGCTCCGAGGCGGGACGCGAGGCACAGAGCAGCTCGTCAGCCGTGAGCTCGGCGCCGGCCGTCGACGCGCCGTCGGCTCCGCAAGCGGGCGGCCCCGCGGCGGCGCCGTCGAGCTCGAGCGAGAAGACGCTCGCCGTGAGCTCGCCGGCGTTCGCGGCGGGCGCGGCGTTTCCGAAACAGCACACGTGCGACGGCTCCGATCGCTCGCCGCCACTCGCGATCGGCGACGTCCCGGACGGAACGAAGAGCCTCGCGCTCTACATCGAAGACCCCGACGCGCCCGATCCGGCAGCGCCCAAGACCGTGTGGGCGCACTGGGTCGCTTACGATTTGCCCGCGACCACGCGCTCGCTCCCGGCCGGCGCCGGGGATCCGCAACGGCTCGGCCGCACGGGCAAAAACGACTGGGGCAGCCCCGGCTACCGCGGCCCTTGCCCGCCCGTCGGCAGGCATCGGTACTTCATCCGGGTCTTCGCGCTCGACCGTGAGCTCGGCGACCTCGGCGAGCCGACGAAAGCCGAGCTCGTCCGCGCGATGCAGGGCCACGTGCTCGCCCGCGGCGAGCTCATGGGCACCTACGCCAAGGGCGGCTGAACGCGCGCGGCGCGGGCGGCACCTGGCGAAACTGACCCACGGTGATTACGTTTTCGCGACTGTGAGTGACCTCGTTCTCGAAACCCTCCCGCTCGGCTTCCCGTGGGTCTGCGTCGACCCCTTCCTCTTCTGCGTGCACCACCTCGACCGGTACCCGCAGGGCAACGCGGCGCTCGGCCCGAACGCCTCGCTCGCCGGCCGCAACATCGGCATGGATTTCGAGGGTAAGGACGGCTGGCGCATGTACCACGGGGACGTGGTCCCCGGCTTTCCGCAGCATCCGCACCGCGGCTTCGAGACGGTGACCATCGCGCGGCGCGGGCTCATCGATCATTCGGACTCGCTCGGGGCGACGGCGCGCTTCGGCTCGGGGGACGTGCAGTGGCTCACGGCCGGCGCCGGCATCGTCCATTCGGAGATGTTCCCGCTCCTCGACCAGGAGCGCGAGAACACGCTCGAGCTCTTTCAGATTTGGCTGAACCTCCCGCCCGAGAACAAGTTCGTCGAGCCTCATTTCACGATGCTCTGGAACCGCGACATCCCGCGCGTGCACGCGGTGGACGCCGCGGGACGCGCGGTCGACGTGACCGTCGTCGCCGGCTCGCTCGAGGGCAAGCGACCGCCGGCGCCGCCGCCGAAGTCGTGGGCGTCCGAGCCGGGCAGCGACGTGGCCATCTGGTGTTTGCGCCTCGACGCGGGCGCAACGTGGGAGCTCCCGCCCGCCGCGGACGAAGACGTGCTCCGCACCTTGTACTTCTTCGCGGGCCCCGGCGTGCGCATCGGCGGCCGCTCGTTCAGCGCGCCGGTCGCCGCGCGCGTGAGGGCCGACGTGCCCGTGCCGCTCGAGGCCGGGCCCGGCGAGGTCGAGCTCCTGATGTTGCAGGGGCGACCCATCGGCAAGCCCGTCGTGCAACACGGCCCCTTCGTCATGAACACACGCGAAGAGATCCAGGGCGCCATCCGCGACTACCAGCGCACGCGCTTCGGCGGGTGGCCGTGGCCGAGCGACGGCCCCGTGCACGCCCGCGCCGACGGCCGCTTCGCCAAGCACGCCGACGGTCACGTCGAACGCGTCGAATAGCGCGGTCCGCGGCGCCGCTCGGCGGCGCGCCGCTCGAACACGGCGCGCCCTGGATCCGCTGCGGCGCGAAATTGGCGCGAAGGTTTCCGGAGGCGGCGAACGGCGCTAGGGTGTCGCGCGCTTCGCCCGAGGCGCGCCCCCTCGATGACCGCCATCCTGCTCTTCTTCTCCGGACACTGGCTCTCGTCGGTGTTTTGCCAGACGTTCTTCTTGCATCGCTACGGCGCGCACCGGCAGTTCGAGCTGTCGCGACGCTGGGAGCGCTTCTTCCACTTCCTCACGTACCTGTCGCAGGGCGCGAGCTACCTCCACCCGCGCGGCTACGCGATCCTGCACCGCATGCACCACGCGTTCAGCGACACCGAGCGCGACCCGCACTCGCCCGTGTTCGAGCCGAACGTGTTCAAGATGATGTGGGAGACGAAGCTTCGTTACGACGACTTCGCCTACCACCGCGTCGAACCCGAGGCCCGCTTCGCGAGCGCGTGTCCGGAATGGCCCGTCCTCGACAAGCTCAGCCAATCCTGGCCGATGCGCATCGTGTGGCTCGCGTTCTACACGGGCTTCTACGTCGCGTTCGCCCCGAGCGCGTGGTGGTACCTCTTGCTGCCGGCGCACTACGTGATGGGCCCGATCCACGGCGCGATCGTGAACTACGCCGGCCACCGCTTCGGCTATCGCAACTACGCGTCGGCGGACGCGTCGCGCAACACGCTCGTCTTCGACTTCGTGACGCTCGGCGAGCTCTTCCAGAATAACCACCACGAGTTCGCGATGAGCCCGAATTTCGCGGCGCGCCGCTTCGAGGTCGACCCCTCTTATCTCGTCATTCGCGTGCTCGCGGCGCTCGGCATCGTGAAGAACCTCTCCACCCAGCGCGCGCGCTACCCGCACACGCCGCACGCCCGCGAAGCCGCTCCGGCGAACGAGCCGAACGCGGTGCTCGCCGAGCCGGCCGCCGTCTCGCTCGCCGCGCAAGAGTGAGCGCCCACGCGGAAGGCCCCGTCGCCGCCGCGGAACGCTCCCGCGGCGGCCGCCTTGACGCATCGATTCGAGAGCATCATGATGCCTTCGTGCGGACCACCTTGACGCTCGACCCGGACGTGGCGAAGCTCATCGAGGACGCGGCCGCGGAGCAACGAAAGCCGATCAAGCAGGTCGTGAACGAGGCCTTGCGGCGCGGCCTCCTCCCGCGCGATCCAAACCGCACCCCCAAGCGCTACCGCGTGAAACCGCACAGGACGAGTCTTTTGCCGGGGATCGACCCCGAGTCGTTCAACAAGCTGACGGACGAGCTCGAGGACGACGCCGTCGCGGCACGGATGCGTGAACGTCGATGATCGTCCCGGACGTGAATCTCGTCTTGTATGCCGAGCTCGACGCGCACCCGTTGCACGCCCGCGCCCGCAAGTGGTGGGAAGATGCGCTGAGCGGCGAGCGCCGCGTCGGACTTGCGCCCGCGTGTGTGTTCGGGTTCCTGCGGCTCAGCACGAACCGGCGCGTCTTTCGCGAGCCCTTGTCGGTGACGGACGCGCTCGAACGAGTCAAGGGCTGGCTCGCTCGGGAGGTCGTGAGCTTGCTCGTCCCAGGCAGCCGTCACCTCGATTTGGCTTTTGGCTTGCTCGAGCAATTGGGTACGGGCGCGAACCTGACGACCGATGTCCAAATCGCCGCCCACGCGCTCGAACATCAGGCTGAGGTTTACTCGAACGATCGAGACTTCGCGCGCTTCGAAGGCGTGCGCTGGGTCAATCCGCTCGCGGCGTGAGCCCCGCGCCGCCTCGTCCCCCGAGCGGCGGCGTCTTCAGCCGTACTTGGCGGTGAGCTTCGCGACGAGCTCGACGTACGCGCGTTGCGCCGCGTCCTTCGCCGTGCCCTTCTTCGCGGCCCAAGCGTCGTACTTGGCGCGGCCCTTGAAATCGAGCATGCCGGGGCGGCTGCCCTGGACGTCCCCGGCGGAGCCCTGCTTGTAGAGCGCGTAGAGCTCGAGGAGCTCCGACGGATCCGGCGTTTTGGCGAGCGAGCGAACGCGCGTCTGCGCGGCGGCGAAATCGTCTTCGAGAGGCATGAAGTCGCGTTATTTGAGGCGGCCGTCGAGGGAGACGCCGGCGCAGGCGATCATCGAGGCTTCGCGCAGCCGGCGTAACGCCGTGTTGCGATCGGCGCCGTCCGGCACGCGCTCCATGATGACCTTGGCGAACGCTTTGGCCGACTCGTGGATGAGCGCGTACGTCTTGAGCTTCTCCGGAGTCGCCGCGTGGTGTGAGAAAACGTACTCGGGATCGAAATCGAACGTCGACATGGCGACGGATGTTACCAAGCCGTCGGGCGATAGTCCTTGAGGAATTGGCCCCAGACGTGGCGTCCCGTGTTGATGCCGTCGAAGATCGGGTCGACGATGCGGGCCGCGCCGTCCACGATGTCGAGCGGCGGGTGGAAGCCGTTTTCCGCCGTTTTTCGTGCAGCGATGTGCGCGGGGTCTTCGTCCGTCACCCAGCCGGTATCGACGCTGTTCATGAAAATGCCGTCCTTCGCGTAGTCGGGCGCGGAGGTGCGCGTCATCATGTTGAGCGCGGCTTTGGCCATGTTCGTGTGGGGGTGCTTGTCGGTCTTGAAGCGCCGATAAAATTGCCCCTCCATCGCCGAAACGTTCACGATGTGTTTGTCGAACGTGCGCTCGCGCAGCATGAGCGCCTTCAAGCGCGCGTTCAGCACGAAGGGCGCGATGCTGTTCACGAGCTGCACCTCGAGGAGCTCGACGCTACCGACCTCGTCGAGCGCGAGCCGCCAGCTGTTGATGCCGCGCCGATCGATCTGCTGCTGATCTTGGTCGAGCTCGCCGCGCGGGAAGATGATCTCGCTCTTGTCGCGATCTTCGGGCAAAAGCTCGAGTTGCGAGAGTGCGGCCGAGGCGGCGAGGCCGACCGGCGACGGCTCGTGTTCACCGGCGGGCGACGCGGCGTCCGGCGCCCGCACGCCGACGGCGCGGCTCGCGGACGCGCCGGCACCGCTCGCGAGCCGGCGGCGGGAGGCCGTGAGCGCTTCGTGATCGGCGAGGAGCGACCGGGCCGCCTCCGGGACGGTTTCGAGCGGACCGAGCTCGCCGTCCATCAGGTGGCCGTAGAAGCCGGCGGGACGCCGCACGGTCTGGCAGGCGTTGTGCAGCATGAAGTCGAGCCTCGCCTCACGTTCGGCGAAGTGGCGCGCGAACGCTTCGACGCTCGGCGTGTGACGCAAATCGAGGCCGTAGATGGCGAGGCGATGGCGCCACTCGGCGTAGTCGCGCTCCGTGGCGTAGCGGCGCGCGGCGTCGCGCGGGAAGCGCGTGGTGACGACGACGCGCGCGCCCGCGCGCAGGAGCAGAATCGCGGCCTGGTAGCCGATTTTGATGCGCGCGCCGCTGATGAGCGCGGTTCGGCCGCGCAAATCCGCCGTCTGCGAGCGTTTCGCGTAGTTGAAGTCGCCGCACTCGACGCAGAGCTGATCGTAGAAGAAATGGACGCGATCGCGCGGCTGCTTGCAGACGTAGCAAACGCGCGCGTCGCGCAGGCGCTCGCCGTCGTCCTCGACGGTCGGGCGCGCCGTGGCGGTCAGCGTCGCGAACACGTCGCGCGTCTCGTGCACGCCGCTCGTCTCGTGCACGGCGCTCGTCTCCTGGGTCGGACCGAGGTCCGGCAAGAGGTTCACCGGCTCCGTCGGTAGCTCGCGCTCGCGGCCGAGCGTCTCGGCGTCGCGCGGCGCCGCCCGCTGGTCGTCCTCGGCGCGAGTTTCGGCGCCGTTGGCCTCGTGCACGCCGCCGCCCGCGTCGGCGAGCGCGCGCGGCTCGGGCGTGATGAAGACGGGCTCGAGGCGCTTTCTGCGGATGCCGGCGCGGCTCAAGAGCGCTTCGTCGGCGGCCTTCACGTCACGGCGCTTCTTCTTCCGCGACGCGCGCGCGAGGTAGCGCTGTTCGGTGCGGTCCGGCTGCGCCAAACGCCCCGCCACCTCGAGCAGGCGCTTGCGGGTGGGCAGATCGATCTCCAAGAGCTCCTCGCGGTGCTCGAGCAAGGACTCGAGCACCTTGAGGCATTCCGTGATCTGCTCGGGACTGAGTGGCATGGTGGCGGCGGGTATCTCCGCTCGACCGGGCGCCCCGCCTGCGCCCTCATATCACTCCGAGGACTTACTTGCGAGCCGCGGCTTCCTTGGCCTGCTTCTCGCGGTACTCCTTCATCATCGTCTCTTGCTCTTGCTTCGGCACGGGCGCGTAGCGGGCGAACTCCATCGTGTAGTTGCCCTTGCCCTGCGTGGCGGAGCGCAGATCCGTCGAGTAGCCGAACATGGTGTTGAGCGGCACCTCGGCCGTGATGGTGACCACGTCGTCGCTCACCGTCTCGAGAATCACGCCGCGGCGCTGGTTCACCTGACCGACGACCGAGCCCTGGAATTCGACCGGCGCCTCGACTTCGACCTTCATGATCGGCTCGAGAATGGTCGGCTTCGCCTTCGGGTACGCTTCGCGGAAGCCCATGAGCGCCGCCGTCTTGAACGCCATTTCGGACGAGTCGACCGCGTGCGACGCGCCGTCGTTCAAGACCGCGCGGACGCCGACCACCGGGAAGCCGATGAGCGCGCCCTTCTTGATCGCCTCGCGGAAGCCCTTGTCGCAAGCCGGAATGAACTCCTTCGGGATCACGCCGCCCACGATCTCGTCCACGAACTCGTAGGTCTCGACCGCGTCCGGCGGAAGCGGCTCGAGGTAGCCGCCGATTTTACCGTACTGGCCGGAGCCGCCCGTCTGCTTCTTGTGCGTGTACGCGATCTCCGCGCGCTGCGTGATCGTCTCGCGGTAGGCGACCTGCGGCTTGCCCGCGATGACGTCGCAGTTGTACTCGCGGCGCATGCGCTCCATGTAGATGTCGAGGTGGAGCTCGCCCATGCCGCTGATGATCGTCTGCTGCGACTCTTCGTCTTGATGCACGCGGAAGGTCGGGTCTTCCTTCGTGAAGCGGTTCAGCGCCTTCGAGAAGTTCGCCTCGGCGGCGCGATCCTTCGGCTGCACGGCGAGTGAAATCACGGCCGCGGGCACGTGCATGCTGGTGAGCGTGATGCTCTGCTTGCCGTCGGTGAAGGTTTCACCGGAGCTCGCTTCGACGCCGTAGAAGGCGACGATGTCGCCGGCCTCGGCCGTCTCGATCTCCTCGCGGTCGTCCGAGTGCATGCGGAACATGCGCGGCACGCGGACTTTGCGGCGCTCGTTCGAGATGTTGAAGATGGTGTCGCCGGTCGTGACCTTGCCCTGATAGATGCGGAAATACGTGAGTTGGCCGTATTTGTCCTGCTGGAGCTTGAAGGCCAGGCCGACGAACGGCTTCGCCGAATCCGACTCGATGACGATCTTCTCTTCGTTCTTGTCCTGATCGTGACCCTCGTTCACGACCTCGGTCGGGTTCGGGAGGTACTCGACGACGCCGTCGAGCAGGAGCTGCACGCCCTTGTTCTTGAAGGCCGAGCCGCACATGACCGGCGTCATCTTGAGCGCGAGCGTGGCGCGGCGGATGGCGGCCTTGAGCTCTTCGTTCGTGACGGGCTCTTCGTTGATGAACTTCTCGGCGAGCGTGTCGTCGACGTCGGCGACCTGCGACACGATCTCTTCGCGCGCGAGCTTGGTGCGCTCGGCGTACTCGGCCGGCACGTCCACTTCCTTGATGATCTCGCCGTCGTCGCCCTCGAAGTAATAGGCCTTGCCGATGATCGGGTCGATCAGGCCGACGAACTTGTCCTCGGCGCCCATCGGCACCTGCAGCTTGACCGGGTGGTGGCCGAGCTTCTCCTTCAGCATGTCGGCGACGCGCTCGTAGTTCGCGCCGGGGTTGTCCATCTTGTTGACGAAGGCGATGCGGGGGACGCGGTAGCGCTTCATCTGGCGGTCGACCGTGATCGACTGGCTCTGCACGCCCTTGCCCGAGTCGAGCACGAGGATGGCGCCGTCGAGCACGCGGAGCGCGCGTTCGACTTCGATCGTGAAGTCGACGTGGCCGGGCGTGTCGATGATGTTGATGTTGATGTCCTCGAACTGACCCTTCGAGCCCTTCCACACGCAGTACGTCGCGGCGGACTGGATGGTGATGCCCTTTTCGCGCTCGAGGTCCATCGAGTCCATCTTGGCGCCGACGCCGTCCTTGCCGCGCACCTCGTGGATGGCGTGGATGCGACCGGTGTAAAAGAGGATGCGCTCGGTGAGCGTCGTCTTGCCGGAGTCGATGTGGGCGGAGATGCCGATGTTGCGGATGCGTTCGAGGGGGATGCGAGTTGCCACAGGAATGTTCCGGAGAGGGGGGTTAGGGCGGCGAAGTAGCCAAACGGCCCCGAAAAGGGAAGCCGCGAGGGGCGCAGCCGTAGCACGGACCGGTGAAAAAGCACTGAACCGTGGTTTTGTGCGGCGCTTTCTTCAACGATTCTCGCGCTATCCTGCCGGCCATGCTCAAGGGCCCCGAGGGACGCGGGTTTCGACGGTCGGCGGCGGCGCTGGTGGCGATCGGGGTGCTCGGCGGCTGCGCGCCGGCCGAGAAGGCGCCCGCGACGCCCGCCAAGAGGAGCGCGGCGGCCGGTTCGGGCGTCGTGGCGGCAGCGAGCGCGCCGGCGCCGGAGCCGCCCGCGCCGATGCTCCGCACGGGCGCGTTGAACCCGGTGGACGATCCGCCGCGCACCGCGACGCTCAACGCGCGCGCCGACGACGGCGCCTACGAGATCCTCGAGCTCGTGCTCGGCAGCGCTGCAGCGACGCCGGGCGGCGGCGCGCCGGCGCCCGATGCGCTCGTGGAGGCGTGGCACTCGACCAGCGTCGGACTCGAGCCGCCGCTCGGACAGATGGCGTTCACCGACAGCGGCGGGGGGCTGCGCCGCGTGCCTCGCATCTGGGTGCGCCGCAAGAAGAGCCCCGAGCCCGTGACCGGCACCGTCTACACGATCGCCTACGACGGGCCGGGCCACCGCGTGCCGTTCCGCGCGACGATCGATCCGAAAGCAAAGACGGACGCGACGCTCGTCAAGCGCTGGGCGGCCGCTTTCGCGCAGGAGCTCCGCGATCAAGGCGACGCGCCGGACGCGTTCGCGGCGCGCCGGCTCGTGCGCGTGTACGGCGAGCCGAAGCCGGCCGTCTCGGCGCGAGCCGCGAGGCCCGCGCCGGCACGCGCCGTGCGCCCCCGGCCCGCGCCGTCGAACGAGACGAGCTACGAGCTTTCGCGCTTGATGGACACGACCACGGGGCGCATTTCGGTGCAGCGCGCGCTCGAGGAGAACCGCGAGCTTTTCGTCCAGGCGAGCAAGGAGCGGGCGAACCTTCCGATCGCGGAGACGAAGCCGCCGAACCTCGCGCGCCATCCGTGGGCGGACCTCGCCACGGCGCTCGGCAAGCGCGCCGCGGACGAAGCGCTCGCCCACGCGGTGCCGGCGGAGTTTTACTTCGTGCGCGCGCGCAACTTCGGCGAGTTCCTCGACGTGCTCGACGTGGTCGAGTCGTTCGGCGAGCCGGCGGCGGACGTGCTCGACGGACACCCCGAGGACCGCGACACGTTCGCGCGCTACGAGACGGAGCTCGCGCTCGAACGAACGGAGCTGACGCGGCTCTTCGGGCCCGACGTCGTGACCGATCTCGCGATCACGGGCAGCGACCCTTACGTCCACGAGGGCACGGACCTGACGCTGATTTTTCGCGTGAAGAACACGCCGCTCTTTTCGACGGCGCTCGCCGCAGCGCTCGCGCACCACGCCGTCGCCCACCCGAACGTGAAGGAGAGCACCTTCACCACGGACGGCACGACGGTGACGGTGCGGCGCTCCGCCGACGGGCGGATCCGCCAGCACCGGGCGACGGTCGGCGGCTTCGAGCTCGTCTCGAACAGCCCGGAGGCGATCCGGCGCGTGATCGCGACCATCGCCGGCAAGCACCCGAACCTCGCCGCGGAGCCCGATTTTTCGTACATGCTCGCGCGCGACGCGAACACGCCGAGCGACCTGCTCGGCTACCTCGGGGATCGCTTCATCGCGTCCGTGGTCGGACCGGAGCAGAAAATCGCGGAGGCGCGCCGGCAGCTCGCGCTCGGCGAGCTGCTCGTGCCGGGTTACGCGGCGCTCGCGCGCGGGCGCATCGACGGCGCCGCGCCGAAGAGCACCGCCGAGCTCCTGCGCTCGAAATTTCTCGAGCGGAGCGAGCTCGAGCACGCGGACGGAAGCCCCATCGAGTTCGAGCCGGGGCACGCCGCGCATTCCGCGTGGGGCACGCCCGCGCACCTCGAGCCGCTCATCGATCGACCGCCGGTGACGCGCGTGACGGCGGCCGAGCGCGACGGCTACTCCGAGTTCGCGCGCTCCTACGAGGCCATGTGGTCCGATCGCATCGATCCGGTCGCGCTGCGCGTGACCGAACGCGCGGATCAGGGTAAGCGCGCGCTCAGCGCCGATTTGCGCGTGCTGCCGACGCTGCGCAACGAGTACCGCGACGACATCGAGATGGTCGGTCGCGCTCGCGTCATGGTGCCGGAGGTCTTGCCCGGCTTGTCCGCCGTCATCGGCATCGGCGCCGACGCGAGTCTGCGCCGCGAGCTCACGCAGATGAGCGACGTCTTCGGCTCCGGCAACCACTTCGCGTTCGATTGGGTCGGCGACTACGCCCTCGTCGGCGTCACGCCGCGCAACGAAATCTTGCAGGCGCTCCGCGGCGAGCTCTCCGACGAAATCGAGCTGCCGGACGAGCACGCGCGGCGGACGCCGTTCGAAGAAAAAGTCGCCAATTTGCCGGTGTACGCGCTGCTCGGCGTGAAGAGCCGCGTCGGCGCCGGACTCTGCTTGACGGCGCTCCGGAGCCTCGCGCGCGAGGCGGCACCGGGAGCGCTCGAATGGGGCAGCGCGCCGAGCTATCACGGCACGGAGGTCGTCGCGGTCCGCTTCTCGGACGGTGAGGTGCGAGGCGCGCTCTACTACGCGCTCACCGAACATGCGCTCGTGTTCTCCTTGAACGAGACGGTGCTCCATCAAGCGCTCGATTTGGTGACGGAGCATCCGCCCGTCAGCGTGGCGCCGAAGGGCCCCGTGCCGAGCGACGCCTCGCAGCTCGTGGTCGAGCTCGGCAGCAAGCCGGGCGACGCGCTCTTTCGCGCGCTCGCGTGGCTGGCGGACGCGGCGACCACGGACGAGGACACCCAAGCGAGCGCGCTCGCCGCGGCGGTGTTGGTCGGCGCGCCCGAACAGACGGGCGACGCCGCGGCCGGCCGGCTCTTGATGCGTGAGTACCTCGGCACCGTGGTCGTCACGCCGTCGGGGCAGAGCTACTCGCTCGCGCCCGACGGCATTCGCGATCCGGACCGCGGCACGCCGAACGCCCCTATTTTTCCCGAGCTCCCCGTGCTGGGCTCACCGCTCGAGCGCGTGCTCGACGCGGTCCACCGCGTGCGCACGGAGCTTTCCTTCGACGACGAGCCCGCGCTCGGCGGCGAGCGCCCGCTCTCGAGCCTGCACGCGCGCGTGACGCTCGAGCTGAACCCGCCGCCGACGACTCAGCCGGAGGCGAAGTAGCCGTCCGCGCCGAGCCGCGCGCCCGCTTCGGCGCGCTCGAAGTAGTGATCGAAGAAGAGCTTCTTCGGGAGCGCGGAGCGCGCCTCGACGCCGACCTTGCGCATGACGCCGTCGATGTCGGCGCGCACCGCTTCGAGGCTCGTCCCGGCGCGCTCGACGATGTACGCGTCCTCCAAGCCGTGTAGGAGATCACGCAGCACCTCGCCTTCCGTCGGCGAGAGACCGTAGGCGGCGAGCACGGGCGGAGCGACGGCGATGGGCCGCCCTTCGTCGATGGTCACGACGGCGTTGCCGTCCCCGAGCACCGTTGCGTGCACCGTGAGCCATTGCCCCGAGGCGCCGCGCACGCGCACGTGGGCCGTGGTCTGGCCGCCGCGTTCGGCGCCCCGGCGCGCGCCGTTGACGGTCGAACGCACGGTATGCGGCAGCCAGCCCGTGTCTTTCGCGCCGTCCGCGGCGAGCTCGGCGAGCCACACCGACGCGGCCGGCGAAGCCGAGACGATCGCGTGGTCCGGCCCGACGACGAGAATGGCGCGGTTGCTGCGCGTGTCGTGCGCGAGCCCCGTCGCGCGCAACGTCGCGCGAATCGCGTCGCCGAACGCGTCCGCGAGCTCGCGCACGAGCGCCTCGTCCGGCGTCGCGAAGTCGGGACGCTTCGAACGGCGCCAGAGGAACAACGCGCCCCACGTGTGCTTGGCGGAACGCAGCACCGCGCGGAGCTCGTGCTCGTAGCCGGCCGGCGCGAGCACGTCGCGGTAGCGCGCGCTCTTCGTGAGCTCGCCTTGGGTCGCCTCCGACAACGAGCCGACCGGCGTGAGCTCGCGCGTGAGCGCCGCGAACCGATTCACGTCGTCCTCGCCGTACTCGATCTCGTAGAGCCGCCGGCGGGCCTCGCTCGAAAGCTCGTGCTCGTGCACGCCGCCCGTCGCGAGCAACGTCGCCGGATCGAGCGTGAGTACGGCCCAACCGTCTGCTGGAACCGCTCCCAGTGCCACGCGCATCGCTTCACGCATGAGCTCCGGCAGAGCTCGGTCCACGCGGGGCAGCGCCCGGAACTCTTTGGCGATGTTCGCAAAGCGCTGTGCGGCCACTTGACCCGCGTTTTGGCCACGGCCCGAGCGGGAACGCAAGCGAGACGACGCGTGCCTGGCGGTGGACGCTTTGGGTACGGTTCTACCGATTACGTTTGCGCTTCAACGGTAAAGGTAGCGGGTGTCGGGATTTTCGCGACGCCAGATGACGGTGTCCATCAAGTAGTGGTGGATGTTGATGACGGCGTAGATGCCGGCAAACCACGGGGTCGGGCCGAGATCGGCGAGCACGAGCGGGAGGCGATGCGGGACGAGGAGCCGTGCCCCGTCGAAGAGCGCGGGAGCGAGGTGAAATTGTACGGCACCGAGCGCGACGGCGGCGGCGGCGAGCGTGATGAGTCGCTCTCGCGTGGGGCGACCGAAGCGCGGCGGCGCTTCGGCCTCGCGCGCTTCGTTCCGCCGCAGCAACCACACGAAGTAAAGGTACTGGAGCGAGTGGAGCGCGGGCACCACGTAGAGCATGAGCGGATCGACGCTCGAGAAAATGCTCCAGAGCCAGATGCTCGCGAGAAACCCGACGAGCGGCGCGAGCGGCGGCGCCCGGCCTTCGCGTCGCGCCTTCACGACGAGCATGGCCGCGAGCAGCAGCGTGCTCACGGCGAACGCCCCGCCCGTGACGAGCTCGAGCCAGCGAGGGTGCGCGAGGGCCGTGTAGACGACGCCTTTCTCTTCGACCTCGCGACTCGGCCCGGACGGGTTCGCCCACGCGAAGGCCCAGCCCGCGAACGCATGAAAGAGGAGGACGCGGCGTTCGGCGGCGCCGTAACGGACACCGCGCCGGCCGGCGAGCACGAGCAGCACGCCGAACCCCTGCTTCACGTAGTGCCAGCCGACGAGCGCGAACATGAGCTCCATGAGCGAGCCGAGCGAGCGGGCCGAGCCGTCGGCGATGGCGAGCACCGTCCACGCGACGAGCGCGAGCGGCGCGACGACGCCCGCGAAGACGTAACGCGCCCGCTGAAGCGGCGCGAACGCACGACCGAACGCTCGCTCGCGGGCGTTCCGATAAAAGAGCAGGTACGTGACGGAGAAGTGCGGGTCGTTGATCACGAACGCCGCGTGGAACGCCGTGAACCCGACGGCGAGCTCGGCCGCATCGACGCCGAGCGACCGTTCGGCGAGCCACGCGAGCGGAAAGAGCACGAGCGTGAGCCCGCCGACGAGCAAGAACTCGACGAGCGGTCGGGTGCGGCTCGGAGCGAGCGGCAAAGTCTCGAGACCGGACGCGACGGCGCTCGTCACCCGCGTGAAATACCATGGGTAAAGCCGTGTCTGGGGGCCCCTCGCTGAGGGGAAATCGTGGTAATTTGGTGGGATGGTGGCACTTCACTGCGTGGGCGGGGGTCGGCGTGTGTTCGGCGTGGTGGCGCTCGCGCTCTTCGCGGGCGCGTGCGGCGGCTCGAGTCACGAGCGGAGCGGCGGCGACGACGACCATGCGGGCGAGACGGCGAGCGGCGGCACGTCGATGAGCACCGGCGGTCTTGCGGGCGCAGGCAGCGCCGGCAAGAGCAGCGGGGGGACGGGCGGAGCGAGCGCCGAGGGCGGCGGCGGCACGGGCGGAGCGAGCGCCGAGGGCGGCGGCGCAACGGGAGGCGACGGCGGAACGACGATGAGCGGCACGGGCGGAGCGACGGGCGGCGCCGCTGGCGCGAACGGCGGTAGCGGCAACACCGGCACCGGCGGGAGCACGGGCGGCACCTTCTCGCGCGCGGGGACGGGCGGCACGACCACGAGCACGGGCGGTCACCCGGCGAATCTCGACCCGCCCACCACGGATTTTCTACCGCTCCGACCTGCGACCTTCGACAAGCTCGACATCCTGTTGATGATCGACAATTCGCTGTCGATGTCGGGCAAACAATCGCTGCTCGCCGAGGCGGTGCCGTCTCTCGTTCGGCGCTTGTCGGCGCCGGACTGCGTCGACGACGACGGGATGAAGACGGGAACGTCCGCCGATCCGAACACCGGGCTCTGCACGAGCGGCGAGGCGGAGTTTCGGCCGATGCAGGACGTGCACATCGGCATCGTCACGTCGAGCCTCGGCGATCACGGCAGCGGGGACGTGTGTTCGGACGCCCAGAACCAGGCGAACGGCGGCGGCTCTTTCTACAACGATCTGGCCGAACTGCTCCCGAGCGTGCGCCCGAGCTCGAACCTCTACGGCTGGAACGGCACCGGGTTTCTCGTCTGGGATCCGCGCAATCAAGAGGACGTGAGCGACCCGCACACGCCGATCACCAAGAACGAAACGGACGAGACCGAGCTCGCCCAGAACTTCACGAACCAAATCAACGCCGTCGGAGAGAACGGCTGCGGCTACGAAGCGTCGCTCGAGGCCTGGTACCGCTTCTTGGTCGACCCCGATCCGGTCACGGGCGTCACGAACGATCTCGAGACCAGCGTGCGCGGCGCGACGAACACTCTTTTGCTCCAGCAGCGCAAGGCGTTCCTGCGCGACGACTCGGTGCTCGGCATCATCATGCTCACCGACGAGAACGACTGCTCGATCGTGGACGAAGACGGGACCCAAGGCTGGCTCGTCGGGTACAAGGGCGGCGTCGGCAACGCCGATTGGCACATGCCGTACGGCACGTCGGTGTGTAACGACGATCCGAACGACCCCTGTTGTCGTCCCTGCCCCAGCACGCCCGCCGCGGGTTGTCCGGACAACGCGAGCGACCCCGTGTGCAGCGCCCGCTTGGACCGCACGGCGCCGGACGACTCGTTGAATCTGCGTTGCTTCGAGCAAAAGCAGCGCTTCGGTATCGATCTCCTCTATCCGACGAGTCGCTACGTCGACGCCCTCTCGAGCTTCACCATCGCCGCGCGCCCGAATTCCTACGTGGCAAACCCCTTGTTCCCGTCGAACGCGCCGAACCTTGAGCCGCGTACCCCGGCCGAAGTCGTGTTTTTGGGAATCGTCGGCGTGCCCTGGCAAGACGTGTCCACCGAGGACAGCTGGATGGGGCGCGACCTCACGTACATGACGGCGAAGGAGCTCGTCGACAACGATCGCTGGTCGGTGGTGCTCGGCGCTCCGAACGCGAACGTGCTGCCGACCGATACGCTGATGGTCGAGTCGATCGATCCGAGGACGGCGCCGCTTCCCCAGCAGCATCCGCTGCTCGCCGGGGTGACGATCGGCTCGGCCACGGCCACCACGAATACGAACCCCATCAACGGGCACGAGCAAGCAGTGCTGAGCGTGCGCGACGACCTCCAATTCGCGTGCATCTTCCAGCTCGAGCAGCCGATCGGGATCAGCGAGTGCATGGCCGACCCCGACGCCTGCGATTGCAACGCCGACGAGTACGCGAAGAACAGCCCGCTCTGCACCGGGGTGACCGCGACGAACGACGGCGCCGAGCTCTACGGCAAGGCCTATCCGGGCTTGCGCGAGCTCGAGGTGCTGAAGGACATCGGCAACGAGGGCGTGGTCGCGAGCATCTGCCCCAAGAACACGACGGCGACGGACGGCACCGCGACCGACGCCGCGTACGGGTACAACCCCGCGATGACGGCGTTCGTCGATCGCCTGGCGCCGACGTTTTCGCCGATTTGCCTGCCGCTGCCGCTCACCGTGTCGGCGAGCGACCCGACGCACGTCGCGTGTCACGTGGCCGAGATCGAGCCGAACATTTCGCAAACGGACGACGCGTGCGATTGCTCCGTGGACGGCCTTTCGAACGCGAGCGCGGCCGTTCAACAGCGGGCGTTCGACGACCTCACGTCGCACGGCTTCTGCGGCGGCACCACGCAATTGAACTGCGACGAATACTGCGTCTGCGAAATTCCCGAGCTCGCGGGCGACGATCTCACGAGTTGTCAGAACGACGTGAAGTACGCGGGCACCACCGACGGATTCTGTTACGTCGATCCCGCGCAGGGCGCCGGGGACGCGCTTCTCGTGGCGTCGTGCCCTTCGACGCGCAAGCGCTACGTCCGTTTCAGCGGGTCATTCCCGCATCTCGACGCGACGCCGTTCGTCGACTGCGCGCCGGCCGACCAGTAACGCGTCGCGGTTCGGTGCGAGCGTGGGTCAGATCGCGCCCGCGAATTCGCGGCTGAATTCGAGCGGCGACGGGCGGTCGTTCGGGTCGCGCAGGGTGGCGGCGCGGAGCACCTTGGCGACGGCGGCCGGGAACGGGCGGAGCCGCTCGGCGTCCTCGAACGGGTCGCGGCGCATGTGCGCGATGATGCGATCGCGCTGATTCTCGATTTCGTCGAAGAAGGAGCGGCCGGTCGTGACGTTGTAAATCGTGCCGGCGAGAGCGTAGACGTCCGAGCGAGGGTCGAGCTCGACCGGGTCGAGCACTTGTTCGGGCGCGATGTAACCCGCCGTGCCGGCGACGAAGCGCCCGCTCGCGTCGGGCGGCACGCGGATCGAGCGCACCATGCCGAAATCGATGACGACCGCCGCGAGCGGCTGCGCCCGCGCCGGATCGCGGTGTTTGACCGCGTCGAAGCGCTCACCGCCGGGCAGCGGCAGGCGGAGCCAGATGTTGGCGGGCTTGATGTCGCGGTGCACGAGGCCGGCGCCGTGCAGCGCCGAAAGGCCCGCGCACGACTCCACCACGATTTGCCTGAGCTCGAAGAGCGACATCAAGTGCGCCCCGGCGTACTGCTTGAGGTCGGCGCCGATCAAATACTCGAGCACCAGGAACGGCACGCCCTCGGCCACGCCGCGGTCGATGATGTTCGCGACGTTCGGGTGGTAAAGCCCGGCGAGCACGCGCGCCTCCTCGACGAACGAAGCGAGGATGCCGTCGCGCTCGATGTCGGTCGCGTTCGCGAGCGCGTCGGCTTTGGGGATTTTCAAGACGAACAGGCGATCGGCGCCGGGCTTGCGCACGAGCCACACGCTGCCGATGCCGCCTTCGCCGAGCGGCTTCACGAGCTCGTAGCCCTGAATCAGCTTCGGCTCCTTCTTGCGGGCCTGCGGGGGCGGGGGCGGCGTGCGGCGGATGGCGGCCTTGACGGCGTCTTCGAGCAGCCCCGACGCGACCGGGCCGAGCGAGGCGAACCAGACGTCGAGCATCGAGGGCTCGCGGGCTCGGATCGCGCGCGCGACGAGCGCGGCCACGCGCGGCGCATTCTCGGCGTCCGGCGGCGAGAGCGAGTCGCCGGGCGCGTCGCCGCGGCGGCCGTGCAGGCCCTTCACCGGATCGGCGAGCGCGGCCTGCAGCCGCTCGCCCGCGACCACGAGCTCGACGCACAGCGCTTCGAGCTCTTTTTTCGGACCCGCCGCCGCCTTGAACCCGGCGAGTGCCTGCGCGAGGCGCGAGAGCGCCTGCGCGAGCTCGGTGTCTTCCGCGTGGAGCGATTCGAGCGCTTCGGCGGCGGACGGGCCCCACTCGCCGTCGGCGCCGCCCGAGGCCACGCTGTCGCGCAGCACCTCGGCGCGCTCGCAACAGCGCGCGAGCGCCCCTTCCGCCATCATCGGGAGCGCCGTCGCGAGCCCGCGCAACATGGCGGGCCGATCGATGACGAGCGCCCACCACGCCGCGAACGGCCCGAGCCACTCCACGTCGTCGACTTCGCCGAGCGCCGTCCCGCGCGTGGTGTCGACCAGGCGCCAGAAGAGCGCGGAGAGCGCCGCCTGGAGCTCGGCCGGAAGCTCGCGCGAGCCGTCGGCGAGACCCTCGAGCTTTCTGAGCCAGTGGCAGGTATCGTGAGCGGTCGGACCGCGACCGGGGCCGAGCTCGGCGTCCTCGCCGCACGCGTCGAGCGCGTAGCCGCCGAGCCGGAGCGCGAGCACCTCGAGCGGCAGATCGGCGCTCGGGTCGGCATTTTCGGCCTGCCGGCGTTCCTTCACGAGGTCGAGCATCGCGGCGGGCGCGTTGGCGATGAGCTTCCAGGTTTCGGCGAGATCGGGCTCGTCGTGCGGCTCGCCCGTCGGCCGCGTCGCGAGGAGCGGCGCCCACAAGCTCAGCGCGACCGCGCGCGCGGTGCCCTCGAGCGCGTTGATGGCGGCGGCGCGCTGGCGGAGACGCCCGCCGCCGAGCGCGAGCCGGCGCGCTTCTTGAAACGACGGCGCGAGCGTGCCGGCGAAGCGCGCGGCGCGCGCGTCCGCTTCGTCGTCGTCGTACTGCGCGGCGATGCGCACGAGGTTCTCGAGGCCGAGCTCGAGATCGAGCGGATCGCGCTCGGCGTTGTCGATCACGTCCGTCGCGGCCGTGACTTCGATCCAGCGCCGGAGCTCGTCGAGCGATTGCGGGCGCGCCGCGCGTGCGAGCTCGCGGAGCTCCGCGAGCGGCGCCTCGATTTCGGGCGGCCGGTGTCCGCGCCGGAACAGCGTCGCGAGGCCGCGGGCGAGCGCGCGCGCGGCGATCGCGCCGCCGTCACCCTTGAGGATGCGTTTGGCGAGCCGATCCCAGAGCTGCCGGCGTTCGAAAAAGAGGTACGGCGTGGCGGCGGCGACGGCGGCGAGCACCCACGCTTCCTCGGCGGGCGACTCGAGCATGGCGACGAGCTGGCTCGCGAGAAACTTGAGCCGTTCGGCGGGCAGCGACGCGAACGCCGTGGTCGCGCGCTGGCGGAGCACGCGCGACTCACCGAGCACCCAGTCGAGCAGCGTGCCTTCGAGGTGCTCGAGCCGGCCGGTGAGGCGCCCGAGCGCGCGCGCGGCGTGAACCCAGACGAGCGGCTCCGGGTGCAAAAGCAGCGGCTGGAGCGTCTGCAGCGTCCGCCCGATGAGCTCCGGATCGGTGGTCGGCGAGAGCCCGCACACCCCGATTTCCAGGCAGCGCGCGGCGAGCACGCGCCCGCGGAGCGACCCGTGCGCGGGTGTCGCGATCATCTCGGCGAAGGTCGCCTCCGAACTCCAGAGCCAGGCGCCGAGCGCGGGCACCTCGAGCGCGCTCGCGCCCGCTTCCCACACGAGAATTTCGAGGCGCGCCCGCGCCTGCGCGTTTTCGGGCAGCCCGAGCTCGTGGCCGGTGCCGAGCAGGGGCGCGCAGCCGAGCGCGTCGAGCAGCGGCCCGGAGACGACCCGATCGCGCGCGATCGCGACGATGCGTTCGGCGAGCTCGGGGTGACGCCTCGCCGCGGTCAAGAGCGCCGCGAGCCGCACGTCGCGGCGCGCCGTGCTGGCGGCGCAAAAGGCGAGCAGCGGCACCGCGCGTTCGTCCGCGAAGAGCGGTGACAAAGCCGTGACGCCCGCTTCCGACTGCGTGACGGCGGGGAGCTCCTCGGCGAGACGCTGGGCGGCCGAGCGCACGTCGGGAGTCAGCTCCGGGGTCGAACGGGGCGCCGCGGAGCGCGGAAGCAGGCTCGCCACCAAGCCCGCCTCCAAACCAGGATCGGCCCGTAAAGCGCTGGCCAAGGTCGCTACGGCGGCGGCCAGTGCTTCGGGCAGCATCAGCCGAAGGTAGCCCGACGGGCGCGGCTTTGGTAGGTCGGTACGCATGACCGCCTCGCTTCCGACCCTCGAGTTCGTGCTCAAGAACTACAAGAACTTCAACGCGCGGGCCACGCGCGACGCCCTCCTCGCCTACCAGCGGCACATCGACCAAGGCGGCAAGATGTTTTGGGCGGTGGCAGGCGCGATGTCGTCGGCGCAGCTCGGTATCACGCTCGCGCCGGCGATCCGCGCGGGGCTGATTCACGGCTTGTCGGTCACGGGCGCGAACCTCGAGGAGTCCTTGTTTCGGCTCGTCGCGAACAGCCACTATAAGGACTTCCCCGATTACCGCTATCTCACGAAGAAGGACGACACGCGCATCCTGAACGATCGCATGCGGCGCGTGACGGACACGAGCATTCCTGAGGACGAAGCGTTTCGCGCCGTCGAGAAGTTCGTCGTGCCGATGTGGAAGAGCGCGACCGAAAAGGGCGAGCGGCGCTTTTGGCACGAGTACTTCTACGACTTGATTCAGACCATCCCGTCGAGCTTGTACCAGGGCAATCCTGACGAGTGCTGGCTGCTCGCGGCCGCGAAGGCGCGCTTGCCCGTCGTCGTGCCGGGGCACGAAGACTCGACGTTCGGCAACATCTTCGCTTCGCACGTGAAGCTCGGCGACGCGAGCGCGAGCATCGTGAAGAGCGGCATCGAGTACATGGCCACCTTTTACGACCAGTATCGCGAGCTCTCGACGGGCGCCGGGGTCGGCTTTTTCCAGATCGGCGGGGGTATCGCCGGTGATTTCCCGATTTGCGTCGTGCCCTCGATCAAATACGATCTCGAAGAGCAGGCGAAGCCGTGGGCGTACTTCTGCCAGATCTCCGACTCGACCACGTCGTACGGCTCGTACTCGGGCGCGACGCCGAACGAGAAGATCACGTGGGACAAGCTGACGGAAGACACGCCCATGTTCGTGATCGAGTCGGACGCGACCATCGTGGCGCCGCTCGTCTTGTCGGCGCTCCTCGAGTGCAAGGCGCATCCGGCCGAGGCGAAGGCGCTCATCGCGAAGGCGTAACGGCGATGCCGGCATTCGGGGGGGCGCGCCGCGCGAGCGGCGTCGGACGGCTCGCGCCGCTCGGGTGCGTGCTGCCGTTCGTGGTGGCGTGCGCGTCGGGGCCGCGGGTCATCATGGGGCAGCCGATCAAGAAGCAGGTCGCCGTGCTCTTGCACGTGACGGACGGCTCGGGCGATCGCTTCGGCGGCATCGCCGCGCTCGCCGACACGGTGACGGACGGCCTCACCAAGCGCGGCATCGACAATCAGCTTTACGCCGCCGACGACGACCACCCCGGCACGCCGCGCATCGAAATCTGGATCACGCGCTGGGGCCTCGGCAACGCCGACCTGCGAGCAGCCGGACGGGGCCTCGCGGCCGCGTCGGGCATCGTCGGGGTGGTGATGCAGAGCGCGGGGGCCGGCGAGATCGAAATGACCGTCAAGATTTTCCGCGAAGGCGATACGGCGCCCGCGTGCGTCCGCAAACACACGGGTTCGGCCGATCCCGACGATCCGAGCAGCACGGTGAGCGCGGGCGAAGGACTCGGCAGCACCGTGCTCAGCGACGCTTTGACCGAGACGAAGACGTGTCACGACGTGGACGCCCAGGGCAACCCGCGGCGCGGCGACGACTACGTGCCGTGAGCGCGGCTTGCTTGCGCAGAGCGCCGATGACGAGAGGACCAGGGCATCGGCAGGGTATGTGGGCCTTCAGCGCGGGGCTCGTGTCGTTGGTCGCTGGTTGCGCCTCCGGTCCACCCCTCATCATGGGGCAGCCGATCAAGAAGGAAGTCGCCGTGCTCGTTCGCGTCTCGAAGGACACGGACGGCGATCGCTTCGGGGGTATCGGCGCGATCGCGGAGACGGTGACCGACGGACTCACGGAGCGCAAGATTGCCAATCAACTCTACGCAGCCGACGACGATCACCCGGGCACGCCTCGCATCGAAATTTGGGTGACGCACTGGGGCGCAGGCAATGCGAACTTGCGCGCGAGCGGACGCGTGGTCGGCGTCGGCGCGGGCGTGCTCGGCGGCGTCATGCAGCTCGCCGGGCGCGGCGACTACGAAGTGATCGTCAAGATTTTCCGGGACGGCGACAGCGAACCCGTGTGCGTGCGCCGGCATTTCGGCATGGTCGATCCGGACGATGCCGGCGCGACGGTCAGCGCGGGCGAGCGCGTCGGCAGCGCCATTTTGAGCGACGCCCTGCGCGACACGCCCGAGTGCCCCGTGACCGACCCTGCGAGCAAACACCGGCCCCGCTGATCGGTGACTTCGCCGGCGGCTGAACGCCTCGAGCACGACGCATCACGGACTCACCGATTGTTCCCACACCACGACTTCACCCTGCTTCGCGACGAAGCTCACGCCGCCGTCCTGCGAGACGACGATGGCGAGCGCGCTCGGATGATCGTTCACGAAGCGGTACGCGGCGCGGTGGCGGGTGCCGACTTTTTCGATGTCGTCCGGCACGCGCACGTCGCCGTTCGTGTCGAGGGCGCGGAGGACGCGTTCCGGCGGCGGGAGCTCGGCGGAGACTTCGGCGCCGAAACCGAGCACGCCGAAGCGCTTGTCGAGCAGGACCGCGCCGTCGATGGCGGCGAGGTTCGCGATCGCGCGTGAGAGCTCGAACACCTGTTGCTCGAGTTGCTCGAGGCGCGGGTGGGAGCTCGACACGAAATCATCCCAGCCGACCGAAGGGTTCGTCGTACCGGTGGCGAGCGTTTCGAAAATCGCGAGCTGAATGCTGCGGTAGCGATGCGACGGCTCGTCTTGCTCGACGCGATATTTGAGACGCAGGCCGCGCGGAAGAGCGTCACGCGGCCCGTCGACCACGAGCAGCATGCCGCCGTGGCGCGCGCCCCGGATGAGCTGGATCGCGCGCCGCAGCATGTGCTGGCTCACGCGACCGACCAAGGAATGATCGACGGAGGTCGGCGCGAGGCTGCCGGCCTGCGTGGCGGCGTGCTCGGCGCGGATGAGCTCGCGCTCTTCCTTGAACATCGCCGGGAGCCAGCTCGACTCGAAGACGTCGACCGTCGCGTCGACGACGACGCCGCGCTCGAGCGCGCCGACGAGTCTGCCCGCGGAGCGCACCGCCACCTTGCCGGGCGCCGTCACGTGCACAATCGGGTCGTACGTCCAGTTCGGCACCGGGCTCCTGCCGCCCCACGTGGGCGCGAGCCACGCCGGACCCGAGTGCGCGACGCCCCAGATCGAGAGCTTGCCGTCTCCGTCCTCCTGCACGCCGATGAGGGACGTTTCGAACGGCGCGGCGGGGGCCAGGCGCCGGAGCTCGTCTTCGTGCAGCGCGCGGCGGTGCTCGAAGCGCAGGCGGAGCACGCCTTCGTTCGGCACGCCGCCCTCGGGCAAATCGCCCGCCGGCATGAGCAGCATGCGAAACCGAGTGGGGCGTGTTTCCTCGGTCGTGAGCGAGGCCTGAAACGCGGCGGAAAGCGCCTCGTCGAGCGCGCGCGACGACACGCGGAGCGGCGCGAGCTCCCGCGGCCAGCGCGCCTCGACGAAGCGCGCGAGGTCGGGCGGGTAAGCGTGATCGCGGGGCATCGCGGCGCAGTGTATCTCCAAATAGGCGGCGGGCTCTCCCCCCGCGCGGTTTGCTCGAGGCCGCGTGCTGGCGTATCGCGCGTCGCGTGAACAGCAGAGTCCGGCGCGTGACGATTGGGGCGGCCGTGCTCTACCCGCTCGCGCTCGTCACGGTCGCGCTCTTGCTGCGCTTCGTCGGCGAACGCTGGTGGCTCACGGGCGTCGCCCTTTACCTGCCGCGCCTGCCGCTCGGGCTGCCGCTCGTCGTGCTCGTGCCGGCGCTCTGGCTGCAGAAGCTCCGCCGCTGGCTCGTCACTCAAGCGCTCGCCGCCTACGTTCTCTTGTTCCCGCTGCTCGGCCTCGTGCTCCCCGGGTGGCACTCGAAGAGCACGGCGCCGTCCGTGCGGATCCTGAGCTACAACGTGAACTCCTGTCAGGCCGGGTACGCGGCCGTCGCGAACGCGGTGCTGCGGGAAGAACCCGACATCGTCGTGATGCAGGAGCTCATCGGCGACGCGCGGCCGCTCGTCGCGCTCCTCGCGCCGAAGTACCCGACCGTCGACGTTTCCGAGCAGTTCGTCATGGCGAGCCGCTTTCGCCTGCGCGCGAAGACCAAACCGCCCGTCGTGAACTACCTCGGCTATCTGAACACGCCGCACGTCGTCCGCTACGAATTCGACACTCCGCTCGGCCCGCTCGCGGTCGTCAGCGTGCATCCCATTTCACCCCGCAAGGCGATCCGCGCTCTCCAGCGAGGCGTCAGGGGCTTTCCGTGGGCGCGAAGCGGCACCGACGAGTGGCAGCGCGGCGGCAACGCCGAAACACGCGCGTTCGAGCTCGGCAGGGCGCTCGACCTCGCGCGAGAAGAAAAGCTGCCCGTCGTGATCGCGGGGGACACGAACCTTCCGAAACTGAGTCCGCTCCTCGGCCGACTCGAGGACGGGTATCGAGACGGCTTCGAGCGCGCCGGTTGGGGCTTCGGGTACACGTTTCCGAGCCGCATCGCCTGGCTGCGCTTGGATCGCATCCTCGCGAGTCCTGAGCTCGACTTCGCGGGCTTCGGCGTGGACTGCGGTCGCGCTTCCGACCATCGCTGCGTCTTCGCGGACGTGATTCGGCGCTAAAAGCGCGAACGGCCGCGGGGGCACGTGTGGTAGCCTCCTTGTTCATGATTGGTGGAGGAATGGGTCGAGGTGTCCGTGGGTTCAGGCGTGGTTCGGGTCGGCGTTGGGCGAGCCCCCTCGTCGTGGCGCTCTTCGTGCAGGCGCTCGTGAGTTGCAAGGGGGAGAGCACGACGAAAGGCGGCAACGCGTCGGGAACGCAGTCGACGCCGCAGACGCCGGTCGCCGCGAGCGATTTTGCGTCGTCGTTCGCGAGCGCTTTTTGCGCCATCGGCCCCTGTTGTCAGAGCCAGGGCTACGCGTTCACGGGCTCGACGTGCGAGACGACCGTCACCGCTTTCATGAACTCGGCGGTGACGGCCGCGTTGAGCGAGCCGGGCGTGGTGTTCGACGAGAGCGAGGGGGCGGGGTGCGTGGACGCGTACCGGAAGGCCGTCATGGGTTGCACGGATCGAACGCTCGGCGACGCGACGAATACGGCGTGTCAGAACGTCTTTCACGGCACCGTGCCCCAAGGCGGCGCCTGCACGACCGATTCGGCCTGCGCCGAGGTGCCCGGTGTCCCCTACGTGCAATGCAACGAAGGGCTGTGCGCGCCGGGCGGCGACGATTTCGGAGTCAGCGACTCCGTGCACGCGATGCTCGGTGAGCCTTGCACGAGCAGCTGCGAAGAAGACGGCTCCGGCGGCTACGGCTGCTCGAGCAGCGGTTCCTCGACCTCGGCGGGACCGCCGGCCGGCGCGGGCGGTTGCTATCGACAAGACGGGCTCTACTGCACCGACGCTTACGTGTGCGCGCCGCTCGCCCCGGTCGGCGCTAGTTGCGAGGGCTTCGAGTGCGCCATCGACAGCTATTGCAGCCTTTCCACGGGTCTTTGCACCGCCGGCGTCGCGAGCGGACCTTGCCCGACGTTCGAAGAGTGCGTGCACACCTCGTATTGCGACGAGAGCACGCAGGTGTGCGTCCCGCTCAAGGCGAACGGCGCGGCCTGCAACTACGACAGCGAGTGCGTCTCCGCGAACTGCATGGGCGACACCTGCCGTGAATGGTCGATCGCCGACCCGGGCACGTGCGCGGGTCTGATCGGCGACTGAGCGGTCGTTACTAGGCGTGCGCAGCGCGGCCGCTAAAGCGTTCCCGCGCGCGCAGCCTCACGACCGCGCCGCGGAGCTCCGCTCGCGCCCGCCGCAGGCGTGAATTCACCGTACCGAGCGGGATACCGAGCCGCTCGGCGACGTCGCGCAGCGGCAGCTCTTCGAGCTCGGCGAGCAGCAGCACCGCGCGGCTCTCCGCGCGCAGGCGCGCGAGCAGGTCGCGCACGAGACGCTCGGCCGCGAGCGACGCATTGACGGACTCGGGGTCGAAGCTCGTGCTCGGCCGCTCGTCGAGGGCCTCGGTGGGATCCTCGGGGTGGCGGCGGCGCGTGCGCTGGCGCATGGAGGCGACGCGAGCGACCGTGCCGAGCACGAAGGCGCGTTCGCGTTCGCTCTCGACGTCGTCGAGCCGGCGCGCGACGACGACGAACACGTCCTGGACGGCGTCGTCGAGGTCGGCTTCGGGCACGCCGAGCCGGCGCAAGCGACGGAGAACGAGCGGTTGATGCAGCTGCAGCATGGCGTGCAGACGCCTGAGCTTCGAGGGCTCGCGCGGGAAGGTGGACGTTTGCATGCCGGCGAGGGGCATGAGGAGGGCGGATTGCACGCGCCGTGCCCTCGCGACGCGGGGTCGAAAGTCTCTCGTTTCTGCGCGTTTTGTGGCCAAGGGCAGACCCCGGACGTGTCCGCGGACGTCCGCGCGGACGTCCGCGCGTAGTGACTAGTTAAGTCCGACCGACGCGCGTGCGGACGCGGCGTGCGGACTCGCGCCCCCACCCCACGCTCGGTTCGATCGGAGTCGCGGCTGATTCGCTCGATTCCGACGAGCGCGACGGCCGGCTGCGAGCGGCCGGCACGGAGTCTGCACTGCGGCACCCGAGCGCCGCAAGGGGCACCGCCGCGATCGGCGGACGCTCGTCGTCTGCGCAACGCCCAAATGAGGAGAATTCAAATGATGACTAGAGATGCAAAGTCGCACTGGGGAACATTGGTGTCGCTGCTCGTCGCGAGCGCGGCGGGCAGCGGTTGCGCGGTCGACACGACCGATCACCCGACGTCGGCGGATTCGGGCAACGAGAACCAGCTTGCGGAAACGGTGCGCGCGACGCCGTCGCGGGACCTCGCGGCGGACACGCGCTTCTTCGTGCGGCCGCCAGACGCGGACGCGACCAAGCAGGTAGTAGACCTCGTGAAACACCGACACCTGGTCGACGCGGCGCGCGTGACCGCGATGCTCGCGACGCCGCAGGCGGTGTGGTTCACGGGCGGCACGCCCGCCGACGTGAAGAGCTCGGTGAAGAAGACGATGGCGGCCGGGGCGCTCACGCATCGGACGCCCGTGCTCGTCGCCTACAACATTCCGTTTCGCGATTGCGCCCAATACTCGGCGGGCGGCGCGACGGACACCGCGGCGTACGAAGCGTGGATCGACGGCTTCGCGAGCGGCATCGGCCAGGGCCAAGCCGTCGTGATCCTCGAGCCGGACAGCCTCGGCATCATTCCCTACAACACGACGCTGTTCGGCGCACAGGAGTGGTGCCAGCCGACGGTGACGGACTCGAACGGGAACACCGTGCCGGCTCCGGGCGCGACCTCGGACGAGCGGTACGCGCAGCTGAAGTACGCGGTGAGCAGCATCTTGGCCAAGGCTCCCGGCGCGTCGGTGTATCTCGACGGCACGCACAGCGCGTGGCTCGGCGTGAGCGAAGCCGCGTATCGCTTGTACAAGGCCGGCTTCACCGACGGCGTTCAGCAAGTGCAGGGCTTCTTTCTGAACGTGTCGAATTACCAGCCGACGGATCAGAGCGTTCAGTTCGGCACCTGGGTTTCGATGTGCCTCGCCGCGGGCACGCCCGGCGTGGGCCCCGATTGGATGCAGAACACGGACACGGGCATTCCGCACTTCGATTGGTGCCCGGGCCAGTACGACCCTGCGACGAACTACACGACCGTGAACTACACGCCCGATTTCGAGGCGAGCGTGACGTCGGGCATTCAAGGACTCATGGGCGGCGCTTCGGCGCAGACCAAGTTCGTGATCGACACGAGCCGCAACGGCGTCGGCCCGTGGACGCCGCCGGCGGACGCGTCGTACCCGGATCCGCAAACGTGGTGTAACCCGCCGGCGCGTGGTCTCGGCGCGCGCCCCACGGCGAGCACCGGCAACTCGCTCGCGGCCGCGTACCTCTGGGTGAAGACGCCGGGCGAGTCCGACGGCGCCTGCAATCGCGGCATCACGGGCAGCACGACCGACCCCGAATGGGGCGGCAGCCAGGACCCCGACGCCGGCGCGTGGTTCCCGGCGCAAGCGCTCCAGCTCGCCCAGCTCGCGGCGCCACCGCTCCTCTGACGGGCACGCGCGCCGAAGCCCGGCGAGAGCGCCGAACGACCAGGTGTCGTCCGACGTTGCCTCGCCGGGCTTCGACTCGCGCCGCGCAGCGAGCGAGCACGTCCGAAAACCGCGAGCGCCGCGCCCGCCGCGGGATTATTGGTTCCGTGTGCTCGATCAGGACGCGTGCTACCGGGCGCTCAAGGCGCGAGACGCTCGTTTCGACGGGCGCTTCTTCACCGCCGTGAAGACGACCGGGATCTATTGCCGGCCCGTGTGTCCGGCGACCACGCCGAAGCGCGAGAACTGCATTTTCTTCCCCTCGGCGGCCGCGGCGCAGGAGGCGGGTTTTCGGCCGTGCCTGCGCTGCCGGCCCGAGACGGCTCCCGACCAGGGCTCGTGGCTCGGCACCTCGAACACCGTTTCCCGCGGACTTTCGCTGATTGCGCAGGGGGAGCTCGATGCGGACGACGCGAGCGTCGATGCCCTGGCCGAACGGCTCGGCATCGGAGGCCGGCAACTGCGCCGTCTCTTTCAGCAGCACCTCGGCGCGTCACCCATCGCCGTCGCGCAAACGCGCCGCGTGCTCTTCGCCAAGCAGCTGATCCACGAGACCGAGCTGCCCATGTCCGAGGTCGCGCTCGCGGCGGGTTTCGGCAGCGTCCGCCGCTTCAACGAGACGTTTCAGGAGCTCTAC
The DNA here is from genome assembly GCA_035499895.1 of Polyangiaceae bacterium. Lineage (GTDB taxonomy): Bacteria > Myxococcota_A > Polyangia > Polyangiales > Polyangiaceae > PMG-095. The sequence goes on along the minus strand of DATJXW010000066.1, from coordinate 17,831 downwards.
GGACGACCGCCGAGCTCGCTCCGGCGCAAAGCCGTCGCGCCCGGCGCCGAGAAACGCGCGCGCGAGCGAGGCGTGACGGTGCGCCTGCGCTACCGGCCGCCCTACGATTTCGCGAGCATGCTCGCGTTCTTTCGTGCCCGAGCGATCCCGGGCGTCGAGCTCGTGACCGAGCATGCCTACGCGCGGACGGTGCTCCACGACGGCGCGACGGGCAGCGTCGAGATCGCGCACGCCGAGCGGGATCGGAGCCTCGTCGCCACGATCCGGTTCCCCGAAGTCCGAGCCCTTCCGAGCATCGTCGCGCGCATTCGTCGCACGTTCGATCTCGCCGCGGACGTGACGAGCATCGGCGCGCACCTCGCGACCGATCCCTGGCTCGCGCCGCTCGTCGGGGCGCGCCCCGGACTGCGCGCGCCCGGCGCGTGGGACGGCTTCGAGCTCGCGGTGCGCGCGATCCTCGGACAGCAGGTCTCGGTCGCTCACGCGAGAAGTCTCGCGGCGGCGCTCGTCAGGCTCACGGCGCGCAGCGTGAGCGTCGAGCCGAGTCGCGCGAGCGAGCTCGCCTTCGCGTTCCCGACTGCCGCCGACGTCCTCGCCGCCGATCTCGGGCGTCTCGGCATGCCCGACGCGCGGCGCAAAGCGCTTCGCAGCGCCGCGAACGCCGCCCTCGCCGATCCGATGTTGTTCCAACCGCTCGCCAGCATCGAAGAGACGGTCGAGCGGCTGCGCGCCGTGCCGGGCATCGGTGATTGGACGGCGCATTACATCGCGCTCCGTGCCGCGCGCGAACCCGACGCCTTCCCGGCGAGCGACGTGGGCCTCTTGCGGGGCGCGGCGCTGCCCGGCGAAAAGCGGCCGAGCGCGGCCGAGCTCCTGAAACGCGCGGAGCGCTGGCGACCCTTTCGCGCTTACGCGGCCGAACACTTGTGGGCGGCCGACGCCTCCACCAAAAAGAGGGCCTCATGAAGACCGACCGACCGCTCCTCATCGACGAGTTCGAGACGCCGATTGGCAAGCTTGCCGTCCTTGCGGACGAGGCAGGCCGACTGCACGCGGTGGGCTTCTTCGACGGACACGCGCGGATGGAGTCCGTGCTCGGCCGCGGCGCTCACCGGCGTGCCAAGGATCCGGCCGGCCTCACGAGCGCGCTCCGCGCTTACTTCGAGGGCGAGCTCGCCGCGATCGACGGGCTCCAGGTCGTGATGGGCGGCACGGACTTCCAGCGTTCGGTCTGGCGCGGCCTCCTGACCATACCGTGCGGGCAGACGCGTTCGTACGGTGACATCGCGCGTCAAATCGGACGGCCGAATGCGGTACGCGCGGTCGGCTTGGCCAACGGGTCGAACCCCATCGGCATCGTGGTGCCGTGTCACCGCGTGATCGGTTCGAACGGGACCCTCACCGGCTACGGGGGCGGCATCGAGCGCAAGCGCTGGCTCCTCGCGCACGAGGGCGTCGCGCTCGCCGAGGCACGCTCGGCGTGACGCGCGCAGAATTGCTCTCCTTTTTGCGGCGCCACCGCCTCGCCGTCGAAGCGAGCGTGGGCGTGGACGGCGCTCCGCAGGCCGCCGTGGTCGGCATCGCGGTCGGTGAGGAGCTCGAGCTCGTTTTCGATACGCTCGAGAGCACGCGAAAGTTCGCCAATCTGCGTGCCGAGCCCCGCATCGCGCTCGTCGTGGGCTGGGACGAAGAAGCCACGGCTCAGATCGACGGTGTCGCACACTTCCCGACCGGAGCGGAGCTGATGCGCGCCCGCGAGCTCTACTTTTCGGTATACCCTGACGGGCGAGATCGTCTCGCGTGGCAGGGCATCACGCACGTCGTCGTGCGACCGACCTGCGTGCGTTTCAGCGATTTCGGAAAGACTCCGCCGGTCTTCGCCGAATTCGGCCCGCGCGAGCTCGCGAGCTGAGCGCCTCGCGCTCGGCGTGAAGCATTGTGGAGCGGGCTCGCTCCGTGAGAAGGTGCAAGTTCAGAGGTCGGCATGGCGGCACCCGCGGACAGCACGGGCCTGGACGTGGACCGGTCGGAGTGGCTCACGAGCATCCTGGTCCACTCACCGGAAGTGATCACGATCCTCGATCTGGAGGGCCGCATCGTCTACCTGAGCCGCAGCGTGCCCGGCACGGATCCGCGGAGTTTCCGCGGCACCTACGTGCCGGATCTGATGCCGGGCTCGCACCGCGACCGCTGCGCCGAATGCATCCGCCTGGCCATCGAAAAGAAGCAAGCCCAGCGCGCCGAGCTGCTCAGCGTTTCGGCCCTGTGGTGGGACACGCGCGTCGTGCCGATCGAGCGGGAGGGCGTCGTCACGGGCCTGCTCACGATTTCGACCGACATCACGGCGCGCAAGCGGGCCGAAGCCGAGCTCGCGCTGCGTGACGCGCAGTTGCGGCTCGCGCTCGAAGCGTCCGGCATGGGGCAGTGGTCGTGGGCGGTGCAGAACGATCGCGTGCGCTGGGACACGGTCGCCAAGCGCATCCTGCAGTGGCCGGAGGACGAGGACGACATCACCTTCGATTCGTTCCTCGGACTCGTCCACCCGGACGATCGCGAGCGGGTGAAGAGCACCGTGCTCCACTCCCTCACGAGCGGCGAGTACCCGGACCTGACGTTCCGCACCGCGCTCGCCGACGGCAGCGTGCGCTGGGTGCTCTGCAAGGGCCGCGTGCTGCTCGATTCGAGCGGCAAAGCCTACGAGCTCATGGGCGGCATCATCGACATCACCGACGGCAAGCGCACCGAGGCGCAGCTCAACCGCTCGCAGAAGCTCGAGGCCATCGGCCAGCTCGCGGGCGGCGTCGCGCACGACTTCAACAACTTGCTCGTCGCCATTCTCGGCAACCTGAGCCTCGCTCGCGGCTGCGAAGATCCGGAAGAGCGCGGCGTCTTGCTCGGCGACGCGCTCGCGGCCGGCAACCGCGCGGCCGAGCTCACGCGCCAGCTACTCGCCTTCAGCACGCGCCAGCCGGTGAACCAGGCGCTCGTCGACGTGAACGCCATGCTCGGTGACACGCTGAAGCTCCTCAGGCGTCTCGTACCCGAGAGCGTCAAGATGGACTTCATCGCGGGCCATCAGGTTCCGCGCGTGCTCGCCGACCGCGGGCAGCTCGAGCAAGTCGTCGTCAACCTGTGCGTGAACGCGCGGGACGCAATGCCGAACGGCGGCCGGCTCGCGATCGAGACCGAGCTCGTCCTCGTGAACGGCCGCTTTCGCGAGACGCACCCGTGGGTCCGCAAAGGCCGCTACGTGCTCGTCAGCGTCACGGACACGGGCATCGGCATTCCCGCCGAGGCGCTCGACCACGTGTTCGAGCCGTTTTACACCACCAAATCGCAAGGCTCGGGGCTCGGCCTCGCGACGGCGTACGGCATCGTCCGCCGCCACGGCGGCTTCATGCACGTCTACAGCGAGGTCGACAAAGGCACGACGTTCAAGGTGTACCTGCCCGTGTCGGAGCGCGACGCGGCGCACGTGGGCTCGAAGGTCGAGGGCGCCGTCGCGGGCGGCTCGGAGTCGATCCTGGTCGCCGAGGACGAGCCGCGCGTGCGCGCCGTCGTCGTGCGCATCCTCGAACGCGCCGGCTACCGCGTGATCACGGCCGAAGACGGCGAGCAGGCGGTGCGTATCTTCGCCGAACAGGAGCGCATCGATCTCTTGCTGCTCGACGCCGTGATGCCGAACAAGAGCGGCACCGAAGCGCTCACGGAGATCCGCGCGCGCGCCCCGCAGGTCGCCGCGATCTTGTGCAGCGGCTACTCGGATTCGTTCGGAGCCGCCGGCGCGCTCGGCGACAACGTCACGTTCCTGGCGAAGCCCTACGAACCCGACGAGCTCCTGCGCGTCGTGCGGCAGGTCCTCGACGCGAGCGCGCGCGCGAACGCGTGAGCCGTTCGGGCGCGCCCCGCTCGGTGACGCTTCGCCGATGGTGGCCGTTTGGCGCTTCTTTTTGCGGGCGACGCCTTTGCGGGCGACGCTTCAGATCGTCACGCGATTGCGACCCGCGCGCTTGGCCGCGTAGAGCTTCTCGTCGGCGCGTTGGATCAGGGTTTGCGGGTCGGCGTCCACCTCGGCGAGCGCGGCGCAACCGATACTGACCGTCACCTGGATGCGGGCGTCACGGAAGGTCGTGACGAGCGCCGCCACCGCTTCGCGCACGCGCTCGGCCACGCCGCTCGCCCCGCCGAGGTCGCTCTGCGGCATGAGCACGGCGATCTCCTCGCCGCCGTAGCGCGCGACGAGATCCCCCTCGCGCACCGCGGCGCGCACGGTCGCGGCGACGTTCGCGAGCACGGCGTCGCCGGCCGGGTGCCCGTAACGATCGTTGACGCTCTTGAAGCAGTCGATGTCGATCATCAAAACGCCCGTCGGCAGGCCGTGCCGGCGCGCGCGCGAAAACTCACGCGCGAGCTCGTCCGCCAGAGCGCGCCGATTGGGGAGACCCGTGAGGTTGTCCGTGATGGAAAGCTTGTAGATTTCGTCGTGGTAGGCGGATTCGACGTCGTTGCCCGTGAGAAACTTGAAGATGTGCGAGCCGATCTTCAGGCGATCGCCGCAGACGAGCCGGGCATGACCGCTCAATTCACGCTCGTTCAAGAACGTGCCGTTGGTCGACCCCACGTCCATCAGCATCCAACCATTACCGCGTGATTCGACGCGGGCGTGGCGACGCGAGACCTCTTGATCCTCGAGCACGAGATCGTTCTTCGTGTCACGACCGATGCGCAGGACGGCGCGCGTCAGATCGATGCGTTGCGCGAACGGCAGCCCCTGCCGCCGATGAATCAGAACCAGACAGTCGTTGCCCGTGACGACGCTGCTCAAGGCCGGGTCGTTCACGCTCACGGCCGTGTCTTGGTCGTGAATACCCATGGGCTGCGAGAATGCCACGGTGCAAGTGTGCAGGCAATCCATGAGTATGGGTGGTGCCATGTACGACGAAGTGGTGTGCGGTGATCTCGTCACTCACTCGCGCGGCGCCGAACATCGTCTCGAAACCGAGCGCGCTCCACTCACGTTGCGCGAACCGCTGCTCGATTTGCGCAACGCGATTGCGCACTTGACGCATCCCGCTGCCGCGCTCACGCGACGATCTCGCGATTTATCGCGGCCTCCGCTCGTGACACACGCTGGCATCACCCGTGCAATCGGCGCCGGCCATGACGAGTGGAGAGCACGCGGGCGTCACGACGAGTTCGCCGTCGCCCGGCGCGGCGTGGCAGCACGTCTTCAGCGGCCGGTATCGCATCACGCGTTGGTACGACCGTGACGGCAGGCGTTACGTGGCAGCGAGCCGGCACCCGGAGGACGCGGCTCCCGAGCTCACCGAGCGTCAGCAACGCGTGCTCGGGGAGCGCGCGAAAGGCACGGCGCTCAAAGTCATCGCGGTCGAGGCGGGCGTTTCGATCGGAACCGTCTCGCGCGATCTCGCGTGCGCGATGGCGAGGCTCGGGCTCGGCTCGAGCGCGGATCTGGCCGCCGTGCTGGGCCATGTCGCCGACGGGGGCGACACGCTGCCGCGAGCTCCGTTGCCGTCGCCGCGCGGCTTGGCCGTCGAGCGAGCCTGCGCGGGTGACGACGCGGACCTCGCGCTGAGTTTTCCCATCGAGTCGCGCCCGCCCGCGGCCCTCACCCCCGCCGAGCGCGAGGTGATCGACGGGATTTTGGCGGGACTGCCGAACCGCGCCATCGCCGAGCGACGCGGGGTCTCTCCGCGCACGGTGGCCAACCAAATCGCGCGCATTTTCGCGAAGCTCGCCGTCGGCTCGCGACTCGGGGTCGCGCTCACGCTCCAGGGCTCGGCCTTCACACCGGCTTCACACTAGCCGCGAAGCGTTCCGCCGAACCCGCGTTCAAGACCTCGCTCTTTCGAACGCCGCCGCGCCGTGCCATGACGACGCCGTAGCGGAGCACGTCGAGCCCGCGCGTCGAGTGGGCGTCGACGGAAATGACGAAGGGGAGCCGACGCTCGCGCACCGCGGGCATCCACGCCGGCGGCAAGTCGAGGCGGTGTGGGTCGGCGTTGATTTCGACGGCGCCGCGCGAGCGCGCGAGCGCGTCGAGCACCGCGGGCACGTCGCAATCGATCGGCGCGCGGTGATTCAAGATGCGCCCGAGCGCATGTCCCCAGATCTTGAAGGCCGGAAACGCCATGGCGCGGCTCAGCCGCTCGGTCATCGCCGCTCGATCCATGCGGTGTCGAGCGTGAATGCTCGCGATGAGAACGTCGAAGCGCTCGATCACGTCGTCGGGGTAGTCGAGCGCGCCGTCGGCCAAAATGTCCGACTCGGTGCCGGCGAGAATCCGGATCGGCACCTCCGCGCGCGCCGCGGCAATGTCGTCCCACTGTGCTTTCAGCCGATCGAGCGCGACGCCGCGCGCGTAATGGGCGCTCGGCGAGTGATCGGTGATGGTGATGTACTTCATGCCTCGCGCGTGAGCGGCGCGGGCCATTTCGAGCACGCTATTTTTGCCGTCCGAATAGCTGGTGTGGCAGTGGACCATGCCCTGAATGTCCGCGAGCTCGACGAGATCCGTGAAGTCGCGCTCGCTCGCCTCCGCGAGCTCGGAGCGGCCCTCGCGGAGCTCGGGGGGAACGAAAGCGCACCCGACCGCGGCGTAGACCTCGCGTTCTTCCGAAAACGCGCGTTCGAGCTCGACGTTGCGTTCCTTCGCGCGCGCGCGGAGCGCCGCCAGGTGCTCGTCGCTGCCGGTCGCGACCACGAGCGCGCGCCCCAAGTCCGCCCGTTCGGCGGCGTGAAGCTCGAGCGTCACGCCGTCCGTCATCACGGCGCTCCGCCCGGCTCGATCGACGCGCAGCACTTCGCGCAGCGAGGAGATCGCGTCGAGGGCCCGCTCGACGTCACCCGTGACGACGAACTCGAGCGTGCGCACGAGCTCCTCGCCGCGACGCAGCGCTCCGGCGAGCTCGGCCGTCTCGGTGACGGTGAGCAGGCGCTTTCGCACGAGCTCGGCGAGCTCGAGCGCGTCGGCGAGCGGCAGCGGATCGCGCGGTCGCTCGTCGCGCGTGAGCCAGCTCTGCACGGCTTCGAGGAGCTTCGCCTCGGTTTTCGCCCCGAAGCCCTTCACTTTCGCGACGCGTCCGGCGGCGCAGGCGGCACGGAGCTCGACCGCCGAGCGGATGCCGAGCGCCGTGTGAAGAGCGTGGATGCGCCGCGGGGTGAGCCCGGGGATCTGCATGAGCTCGAGCACGCCCTCGGGGGCTTCCGCGAGCAGTCGCGCGAGGAGCTCCGAGCGGCCGGTGTTCCAGAGCTCCTCGATCTGTTGCGACAGCGTGGGGCCGATGCCCTCGAACTCCTGCAGGCGCCCTTGCTCGACGAGCGCGCCGAGCTCGTCGCCGAGGTCGTTCACGATGTCGGCGCCCCGCCGGAACGCGTTCACGCGAAACTTGGACGCGCCGCCGAACTCGAGCAGACCCGCAATCGCGGCGAGGTCGAGCGTGATCTGGCGAGGGTCCTGCATCGCACGAGTGGGGGCGGGCGCGGCGAGCTTGCCGCGTTTCGCGCCGCGCGCGCACGCTCGCCGCTATTCCAGGTAAAAGACGCTGTTCTCGTCGCTCGCGCCGGCACCCTCGTGCGTCGCGCCCCCGGGCAGGTAAATCTTGCCGTCGATCACGCCGGCGCCGTAACCGTGACGCGGCACGAGCATCTGGCCGATCGTTTCCCAGCGGTCGGCGGCGGGATCGTAAACGTCGATGTTCGGGAACACGCCGGTCGACGCGTTCGCGTTGCCTTCACCGCCGAACACGTAGAGCTTCTGGCCGATGACGCCGCCCGCGAGGCCGCCACGCGGCGTCGGCAAGTCCGCCATTTCGGTCCACGCGTCCTTGGCGGGATCGTAGGCCCAGGTTTTCGGTTCGAAGTTCGTGATGCCGTCCACCCGGCCGCCGCCCACGTAGATGATGCCGCCGATCGCTCCGGCGGCGCAGTGCTCGCGGCGTTCCGGCAGCGCGGCGAGCTCCTGCCACGCGTCGGCGACGGGATCGTAGCGCGCGACGTTGTCGACGCTCATGCCGTCGTGGGCGCCGCCGATCACGTACATGAGCCCCGACTCGACGGCGACGCACGCAGCGGCGCGCTCGGTGTTCATCGGCAAGGGCGCCTTCTCGTTCCACTGGTCGCTCATCGGATCGTACGCGAAGACCTGCGTGGTCGCGGTCGACATCCCGCCGTTCGTGTAAAACCCGGCGACGACGATCTCGCCGTTGACGGCGCCCGCGTTGCCGTGATTGAGCGGCCCTGGGAAGCTCGCGACGCTGCGCCAGCTGTCCTTCGCCGGATCGTAGGCGATCACCGAGTCCGTCACCGTGGTCGCGCCGCCGCTGTAGCCGCCGATCACGTAGACTTCGCCGTTCAGCGCGGCGACCGAGTGCTCCTGGCGCGCGGCCGGCAATTTCGCGAGCGCCATTTCGGTGGGTGTGCCGTCGCTCGTCGCGCCGCCCGCGCCGGCTCGTTCACCCGGGCCGCCCGCGGTCGCGCCGCCACCGGCGCCCGCCACCGCGCCGCCGCTCGAGCCGCCGCTGCCGGACACCGTCGTCCCGGCGGTGCCGCCCGCTCCACCGCTCGAGGCGCCGTTCGGCGCGCCGGCGCCGCCCGACGTTCTACCCGCTGAACCGCCGTTGCTCACGCCGCCCGTCATGCCGTTCGACGCGCCGGTGTTGCCTTCCTTGCCCGCGGCGCTCGTCGTGCCACCGGCTCCCGCGCCACCGCCCGTCCCCGCGGCGGCGTGAGCGCCGAGCGACGTCTTGTCGCTCGAGCTCGAGCACGCCGCGAGCGCGAAGAGGCACGTCGCGAACGAGACGCGCGTCACGTTCATGCGCTCGAGAATATCACTCCTCCGCGCGGCGGCTCGTCACGACTCCGCGCGAGGCACGTCGTGACTCACGTGCAGTCAGAGCAGCAGATTCAACCCGAGCAACAGCGGAAACCGAACGTGTACGCGGTGGCCGAGCGCGTGTAGCCGAGATAGTCGGCGGTGCAATAAGCTTGCGAGTCGATCACGCTGCCGCCGAGCAGATAACACTGGTCGTCCGCGCCGGTATTTCCGTCACACAAGTCGACCCACTCGGCGACGTTCCCCAGCATGTCGAAGAGCCCGGGATAGTAACCTTCACAGCCCGCGGTCGTGCCGACAGCGACCGGATCTCCGTTGCCGTCGACCGTGTTGCACATGGGCTGATCGTTCGGCTGCGTGCCGCCCCCGCCGCAGGCCTGGAACCATTCCGAGGCGCTCGCGTCGAAGAGGTTGTCGTCGGTCAGCGTCTTCCCACCGATGCCGCTGCAGAGGTGCTTGTCGGCCCACTTGCAGTACGCAACCGCGTCGCACCAATTCACGTAGGACACCGGGAGGTCGTCGGACCCGGGATCCATCGCCGGCATGAAACTCGTGTTCCAACTACAAGTCGTCGGTTGGCCGCTCGTGTCGCTGCCTTTGGCCGCGGTGAACTCGGCGTAGTCGGCGACGGTCACCTCGGTCGCGTCGATGTAGTACGAGCCCGCCTTGATGAGCTTCGGACCGCGGACGATGCAGTCGCCGTTGCTGCACGTCGGGTTATCGAGCGGACACGCCGACGTCTGCCAGTTGCCCTGGGTGCAGACCTCGCGCACGCCGTTGGTGCAACGTGCGGTGACCCCGCCGCAGGCGTCGGACGCTCCGGCTTCGCCGCCCGTCGCGTCGGTGCCGCTGCCGCCCGCCGTCGCGACGGAGCCGCCCGCGCCGCCGGTCGAACCACGCCCGGCGGCCGCGCCGCCGCTGCCCGCCGTCGCGACGGAGCCGCCTTTGCCGCCTCCGGTCGCGTCCCCGCCCGTCGCGTTGCCGCCGGTTCCGCCGCCGCTGCCCCCTTTGCCGCCGCTGCCGCCCGTCGCCGAAGCACCCGCGGTCACGGCGCCGCCCGTGCCGGCACGCGCGCCGTCGCCGGCCGCACCGCCGCGTCCACTCGAACCGCCCGTCGACGCGCCGGCGCCCGCCTGCGACTCCACGGTCGTCTCCTCGATGCCGACGATGTTCGCGCACGACGCGGTGACGCCGAGGACGACCAGCGCCGAGAACACGGCGCCACGCCGGCGGCCGAACGACGAAGCCTTCACCACGTGTGCCTCATTTCGATGACGGCGCCGCCGGGCGCGGGCGAAACACGCGCCTCGAGCGTGCGGGGGGCCGCCGCTTTCGTCTGCTCGCCGCCGCCCGACGTGAGAATCAAGACCGCGCCGACGCCGACCGCGCCCGCCCCGACGGCGAAGAGCACCGTGGAAAGCGTCGCCGCGTCGCTCGCGTGCGAGCCGTCCGTCTTGGCCTCGGGCGTGCAACCGCCTTTGCAGGCTTGATTGCGCGCGCTCCAATCCGAGAAGGCTTTGAGCCCGAAAAAGCTGCCGACACCGAGCGCAACGACGCCCGCGCCGCCCGCAACCCAACCGATGGTTCGGGTGGTGGAACCGCCGCCGGACGGCTTCGAACCGCCGCCGTGATCGACCGCGCCGGAGGACGCGAGCGCGGGGATGCTCACGGCCTCGTGCTGGCCGCTCTTCGAGATTTCGAACGAGCGCTCGAACGGCTCGTGTCCCGTCGCCTCGGCCCGCACGAGGTGCGTCCCCGGATCGACGGGCAGCGCGACGCCCCACGCCGCCGAAGCGAGCGGCGTGCCGTCCACCGTGACCACGAGTCCGGCGATGCGCGCGTCGTCCGGCACGTCGAGCGTCACGTACGCGAGGGACTGCTCGAGCGAGGCGATGTGCGTCTTCGCGAAATCGATCCGCGGCTGATTGTCGTCGTGCTGGGCCACGACGAGCGCGTCCTTGAACGTGGTCCACGCGAGCGCGCCCTTGCCCTCCTGCTCGTAACAATCAGCGAGGTTCAGGAGCGTGCCGCCGCCCGGATCGAGGTCGTAGCTCGCCTTGAACTTCGGGCAGGCGGCCTTGAAATCCTTCGCGGCGGCCAGGCGGCGCGCCTCATCGTAAAGGGCCTGCGCGGCGGCTTGATTTTGGCCGCTCTGCGCGCCGGCGCGGCCGGCGACCAAGGTCGTCACGAGCGAAACGACGAGCGAAGCTCTCCTCGAAAATCCCAACACGCACCCACCTTATCACCTACGAGAGCTAGCGTTGCAAGAACGACTGACGCGCTGTCGCCGTTCCGCGCTTCACTTTTTCGCGAGCCCCCGCGCGAGCACGGCCGCGAGCTCCTCGAAAGCGGCGCCGAACGGCGAGCTCTTGCGCCAGACGAGCACGATCGTCCGGCGCGGCACCGGCTTCGAAAACGGCCGCACCTCGAATTGCCCGCGGCGGTTCTCGACCGGCACGGCGAGCGCCGGCAAGAGCGTGATGCCGGCGCCGCTCGACACCATTTGCGCGAGCGTCGCGAGGCTCGTCGCGCGAAAGCTCGCCACGTCGGCTTCCGCCTTCGCGCAGAGCGAGAGCGCCTGTTCACGAAAACAGTGCCCCTCGTCGAGCAGCAGCACGCGCTGATTTTCGAGCTCGGCGAGCGCGAGCTGCTTTTTCTTCGCGAGCGGATGGTCCTTCGGCAGCGCGACCACGAAGTCGTCGCGGGCAATTTCGGCGCGCGCGAGATCGCCGAGCTCGGCTTCGAGCGCGGCGATGCCGGCGTCGAGCGTGCCCTCGCCGAGTCCTTTCACGATGTCGGCCGTCTTCTCTTCCTGAAACACGAGCGAAAGCTGCGGGTAGCGCTCGGTGATCACGGGCGTCACCTCGGGCAAGAGGTACGGCGCGAGCGTCGGGATCACGCCGACACGCAGCGTGCCCGCGAAGGGCGTCTGCGCGCGCGTCGCCGCGAGGATGAGGTCGTCCGTCTCGAGCAGCACGCGGCGCGCCCGCGCCACGATCTCGGCGCCGGCCGGCGTCACGAGCACGCGCCGCCGGTCGCGCTCGAACAGGCGGACGTCGAGCACCGACTCGAGCAGCTGCACCTGCGCGCTCAAGGTCGGCTGCGAGACGTGGCAGGCCGCCGCGGCTTTGTGGAAGCCGAGCGTGTCGGCGACAGCGACGATGTATTCGAGCTGGCGCAGGGAGAGGTCGTGGGCGCGCACCATGATAGTCCTCCTCTATCATATCAATCGAAAGTTCGTCATCGACCGATTACAGAAACGGGCGCAAGTTCCCTGCGTGAGGCGCCGGCATGGCGGCCTCCGAAGGAGAAACCCGCAGATGTTGACCGTTGGCGACCGCATCCCCGCGTTCAAGCTCACCGCCGCCGTCCGCACCACGCCCGGCGAGGAATTCGCGGACGTGACGGACAAGAGCTACCCCGGCAAATGGCTCGTCCTCTTCTTCTGGCCCAAGGACTTCACGTTCGTGTGCCCGACGGAGATCGCCGAGTTCGGCAAGCGCGACGCCGAGTTTCGCGCGAAGGGGGCCCAAGTGCTCGGCGCGAGCACGGACAACGAGTACGTGCACCTCGCCTGGCGAAAGCACGACAAGACGCTCCACGAGCTGCCGTTCCCGATGCTCTCGGACATCAAGCGCGAGCTCGCGAGCGAGCTCGGCATCCTCGACAAGCACGCGGGCGTCGCCCTGCGCGCCACTTTCATCGTCGATCCGGACGGCCTGATTCAGTGGGTGTCGGTCAACAACCTCGATACCGGTCGCAGCGTGCCGGAGGTGCTGCGCGCGCTCGAAGCGCTCCAGACCGGCGAGCTCACTCCGTGCAACTGGCAACCCGGACAAGCCACGCTCTGACGAAAGGAGAGACGTCATGTACCAGAGCCCGAGCCATCTTCCGCCCGAAGCGCGCGCCCAAATCGTCACGGCGCTGAACGCGCGCCTCGCCGACGGCCTCGATTTGCACAGCCAAATCAAGGTCGCGCATTGGAACATCAAAGGACCGCAGTTCGCCTCGCTCCATCCGCTGTTCGAGACGTTCGCGGTCGGCCTCGCCGCGCACAACGACACGCTCGCCGAGCGCGCCGTGACGCTCGGCGGCAAGGCGTACGGCAGCGCGCGCCACGTCGCGGGCGCTTCCACGCTGCCCGATTACCCGCAAGAGACCACGCGCGACCTCGAGCACGTGAAGCTCCTCGCCGACCGCTTCGACAAGTACCTGGTCGGTGTGCGCGACGCGCGCACCCTCGCGGAGAAGCTCGGCGACACCGACACCGTCGACCTCTTCACGCAAATCGTGACCGAGTTCGAGAAGCACTCGTGGTTTCTGCGCGCCTCGCTCGAGTGAGGCGCGCTAAGGCCGAAAATCGACCTCGACGAGCTCGGGCGGACAATAGATGCGCAGCGGCGGCTCGTCGGCGCCGACACCGGCCGAAACCCAGAGGTGCGTCCCGTCGACGTTGAAGTGGCCGAGGTCGAAGCGACGGCCGTCCGGAACGATGATGGCGCCGATGAGGGGCAAGCGCATCTGCCCACCGTGGGTGTGGCCCGCGAAGACGACGCTCGCGCCGAGCGCGTGCAGGCTCGGCAAGCTCCGCGCACTGTGCGCGATCACGAAGAGCGGCGACGCGCCGGGCGCTCCGGACGCGATCGCCGCCGCGTCGAGCGCGGGCCCCCACGGCGCTTCGGTGCCGCAGAGTCGGATGCCCGACCCGCCCGGCACGGGCACGAGCGTGCACCTCCCGGAAAGCACCGTCACCCCGGCGCGCGCGAGCACCGCGCGCGAACGCTCCGGGTCGACCCATTGGTCGTGGTTGCCGAGCACGGCGAAATTACCGTAGCGGGCGCGAGGCAGCGCCGCGAGCCAGCGCTCGAGCAGCGGGAAGCGCGCCGCCGTCGAGAGATAGTCGCCGGTGAGAAAGAGGAGATCGGCGTCGCTGGCGGCGATTTCGCGTTCGATGCGCGCGTAATAGTCGCTCGGGAGAGCCTCGGTGATGTGCAGATCGGAGAGCTCTAGGACGCGCAGGTGCGGCGCCGGTAAGCCGGGCAGCGCCTGCTCGAAGTGCACGCGCCGCAGATCGAGCGTCGTGACGGGATGCAAGAGCTCGATGCTCGGGATGCCCGAGCTTTCGAGCGCGTCACCGTAGCGGAGCCAGGCGCGACGGAGCTCGCCCGCGAGCAGCACGACCACGACGACCGCCGCGCCGCGCGTCCACGGCCCGCGCCAGTGAAGCCAGAGCGGCACCGCGGCGACGGCGGCCAAAACGAGCGCGAGCGCGACGATCGCCACGCGCTTGCTCTCGCTGTCGGGCAAGCCGATGAGCCCGTGGTTCAGGATGACGGCGAAGAGCCCGAACGCCGCCGTGCCCGCGACGAGGAACCGGAACGCCGCGCGCCGGCGCTTCACGCGGGCCGCACCCGGCGGCGAAGCTCGCGCAACGTGTCGCGAACGGTGTCGAGCACGTGGGCTTGATCGATCGAGCGGAGGTACGCGGCGTACTCGTCGAGGCGGCGCCGCACGGCTTCGCCCGCGGGCGAGTCGGCGTCGAAGTGCGCGGCGTCGTGGTCGCTCACGTCGAAGTTGATGAAGCCGCGACAACCCGGCGCGCCGCACAGGCACGGATCGCGCTCGGGCTCGTTGGTGCTCACCCAGCCGTAGAAGATCGTCACTTCCTCGCCCGGCGCGATGGCGCGGCGGCACTGAATGCGTCCCTCGCCGCTCGCGTAGAGCTCGGCGTTCGGGTCGCAGGCGTGGTTACACAGCCAGCCGCCCGGAACGCTCGTGTCCGGAACGACGACGGAACCGTCCGTCGAGAGCAGCGTGAGCTTCGTCTGCGCGGCGGCGGCGGCTTCCGGATCGCCCGCGGCGATGCGCCGCTGTTTCGGCGCGTACGCGACGACGACCTCGCCGGGCTCGAAGCGCTTGCGCGCGAACACACCGCGCCCGGCGATGCTCTGCTCGCGAAACTGGACGGGCGATGCGCTGAACATCGCCTTCCGGGCTCGGCCCTTCTTGTTGGGCATCGGTGGAACGGCGCGCGCCGGCGCCGTCCACTCCGATGCACGGCGGTCGCCGCAAAATCAAAAAATCAAACTACTTGATCTCGAGGAGCTCGACCTCGAAAAGGAGCGTCGCGTTCGGCGGGATCACGCCGCCCGCGCCCCGCTCCCCGTAACCGAGCTTCGGCGGAATCAAGAGCGTGCGCGCGCCGCCGACCTGCATACTCGCCACACCCTCGTCCCAACCGGCGATGACGCGCTGCATGCCGATCGCGAAGAGAAAGGGCTTGCCGCGGTCGTGCGAACTGTCGAATTTGGCGCCCTTCTTGCCGTTTTCCCAGAGCCAGCCGGTGTAGTGCATGGCGCAGGTCTGGCCCTTGACGGGCGTCGCGCCGGTGCCGGCACGCGTGTCTTCGTAAGAGAGCCCGCTCGGGGTCGTCGTCATCGTCATGAAACCGCGTTTTGCAGAGCCGGCGCGGGGCGTCAACCCGGCGCGGAACGCACCCGACACGCAGGCGGTGCTATGAGGGCGACCGGCATGCCCCACCTCTACGATCCGAACACGCTCTCGCCGGAAGAATCGCTCCACCGCTTGATGGTGGGCAACCGTCGGTTCCTCGACGAGTCGGTGCCGAGCTCCGCGCGCACGTTCAGCCCGCAGCTCGCCAACAAGCCGCAGCGCCCGTTCGCGATCGTGCTCGGCTGTTCGGACTCGCGCACGCCGGTCGAAATCCTGTTCGACGAAGGGTTCGGCGACCTCTTCGTGGTGCGCATCGCGGGCAACATCGTGGCGCCGTCCGTCGTCGGTTCGATCGAGTTCGCGGCGTCGCAATTCGGCTCGCGGCTCGTGGTCGTGATGGGCCACACCGGCTGCGGCGCCGTGACCGCGACGGTGAAGGCGCTCCAAACCGGCCACGGTCCGGAGTCGAAAAACATCCGCGACATCACCGATCGCATCGCGCCGCACGTCGAGCCGCTCCTGCGCGGGGGCGATGCCTCGGTGCGCGCCGCCGTGCGCGCGAACGTGCGCGCCTCGGCCGCGCATTTGCGACACGGCAGCCGCATTCTGGAAGAGCTCGTGCTCGCGGGGCGCGTGCTCGTCGTCGGCGCGGAGTACGACCTCGAGTCGGGCGTCGTCGATTTCTTCGACGGCGTGCCCGAGGGCGTCTCGCCGTCGTCGCCGCCGCCGCACATGGCATGACGCGCGCACCGCGCTCGACGGAGCGCGGCGCGACACGTGCGCACGGCGTGAGACCGCTCCGCGCAACGTGACACCGCTCCGCGCGACGTGACGCCGTGTTCGCGGGCGTGGCGCTCCCGTGCGCGAGGTGAATGCGCGGGCGAGGCGCAGCCGTGCGGCGCCGTCGCGCCGAGATACCCGCCGGCGAGGTCGCGCTCGCGCTTGGCGGCGACGTCAGTTTCATGTCAGTTTATGTGCATGCAGCGCACCGAGCGGCTGTTTGCGCTCGCCGAATACCTGCGCGGCCGGCGCACGGGCGTGACGGCCGAGGCGCTCGCCGAGCGCTTCGAAGTCACCGTGCGCACGATCTACCGCGACCTCGACACGCTGCGCGCCGCGGCGATGCCGGTCGCGGCCGAGCGCGGGCGCGGCGGCGGCTATGCGCTCGATCGCAGCTACAGCCTCCCGCCGGTGAACTTCACCGCGCGCGAGGCCGCGCTGCTCGTCGCGCTCGGCCGCTTCGCCATCGACATGCGACTCTTGCCGTTCAGCGACACGCTCGAGTCGGCGCTCGACAAGGTGCGCGCGGCGCTCGGCACGTCGGCGCAGCGCGACTTGCTCGCGCGGCTCGAGGAGCTCGCCTTCTTCGGCGTGCCGGCGTTGCCGTGCAAGAAGGAGGTGCGCGTGGCGGTCGAGCGCGCCTGGTTCGAACAGCAGCCGCTCCGCATCACGTACGTGGGCGGCAATTCGATCGAAACCAAGCGCTGTATTCGCATCCGCGGCGTGCACATGGATCGGCACGAAACGCGGCTCGACGCGCTCGATCTCGAAGCGGGCGAGCCGCGCCCGTTCCGCCTCGACCGCATCGTCGCGGCCGAGGTGCTCGAGCATTGGGACGGCGAGGCG
This sequence comes from Polyangiaceae bacterium, assembly GCA_035499895.1. Lineage (GTDB taxonomy): Bacteria > Myxococcota_A > Polyangia > Polyangiales > Polyangiaceae > PMG-095. The sequence goes on along the minus strand of DATJXW010000066.1, from coordinate 898 downwards.
GATCATCCGGACGCAAAGCACGCGCGCTGACGCGCTCAGCTCGCGTTGGCGAAATCTCGCGGCGTCACGGCGAGCTTCGCCTGCTCGCGCTCCGGAAAGAGCGGCCACGGCGTGCTCCGCGTGCCTTCCGCCCAGTTGTCGTGCCGGCCGTCCCAGTAGCCGATCTCGATCGCGTTCACGTCGAACTCGTCGAGGCAATTCAGGTTCACCGACGCGAAGTGGCCGCCGAGCTCCGGCAGGTTGCCCTTACCGAAGCAGTACACGCCGCAGTGCTTGCAGAAGTACCGCGTCGAGACGCGCGCGCCCCACTCGTAGTCGCTCAGGCTTTCGTCGCCGGACAAGAGCGAGAGCGCGGCGGGCTTCACGAGGCAGCCGGTCGGAGCGAGCTTTTGGCAAATGCTGCAGTTGCAGCGGCTCCCCCGGATGACGGGGCCGAGCTCGACCCGAAAGCGCACGGCGCCGCAGTGGCAGCCCCCCGTGTGAACGTGGATCTTCTGCGGGGTCGAGCCGGTATCCTCAGTGTTTTCCATGGCTTTGCTCCTTGCGCCCGGTTGCGTCGGGCGTCATGAAGCGGAGCCTATCGGCACGCGCTGACAGCCTTATGTCAGTTTTGATCGACCGGCGCCGGCGCGCGGGGAACCGGCGGAAACCGCGGCTAAAAACGCCGGCGGCGCAAGATGTAGAGCGCGCCGAGCAGCGCGAACGTGGTCGTGAGGATCGAGGTCGTGCCGGCTGAGCGCAGGAGACGCGCGCGCGGCGAGATGGAGCAGCTCACGCCGGCCTTGCTCACGCCCTTGGTGTCGACGTTCACGTCGCTCGTCGCTTCGGCGCTGAGGTCGACGTGGACGGCCACGTCCGCTTCGATCTGCGCCGCGCACGCCTCGACGTCCGAGGCGTT
>DATJXW010000065.1:0-22679 GCA_035499895.1 Polyangiaceae bacterium | reverse complement strand
CCGAGCACCCAGTCGCGGGTCACGCCGTACTTGAGGGCCCGCGGTCCGCCCGCGTTCTCCGCGACGTTGCCGCCGAGGCAGCAGTCGGCGAGTGAATTCGGGTCCGGCGGATAGAACCAGCCCTCGGCTTCGACCGCGGCGTGCAGATCGGCGAGGACCACGCCCGGCTCGACGACGGCCACGCCGTCCCGGCGATCGATCTCTTTGATGCCCTTCATCCCCGAGGTCGAGAGCACGATGCCGCCCGCCACCGGGACGGCGCCGCCGGTGCGTCCGGTGCCCGCGGCGCGCGGCGTGATCGGCACCTCCGCTTCGCGCGCGACGCGGAGCGCGGCCAAGATGTCGTCGGCCGTTTCGGCGAGCGCGACGGCGTCGGGCGTGAGCCCTTCGGCTTCGGATTCGTCCTGGGCGAAGGCGGCGCACGCGTCCGCGCCGGTCACGACTTTCGAAGGACCGAGCGCCTGGTCGAGCAGACGGCGCGCCTTGTCGCGCGCGGCGCTCGTCGGGCGAGGGATGTCGGGACGGCCGAGCAGCACCCTCGAAGCTTAGCGCGCCACGCTCGGCGAGGGTGCGCGCCGGGTGCGAAAACTCACGCGACGGCGACGATCGTGACTTCGCGCCGCTCGCGACCGATGACGAGCTCGAAGGCGTCGCCGCGGCATTTGCCGAGCAGACCGCGTCCGAGCGGGGACGCCGGTGTCACCACGTTGATTTCTCCCTGCTCGCCCGTGAGCTTCAAGCCGCCCCCGGCCGGGCTCACGAGCACGCGCTGCACTTTGCCGTCCACGTCGAGCTCGGCGAAGGCGCCGACGGCGATGGCGTCCTCCGTGCCGAAGTCACGCGCGGGGATTTGAGTGAGGAGGGCGATGCCGGTTTCGAGCTCCTTCGCGCGCGCGGCTTGACCGGCCGCGAGATAGGAGAGCTCGAGTTTGCGCGTGTCCTTGTCGTTTTCGGGTCGCGCTTCGGGATGGTTGGCGGCGTCGGCCGTCTCCTTGGCGACGCGGTTCGCGAGAGCGAGCTCGTCGCGCAAAGCCGTGCCGAGCTGCTCGAGCAGGCGACGCTTGTCCATCGGAGCGAGCGTATCAAAGCGCGCCGCGCTCGGGCCGAGCGGCGTCGCGGTCCCGCCCGGCGCCTATTTCGTCGCTTTCTTGGGCGCCTTGGCAGGCTTTTTGAAGGCCGCTTCGGCACCGATCTTCAAGATCGCGTCGAGCGCCACGTCCGGATACTTCGCCTTCATCTTGGCTTCGAGCTCGCTCGGTTTTTTGGAGCTCACCAGCGCTTCGTCGAAAGCGATCAGGTAATTCTTGGTGAAACCCAGGTTTTCGGGCGTCTCGGAGCGCTCGGGCTTTTGGTGCCCGGGCACGACGACGATCGGATTCATCGCGGCGAGGTTGTCGATCGCCGCCGTCCAGGCGTGCCGCTGGTCGATCGACGTCTCGGCCGTCCACGGGAAGACCTGATCGTAGACGATGTCGCCGGTCACCACGGCGTGCAGCGACGGAATCGACACGTACGAGTTCTCCGCTTCGTCGCCCTGCACGCCGCCCGTCACCTCGAGCTTCTCGCCCTCGAGCTCGAGCGTGTGGTCCTTCATCGGCTCGGGCAGGAAGGGCTTGGCGGTGATGCCCTCCTTGTACATGGGCTTCCACTGCTTGACCTTGGCCTCCCACGTCTTCTCGATTTCGTCGACGGTCGCCGGGAGCGCGACGAGCTTCGCGTTCGGGAAGGCGTCCTTGATCGAGACGAAGCCGAAGTAGTGGTCGGGGTGACTGTGCGTCACGTAGACGAGCGTGAGGTTTTTGCCGCTCTCCTTCACCGCGTCGGCGACGCGCTTGCCGTCGGCGATCGTGAATTGCGCGTCGATGAGCAGGGCGTCCTTGTCGCCGGTGATCAGCGTCGAATTGACGAGGAACCCCTCGGGCGATCCCGTGATGACGCGCAGCTTGAGCTTCGGCGCGGGGGGCGCCGGAGGCACGACCGTCGCGGCGGTGACCGCGGCGACCGAAGCCGTCGGCGTGGCGCTCGCTGCGACGGGCGCGGGTGCGGGCGGCGGCGCCGGCGCGGGTTCGGAACCGCCGCACGCGACGAGGACGATGCCCAAGAGTGTATGAGTCAGCTGCTCGTTCGTTATCGTCATGACAGCCTCCGGGACGGTCGAGCCGTGCTCACGGCCCGTGCGAACGCGCGCAATATAGGTCTTCACGCGTTCCGGCGAACGCGTCAAATTGTCACGGATCGCGAGCTCAGCCCTGAAACTTCGCGGCGAGCTCACGCGCCGAGGCCCGAAGTTTCGCGAGCATGGCGTCGTCGAGGCCCGCCTTCTTGGCGACCGTCTCGGTGGCGGACGCGTCGCACTCGTCGAAGAGACCGAAGCCGCACTCCGTCGCGAGGTGATCGGCGAGGCTCACGGCGGCGGCGAGGGGGTGGATGTGTCGATCGTTGCCGAGCTCGTGGTGCAGGCCGAGCACCACGCCGATCTCGCGCGGCAGGCCCCAGACGTTCGCGAGCGCTTCGGACGACGAGGCGTGAAAGTCGCGGAGCACGAGCCAGAGCTGCTCGGGGTTCGGGCGCGACGGGGCGTCCTTGAGCTCGCTCAGCGCGATGACGGCCGCCGCCACGCCCATGTCGTGGAGCAGGCCGCACAGAAAGGCGTAATCGTCGAAGCCGAGCGCGTAACGCGAAACGAGGCGCGCCGCTTCGGCGGTGAACGCGCTGTGCCGCCGGAGCGCGCTCATGAGCGTGTCGTAGCCGGGCGCGCGGAGCAGCCGAGCCTCGAGCGCCGCCCGCATGAAGAGATCCGCCGTGCGCGCGAGTCCGAGCCGAACCACCGCGTCGTCGAGCGATCGCACCGGCTCGCCGCCTCGGGCGTACACCGGACTTTCGGCGATGCGCAAAAGCTGCGCGGCGAGCATCGGGTCGCGACCGAGCAGCGCGACGATCTCGGGCACCTGCACGCGCGGTTTGCGGCAGAGCGCCATGAGCTCGAGCGCGACCGCGGGCAGGAGCGGCGGCTTGTAATCGGGCGCGCGAAAGAGCCCGAGCAGCCGCTCCTTGATCCGCGCCGAGGCGGTCGTACCCGCTCCGAGCTCGGTCTCGGCGATCGCGTGTGAGCCCATCCCGTAACCGGGGTCCGCTCGCGTAACCACGAGTACGCAAACGGCCGATCGTACGGCGACTTAAGGCTGCCCGGGACGGCGCGCGAAACCCACAAAAAGCGACGAGCCGCGCGGGATTGCGCCCCGCGCGGCTCGTTCACCTCAGGTGCCGGCTCTCAGAAGAAGAGTTGGGCCTGCGTGGTCCAGAGAATGTCCTTCTTCGGCGGCTCGGCCTTCACTTCCGTGCGCTTGTAGCCGAGGTCCGTCTTCACGTTGAAGTTGTGCTTGAGCACCCAGAAGTTTACGCCGACGTGCGGCGCGATGATGCTCTGCGCGTCCTTCCGGGCCTTGAACACTTCCATGTACGCGAGCGGCTCGATGAAGTCGTGCCGGAAGCCGAGCTCGGCGTAGGCGGCGTTCGAGCCCTGCACGACGTTCGTCGCGCCGGGCACCGCGACCGTCGAGGTCGTCGCCGCGCCGTTGACCGTCACCGGGCCGCTGATCGAGTCGTTGCCCTCGCCGTAGAAGAAGTAGTTCCCCTTGAAGATGATTTCGTCCTTCGGCGTGAAGGGCCACTCGACGAAGACGTCGCCGCTCATCGCGATGTAGTCGCCGTGGTGGTGGTCGATCTTGAAGACGGCTTCCGACTGCCAGTCCGTGCCGAGGCCGACGCTGACGATGGGCTTCTCCGAGAAGTAGATGCCCTTGAAGAAGAAGTCCGGCTCCGAACCGATGATGTTGCCGCGGAGTTGGAGCGTGAAGCGCGGCACGCTGCCGGGGTTCAAGATCGAGTGGGCGGGGGCGGGCGCGCCTGCCGTCGTCACCGCGAGCGCGCCGTTGCGCACGCCTTCGGTGATGGACAGGCGGTAGTGGAAGTGGTCCTGCGCGGCGAGACCGCGGAACTGAATGCCGGTGTCGCGGAACGCGCGCCCCGTCGGGAAGCGGATTTCGTCGGTGTGGTAATCGAGGGCGTTCAGGCTCGTCGCGCCTTCGAGCGTGTGGTGCGAGAGCGGAATCAAGAGCAAGCCGGCGTCGATGCGGAACAACGGATTGAACGAGTAGGTGAGAAACGCGTCCTGAATGAACGAGAACGCGCTGCCCGCCGCCGTGTTGAAGTTGCCGCCCTTGCCGAGGTTCGGCTCGTCCGTTTCGGCGAAGTAGCTGATCTCCTTCGTCGCCGAGCCCCAGATCATGAGGCGCGCGCGGCGGAGGAAAAAGTCTTCCGCCGGGCCGTCACCGCGTGCGTTGCCGATGCCCGCCGAGCAGCGGTTGCGCAGCGCCGAGCCGCAGGCGCCCGGCCCCGCGCCGTCCGAGCCGGGCATCGTCATCTGGAACTGCGGCTGCAGGAGCACGCCGACGTTGACGACGATGCCCTTGTCCTCGTCCTTGAAGACGGGGGCCGCCGCCGCGACGCTGCCGACCAGCATCACGGCCAAGAGAGAGAGTAGAACGAGTGCTTGCTTCACGTGTGTACCTCGCGTTCTGAAAGCGCCGCTCAGAGGGTATGCAGTTGGTGGTCTTTGGACTCGCGGATGAAGGCCAGACCGAGCACCGCCGTGATCCCCGCGACGACCACGGGGTACCAAAGCCCCGCATAGATATTGCCGCTCGCGGCGACGATGGCCGACGCCGTGAGCGGGAGCATGCCGCCGAACCAGCCGTTGCCGATGTGGTACGGCAGGGACATCGACGTGTAGCGAATGCGCGTGGGGAAGAGCTCGACCAGGAACGCGGCAATCGGCCCGTACACCATCGTGACGTACACGACCTGAATCAGGATCAAGAGTACGAGCATGAACGAGTTCACGTCCGCGGGGTTCGCCTTCGCCGGATAACCGAGTTCCTTCAGTTTCGCCGTCAGCGCCTTTTCGTCGAAGCCGGTGAAGGTCGCGTCGTTGATCTTGATGATCGCCTTCTGGCCCGGCTGCCCAGGCGACGTGTCGTACGACAGGCTCCGTTTCGCGAAGAAGTCCTGCGTCTTGTCGCACTCGCTGTAGACCGTCTTCGGGTTCGGGAAGAGGTGCACCTGGCAGTTGTCGGCGGCGACTTCGATCTTCGTCTTGTCCGAGAAGGCTTCGAGCGCGGGATTTCCGAAGTGCGTCATCGCCTTGAAAATCGGGAAGTAAGTCAGGGCGGCGAGGACGCAGCCGACCATCATGATCTTCTTTCGACCGATGCGATCGGAGAGCCAGCCGAAGAAGACGAACAGGCCGGTGCCGAGCATGAGCGCGACCGCCATGATGTTGTAGGCCGTCGCCCACTCGATCTTCAGCGTCGTGGTGAGGAAGAAGAGCGCGTAAAACTGGCCCGTGTACCAGACCACGCCCTGACCGGCGGCGGCGCCGAAGAGCGCGAGCAGCACGATTTTCAGGTTGTCCCAGTTGCCGAAGCTCTCGCTGAGCGGCGCCTTGCTGTGCTTACCCTCGGCCTTCATCTGCAAGAAGATGGGCGACTCGTTCAGCTTGAGGCGGATGTAGACGGACGTCGCGAGCAACACGAGCGAGACGAGGAACGGGATGCGCCAACCCCACAGCTTGAACGTCGCCTCGTCGAAGCCGTGACGGCAAATGCCGATGACGAGGAGCGAGAGGAAGAAGCCGAGCGTCGCCGTCGTCTGGATCCAGCTCGTGTGCAGACCGCGCTTCTCGTGCGGCGCGTGTTCGGCGACGTACGTGGCGGCGCCGCCGTACTCGCCGCCGAGCGCGAGCCCCTGAGCGAGGCGCAGCGTCACGAGCAAGATCGGCGCGACCATGCCGATCGTGTCGTACGTCGGCATCAAGCCCACCGCCGCGGTCGAGATGCCCATGACGATGATGGTGACGAGGAACGTGTATTTACGGCCCACGATGTCGCCGATGCGACCGAACACGAGAGCGCCGAACGGCCGCACCAAGAAGCCGGCGGCGTAGGCCGCGAAACTCGCGAGCAATGCCGCCGTTGCGTTGCCCTTCGGGAAAAACAAGGCCGCGAAGAACGGAGCGAGTGTCGCGTAGAGATAGAAATCGTACCACTCGAAAACGGTACCGAGTGACGACGCGAAGATGACTCGTTGTCTTCCGCCCGACATGTCTCCTGCCGTGTTGAACGTCGCCGCTGTGTTGGCCATGATCGCTCGTCCTTCCTTCGCCCTGAATGGTGCTTTATTGCGCGGCCCTCTCGACTGCGTGACGCTCGGCGGACACACGGTGCCCACGCTCGGACGCGAGAGCACACGGGGACGCTAGTCGCAGCGTGCGACACATCGCAATAGAGATGTGTTGTCGAATTCGCTTTTGGGCTCGCGGCCCGGGCGCGTTCACGGACACAAATGAGAACGACTGGAGGGCAATTTTGCGACCCCGCTGACGGCCATTCTCTTGCAGCAAGTCGCGGACGTGATCGCGGAGCGAACTTCACCCCACCGGATGTTCGCGCTCACGCACGCGCGCGACGACGACGTGCACGCGTGAGTTCATCGTCGTGTAACGCGCGCGAGACGTCCGTCGCGGCGCGCTCGTGCCCGCGACTCCTACGCTCCTTGGGCCAAGCCGTAAGACGGCGGCGGGACGGCGGTCCTCTCACTTTTGGGAGTCGAAGCAATCATTTTTGGCTCTGCGGCGACGCGGGTGTATGAGCGGATCGACCGGAGCCGGTGGCAAATCGGTCGCTCGCCTGGTCACGGAATGTCGCGCAAAATACGCTACCCGGCCGCATCGATGCGCTGGCGCCGCGCATGACGGTCGAGCTCCTGATTCAAGCCATCGTTCGGCAAACGACGATTCTGATCGCTCAGCTTGCCACGACCGGTGGGGCCCGCGCGCCGCTCGCGCACGTGGCGCATCAGGTCTTCCTCGACCTCGTGCGCGAGCTCGAGCGCCAGGGCGTGAGCCGCAAGGTGAGCGCGGACATGTTCGGGCTCGGGCTGCGGACCTACCAGCGCAAAATCCAGCGCTTCGCGGAGAGCTCGACCGATCGTGGACGCTCGCTCTGGGTCGCGGTGCTCGACTTCATCCAGGCGGCCGGCGCCGCGACGCGGGCCGAGATCTTCGTCCACTTCGCGGGGGACGACGACGCGCAGGTGCGGGCGGTGTTGCACGATCTTTGCGAAAGCGGGCTCGTGATGCCGTCCGGCGCGGGCGCGGCCGCGAGTTACCGGCTCACTCCCGAAGAGGAGCTCGCCCGGCTGCGCCAGCTCCGGAAAAACGAGGGCCTCGACGAGCTGATTTGGGCCCTCGTCTATCGCGAAGGGCCGGTCGTTTTCGCCGATCTCGCCCGCCAGCAGCTCGACGAAGCCGAGCTCGAGCTCGCGCTCGCGCGGCTCGTGGACGCCGGTCGCGTCGAGCGGCTGCCGGACGGCTCGTATCGCGCGCAGCACCTGGTCGTGCCGCTCGGGTCGCCCGTGGGTTGGGAAGCGGCCGTGTTCGATCATTTCAAGGCGCTCGTGAACACCGTCACGCAACGCCTCGGGAGCTCGAGGACGGGCGCCCACCTCGCCGATCGGGTCGGCGGCAGCACGTACACGCTCGACGTGTGGGAGGGCCACCCGCACGCCGAAGAGGCGTTCGATACGTTGCGCGAGCTCCGTGGCAAACTCGGAGAGCTCCGGCGCAAGGTCGAGGAGTACAACGCCGAGCACACCGTGCCGGAAGACTTCACGCAGATCGTGCTCTACGTCGGCCAGTGCTTGCTCCAGCAGGGCGACGAAGATACGGAAGGTTAGCTTGTCGTCGCTCCGCACCGCGCTTCGCGCCTTCGTCGTCGGCGTCGTTGGTCTCGCCTTCTTCGCGTGCGGCTCGAGCAAGCTCACGCCGCAAACCGGCAGCGAGACGCATTTTCTCACCGCCTGCATGCAGAGCTGCGACTCGGGCGCCGAGTGCGTTTGCGGCGCCTGCACCCTGAGCTGCAGTGAAGACGCCGATTGCGCCGAGCTCGGCTCGACGGCGGCGTGCGTCTCGCTCGCGCCGCGCGTCGCCGAAGGCCGTTGTGACGCCGGAGACGCGCCGTCCGCCTGCGACGTGTCGTGCCTGGTCGCGAGCGATTGTGCCGGGCTCGGCACGGGCTACGCCTGCGACGCCGGATATTGCCGGCTCGGCACGCCGCCCGCCCCCATGAGCGAGCCCGCGTCCTGCACCGTCTCGGAAGTGGCCGGCTCGAGCATCGCCATCATCGGCGATTCGCTGATTCAGCTGAGCCCGTTCACGGCCGATTTCGAACAGGCCGCGGTCGCGGCGGGCGTGCTCGCCGACGGCGATCAGGTGCGCGATTACTCCTCGTACTTGAATTCGGTGCTCGCCGGCGGCGGCTTCGGCATCATGAATCAGTGGACGACGGCGCGCGGCGACGGCCCCGTGCACCTCGTGATCATGGACGGCGGCGCGACGGACGTTCTGAACGCGCCGTGCGGCGCGACTCCCGCGACGGACTGCCCGGCCATCCTCGCCGCGGCGGCCGGCGCCGAGAACCTGCTCGCGGCCTACGCCGACTTCGGCGTCTCGCAGGTCATCTACGCGTTCTACAGCGACCCCTCCGACGACCCCACGAACGCGTCGCTCGAGGCGAGCCTCGACGTGATGCGGCCTTACATCGAGAACGCGTGCGGGCGCGCCGCCATCCCCTGCTACTTCCTCGATCTCAGGCCGACGTTCACGGACCACCCCGAGTACCTCGGTCCGGACGGCATCGTGTGGAGCAGCGCCGGCGCGGCCGTCGCGGCGAGCGACGTGCTCGGCGTGCTCTTGGACCGCTGCGCCGCGTGGTGATGCGGCGCGGCGCAGCGTCCGTCGTTCGCTTCAGCGATCTTCGATGAGACCCATCGCGTTGCCTTCCGGGTCCATGTACATCGCCATCACCACGGGACCGATGTCGGTGCGCGGCATCAGCGTGCGGCCGCCGAGCTCTTCGATGCGCTCGAGGATGGCGGGGATGCTCTGCACCGAAGCGTAGACGAGCACGCGACCCGCGGAGTGCTCCGTGCCGCCGATGCCGCCGTTGATGCCGCCCGCCGCGCCCTGCGACGACACCATGCCGTACTTCATCGGATTGTTCGCGTCGATCGTCCACCCGAACACGTCCGCGTAAAAGTCGTGGAGCGCCTCGGGCTGCGTGGATTGGATTTCCCAGTGCAGCACCGGATTGCCGTGCTTCACCGCTTTCGGCTTCGGCGCGGGGGCGGCTTTCGGCGCGCGCGCGGCGGCCTGCGGCGGCTTGGCCTTGGGCGCCGCTTTGGCCTTGGATTTGGCCGCCACCTTGGCCTTTTTCGGCGCCGGCTTGGCCTTCGGCGCGGGCTTGGTTTTCGGCGCGGCCTTGGCCTTCGGTGCGGCCTTGGCCTTCGGCGCGGCCTTGGCCTTCGGCGCGGCCTTGGCCTTCGTGACGAGCTTCGCCATGCCGGTCGCACCCGATTTGATCGGGGCCGGGTTCGACGTCGAGCCCTTCTTCATCGTGTCGTCGGTCGTCTTCTTCGCTGCCATGTGAGTCCTCTCCGGTGCTGCCTAAGTCTCGAGTGCCGCCCACAAGAGCGACGCCCAACCGATCAAGAAAGCGAGCCCCCCGAACGGCGTCACCATGCCGAGCGCGCGCGCGCCGGAAAGCGCCATCGCGTACAAGCTGCCGGAGAAGAGCGCGATGCCGGCGAAGAACGCCCAGCCGGCGACGGCGAGCGCGTTCGACGCGGCGCGCTCGAAGAGCAGCGCGGCGATGCCGAGCGCGAGCGCGTGCGCCAGGTGATAGCTCGCCGCGGTGTGCCACCACTCGAGCCGGCGCGCGCCGTCCGGCACGGCCTCGAACCGCTCGCGCAGCGCGTGCGCTCCGAACGCGCCGAGCGCGACGGCGCTGAAGCCGCTCGCCGCCGACAGCCCTAGAAGCACGCGCACCGCGGCAGGGTAGACGCGAGTCGCGCGCTAGGGAATCAGCTTCGCATCACGAGCGGGAGGTTCGTTTCAGTCGCGGCGCGATCTTCCTGATGGTAGGTGTGGCGCTGGCCGTGGTGCTCGCGATGCTGCTCGCACCAGAGCTCGGCCCCGTGAGTCTCGCGCCGGACCTCGACACAGCGCGGACATGCGGGCTCGATGGCCGGCACCGGCTCCGGGGGCGCCTTCGGGCGGACCACGAGCACCGGACACGGCGCGAGCCGCACCGTGCCTTCGGCGACGGAGCCGAGCAGGAGTCGCGAGAGGCCGCGGCGCCCGTGCGTGCCGACGACGATGAGATCGGCCTCGAGCTCGCCGGCGAGCCGGGTGATCTCCTCGGACGGGACGTCCACGCGCTGATGGGCGCGGACCGTGTCGAGGAACGAAAGATCCGCGGAGGGGTGCGCCTGCCGGAAGGCGTCGAGCTTGCGCTGCGTGTAGACGCGAAGTTGCTCGGCCGCGTCGTTCACGGACGGGAGCGTCCCCGCCCAAGCGCCGGTCGCCGGCGCGCTGTCGACGGCTGCGCCCGCTTGATACACGGGCAGCACGTTCACGACGTGCACCTGTGCGGCGGCCTTCTCGGCCGCGAGCTCGAGCGCGCGCTCGAACGCCAGATCGCCGGCCGTCGAGTAATCGACCGCGGCGAGGATGATGTACGGCTTGATGGACTCGGTCATGAGCAAGCCTCCAACCAAAGCGTTGGTGCACGGCGCATGCCACGCGACGCGGGCGAAAACGGCCCCCAACGCCGCCGTGCCGGCCCTCACGCCCGGGGGCGGCGCCGAATGCCACGCGCCGCGCGGGCGCGCCCCACCACGAGCGCTCGCCTCAGAGCGTCACGCCGGGAAAAGCCGGCCCCGGCCGCGCGAAGAGGTAGCCCTGCAAGAGGTCGCAGCCGAGGCCCGCGAGCGTGTCGCGCTCTTCGCGCGTCTCGACGCCCTCGGTCACGATGGTGAGGTTCATCTCGCGGCAGAGCCCCGTGAGCGAGGCCACGAGCTTCTGCTTGACGGCGCTCTGGTCGATGTCGCGCGTGAGAGTCATGTCGATTTTCACGATCTCGGGTTCGAGCAACGCGAAGCTCGTGAGCCCCGCGTAGCCCGCGCCGAGGTCGTCGACGGCGACGCGGTAACCGAGTGAGCGCAGGCGCGAGACGCGCGCCTGCACGTCGTCCAACCCGCCGAGCGACGCGCGCTCGGTGATCTCGAGCACCACGCGCTCGGCCACGCGCGTGAGCGGGGCGTCGGGATCGGTGAGCTCGGGATCCATCAAGTCCTTCGGGTGCAGATTGACGAAGAGGAGCGTATCCTTCGGCGCCTGCGCGAGCGGTTCGGCGGCGCGCCGCCGGACGAGCTGTCCGAGCTCGTGGAGCGCGTCGAGACGTTCGGCGGCGTCGAGCAGGTGCATCGGCGTCGGCAGCGTGGCGTCGGCGCTGCGCATCAGCGCTTCGTAGCCGAAGACCTTGCCGCTCGAGAGCGACACGATCGGCTGGAAAGCGACCCACAAAGTCTCGAGCGCTCGTCGAAAGCTCACGTCGAGGCCGATGCGATCGGACGCGCCGGGAGGCCCCGCGAGCTTCAGCGCCTCGCGCTTCATGCGAGCGAGGCGGTAGAGCCGCGACGCCTGGCGCACGGCGCTCGTGAGCTGTTCGCGGTCGAACGGCTTGCTGAGATAACGAAAGACGCCGTGCTCGATCGCTTGCGTCGCGCTCTCCAAGGTGGGCGCGCCGGTGATGAGGATCACGGGCAGGTCCGCGTCGTAACGGCGAATCGAGCGCAGGAGCTCGAGGCCCGACATGCCGAGCATCGCGATGTCGCTCAGCACGACCGAAACGCCGCCGCGACTCACGTGCTCGATGGCTTCTTCCCCGCTGTCGTAGGAGAAAACCTGAAAGCTCGGTTGGAGTGAACGCTCCATCGCGCGGAGCGCCAGCGGATCGTCGTCGACGAGCAGCACGGTCGCCGCGCTCGACTCGGGTGACATGGAGCTAGCGCGCACCGTGCGTCCTCGAAAACCCTATGGGCGACCGTGAAAGCCGGCCTGCCGTGCACCTCTCTGTCACAGTTCCTCCCGCGGCCGTCCGGCGTTCCGGTGTGCGTCCGCTCTTTTCATTCAAGTACCTGCTTTCATCGCGACTCTCAAGATCGCGTCGATTTTCTCGGCGCAGTTTGTTGCAAATCTCCCCTCGATACTTCGCGTTGCTTGCTCGCGTCCGACTCACGGCTTCGTGCTCGCGGGTGCGCGTCAGAACCGTACGCAGCTTGGAGCACGTACGAGTTTTGCGAAATTGATCACGACGCCGTCGCGTGGCGATAATGGGCGGTATCACCCGAAGAACGAATGCGACGACAAAGACCGAGGGGAACCATCACGCAGGACGCCGTCATCGATGCGGCGCTCACCATCGTCGACCGCTCGAAAGTCGACGGACTCACGATTCGCGCTGTCGCGCGCCAAGTCGGCGCGCCGCCCATGTCGCTCTACAGCCACTTCGCCAACAAAGAGCAGCTGCTCGATCTCATGCACGGCGAGATGGTGCGGCGCATGTATCCGGACCAAGCTCACTCGAGCTGGCAATCCGAGCTCTTCGCGCTCTGCCAGCACGTTCGCAGCGTCCTCCTCGAGCATCCCAACTGGACGGTGCTCTTGGCGCGTCCTGCCGCGCAGCATTCGGTGCCCGTGCGTGAGCGCATCCTCGCGATGATGGTTTCGGACGGCATGGCCCCCGACGTCGCGCTGATGGCGCTCTCGGGCGCCGTCCTCGCGAGCATGGGGTTCGTGCTCGGCGAGCTCACCTTGCGAACGAGCGCGGGTGAGTCGAGCCTGGTTCACCGCTACGAGCGCTTGCGCGAATGGAGCGAGACGGCCGAAGACGCGCCCGTCACGAGCAGCGCGATGGCGAAGACGGAGCGTTTCGACGCCGACGCGGTCTTTCTGTTCACGTTGCGCGCCCTCGTGCAGGGCATGTCGGTGCCCCGCGCGTCGGCCGTCGGCGCGTGACGGCTCGGCGCGCCGGCCTTCGACGTCCACGGTAGTCCACGCTCGCACATCGCGCCGCGGCGCGCGGCACCGTATACTCACGGCAGATGGCGGCGTCGAAGACAGCGGCCCCCGACCCCTTCAATCCGACGGAGGACGAGTGCCGGGTGCGTCCGGAGGATCTGAAGGAGATCGACAAGATCCAGGCCCTGCTCCGCGCGCTCAACGACCCGATGGCCAACGTCGGCAGGCTCGTCGGAGCGGTGCGGGTGCTCCGCGCCCGCTGCGTGCGCCGCGCTCGTTTGAAGAGTCTTTCACGCGAGATCGCGTCGATCGATCACGCGCTCGGCATCATCGGCAACAAGGGCACCGAACAAGAGCTCCTCGGCGTGCTCGAAGATTTGACGGTGCTCAAAGCCGAAACCGAGGGCTGACGCCCCGACGCGCTTTGCCTCGGCGGCGGCACGGCGTTTGCTTCACCCCTGCCCGAGCGATGACGCATTGGGAAGAAATGGAGCGACCGGCGGAGTGGCTGCGCCGTCTCGACGAGCAGGACGGCAGCTACGGGCGGCTGGTTCAGGAGTCCGGGAATCTGGCTTTGGCCGCGCACCGGCTGGCGCGGGCGCGCTGTCGAGTTTTTGGCGGCCGCGACGGGATCCCGACGCTGCGCGAGGTCGTCGCCGCGGCGCGCATGATTGCCAATCACGTGCCGGAACACCCCGATCTGCCGCCCCCGAGCGTCATCGGCGCCGAGGTGCACGAGCTCTGCATCAGCGATTTTCCGCCCCGTCGTTAGAACGACGAGACACGCGCGAAACGCCCGCGTCAGCGGCCGCGGTCGGCGCGACCCTGCTCGATCGTCGCTTTGGGCACGGCGAGTTGCCACGCCTGGTAGAGCGGCGAAAGCACGCGGATCACGTCGTCGATGGCCTGCGTCGAGTCTTCGCGCGTCGCGATGCGCAGGCGCGTCAGGCAGAAGTCGTAGAGCGCGGTGAGATTCTGGCAGAGCTCCGGATACACCTCGTGATCGAGCGCGAGGTCGAGCTCGCACAGGATCGCGCGGGCCTTCGAGACCTGTTCGGCGGCGCGACCGCGCTGCTTCGCTTCGAGCAACATGCGCGCCTGCCTCAGGTAACGGAAGAGTCCGCCGTAGAGCGCCAAGAGGAGCTCGCCGGGCGTGGAGGTCGAGACGACGACTTGTTTGTAGCGGCTGACGGCAGTGGCTAACATCGGAATGCCTCAGGGGTCGCGTGGTCGTGCTTACTTGGACGTGGAGGTCGTGCCGAAGAAGCTCGAGAGGTAACTCATGTCCTGGCTCGTTCCGCTCATGAGCGTGTCGAGCTGGGTGAACTGAGCCTTGAGCTGGTCGGCGTAGTCGTTGAGGCGCTGCTGCTCGGTGTCGATCTCGCTGCCGAGATCGGTGAGGTCCTGCTGCATCGAGGTCTCGCGCGAGGCGAAGAGGCCGGTGCCCGTTTGATTGAACGTGTTCACCACGTTCTCGAGCACGTTGACCGCGCCGGTGCCGTCGGTGGGGCCGGCGATCACCGCGGCGACCGCGTTCGGGTCGTTCTGGAGCGCGGTCGAGAGCTTGTCGGTGTCGAGCGACATGTGCCCGTTCGTGTCGAGGCTCACGCCGATCGAGCCGAGCGTCTGGTATTGCCCGTTGCCGACCACCGTGCCGATGGCGTTCGACATCTGATCGGTGAGCGAACGGAGCATCGAATCGCCCGCGAGTCCCGTCACGGCCGCGGGCGTCGTGCCGAAGCCGGCGGCGTTGTGCACGGCGTCGATCACGGCGTTGTACGCGTTGACGACGGCGGTGAGCTTGTTCTGCAGTCCCGTCGGGTCCGACGCGATCTGGACCGTCGTCGGCGTGGTCGTCGGCGAGGTGAGGTTCAGCGTCACGCCCGGGATCGCGCCGGAGATCTGATTCGTCGGGCGGCTGAAGGTGATGTCGTCGATGGTCACCTTCGCGTCGGCGGCCGCTTGCTTCGTGTTCGCGGCGGTGTCGAGGCCGAGCGTGGTGCCCGAGAAAGTGATGGCGTTCGCGGCGCCCGTGTCGAGGCCGCGCACCTGCAGCCGGTATTGGTTGCCGTCGTTGATGACGGAGGCGCTCACGCGCAGGCCCGAGCCGTTGATCTTCGAGGCGATGTCTTCGAGCGTGTCGCTCGAGGAAATGTCGATGTTGGCGTTCGTGTTGCCGACGGCGATGGAGAGCTGTCCCGACTGGCCGAGCGCCGTCGTGGACGACGCCTGCGGGTCCGAGTAGGTGCGTTGTTCGGAAGCGAGGCTCCCGACGGAGACCGAATAGGTGCCCGGGAGCGCTGCGCCGTTCGCGGTCGCCACGATCGAGGAGCTCGAGGACGTCGCGGCGTAGCTACCGACTTCGCGCGTCTCGTCGACGGACTGGAGCGCCGTTTGGAGCGTGCCGAGCAGCGTGCCGATCGAGGAGATCGACGTGTTCGCCGCTTGCAGGTTCGTCTGCTTGGTCTGGAGCGCGGTGAGCGGCCCCTGACTCGCTTGGACGAGGCCGTTGACGATGCTGGTGGTGTCGAGTCCCGACCCGACGCCGCCGAACGCGATAGTTCCGGTCGCCATGTTTTACCTGGGTAGTCCGACGCCCGTGGCGGCCCCGAGCGAGGCCGCCACGGATCGGAACTACGAGCGCGATCAGTGACCGATCAGGCCGAAGGCCATCTGCGGCAGCTGGTTCGCTTGCGCGAGCACCGAGGTACCCGCTTGCGTGAGCACCTGGTTCTTCGACAGCTGGCTCGTCTCGTCCGCCACGTCCACGTCGACGATGCGGGAGTTCGCGGCCGAGAGGTTCAGCTTCATCGTGTCGATGTTCGCCGAGGCGTAGTCGAGGCGGTTCATCGCGGCGCCGAAACCGGCGCGCGCATCCGAGACCGTCGCGATCGCCGCGTCGATGCCGCCACCCGCCGCGAGGAGCGCCGAGGCGTTCGCTTGCGACGTGATGTCCGCACCCGTCACGGCCGAGAGGTCGATGCCGTTGAAGCCGACGTCGATGGTGTCGACGCCCGCCGTGTTGTTGAGACCGACCTGGAAGCTCGTGGTCGTCGCCGCACCCGAGCCGATGAGCGAAACGCCGTTGAACGACGTCGCCGATTGGAGGCGCGTGATTTCCTGCGAGTCCTGCTGGTACTCCTTGTCGAGGTACCCGCGGTCCGTGTCGCTCAAGCTGCCGTTGGCGGCCTGGGTCGCGAGCTCGCGCATACGACCGAGGATGTCGTGCACCTGGCCGAGCGCGCCTTCAGCCGTTTGCGCCATCGAGACGCCGTCACCCGCGTTACGACCCGCGACGGTGTACGAACGAATCTGCGCCTTCATGCTCTCGCTGACGGCCAGACCGGCCGCGTCGTCCGCCGCGGTGTTGACGCGGAGGCCGCTCGAGAGGCGGTTGATGCTCGTTTGGAGGTTCTTCTGGTTCTTGTTGAGGTTCACCTGCGCGGTCAGCGAGGCGATGTTGGTTGCGATTGAGAGTGCCATCGAAAAGCTCCTTCTTGGAGAAAGGGCTGCGCGGGGATCGCGCTGCCGTGGGCGTCTTTGCCCTCAGCCAGTCACGAACGGGTTCCGGCCGCCGAGCTTGAGGAAAAAGCTCCTACACGCGGCCCCGAGCGCGCTCGGCGGAGCGGCGCTCGCTCGGCGCGCACGGCGGCGAAGCCGCGCCGAAAACCGGCGAGCGCGGCACGTCGTGACCGTCGCCGGGCGCGCGGGCGCGGAGCCGCCACGCCGCCGCGCGGCGCCGCCCTGCGAGCGAGTTTTTCCGGCCGGGAACGCGCTCACTTGGCGCGGCGTTGCGCCGGCTCGGCTTGTTCGTTCTTGCCGAATACGGCCGAGCTCGCGCCGCGTTCGTTCACCGTGCCGAGCTCCGTCACCACGCTCACCTCGTTGCCCGTGCCCGCGTCGCCGAGCGTCGAGGCGGCGGCCGCGCGGTTCGCGTCCTCCACCGCGCGCTGCATCTCTTCGCGCACCACGGCGACCGTTTTCGGAGCCACGATGCCGAGGCGTACCTCGCCGCGCGACACCTCGGTCACGACGACCTCGATGTTCTCGCCAATCTTGATGCGCTGGCCCTTGCGTCGAGCGACAATCAGCACGAGCGTGATCCTTCGGTGGGAGGCCGCTCGCTCCGAGCGTCCTCGATCGCATGAACGGTCGCGCGCGCGGGATCTGGACCCGGACTTCTCGTTTCGGGATCGCGTGTCGTAGACGAGACTACGACTGCGTCATGCCGCCGACGTTCAGGACCTGCTTGGCGACGCCGACGGCTTGTTCGAGCGATTGCCCGAGCGTCACGAGGTCGGAGTACGCCTGGTACTGGTCGGCGCCCGCCACGTCGTGTTGGCGGCTGGCGAGCACGGTCTTCGCCTGCGTGAGCACGTCCTCGGTCGTCTGCATCTGGTCGATGCGGAGCCCGGCGTCGGTTTGCACGCCGACGACCTGCTGGCGCGCCGCTTCGAGGCCCGCGAAGGTGCCGCTGATCGCGGTCTGATCGTTCGCGTTCAGCGCATTCTGCAGCTGGTCGAGCTGGTCGAAGACGTCGAGGCCGCCGGCGGTGGTGAAGGCGCGCGCGCCGCTCACGTTCACGGCGGTCGGCGTCCCGGTGCCGAGGTCGACCATGTGCGCGTCGTCGTCGCCCGAGAAGTTCCCGTTCGCGTCGAACGGCTGCGTTTGCGTCTGGCTGCCGCCGAAGAGGTAGCCGTTTTGCCCCTTCGTGTTCGCGATGCTCACGAGCTGCTGCTTGAGCTGCCCCACCTGCTTCGCGAGGTCGGCGCGCGTGTTCGCGTCGAGCGACGCGTTGGCGCCTTGCTCGGCGAGCTCGCGGGCGTTCGTGAAGAGGTCGTTCGCCTGGGCGAGCACGCTTTCCGACAGCGTGAGGTCGTTTTCGGCGCTCGACGCCGCCTTCAGGCCCGCGTCCGCCTGCGCCGAGCTCGCCCGAATGCGCGCGAGCTCCGCCGCCGCCGCCGGATCGTCGGACGGCTTGTTCACGCGGTTGCCCGTGAGCGCGCGATTCGACGCATCCTGCTGCGCCTGGCTGAGCTGGTCCAGGGTCCGGACCAGACTCGTCTGTCGCATGCCGTCCGTGACTCTCATCGGCCCACCGAATCCATGAGCTCGCCGAGCAAGGTGTCCACCGTGGTGATCACCTTGGACGACGCCTCGTAAGCGCGTTGAAACTTGGTCAGCGAAACCATTTCCTCGTCGAGCGAGACGCCGCTCGAGGACTCGCGTGCCGCGGTCGCTTGCGCCTCGACGGCGCTCCGCATCGTCGAATCGTCGGAGGCCGACTGCTTGCGCGAGCCGACGTCGCCCACGAGGTCGCCCCACGCTTCGCTCGGCGTCGAGCTCCCGACCGCCGGTTGGCTGGCGAGCGCCGAGAGCGCGACGGCGTTGTCCGAGTTGCCGGGCAGGGCGGTCGCGCTGCCCGAGGCGGCGACGGCGTCGGGGTTGTTCGCGACGTCGGCGCTCAGGGCGATCGCCCGCGCGGCGCCTTGCGCGGACGGCGTGATGCTGAACATGTCGCGGCCGCTCACGCCGTCGAGGCCGTAGCCGGCTTCGTGAACGGTGTTCACGCTCGTGGCGATGCCGTACGCGAAATTGTCGAGGTTCGTCGCCACCTGGGCGAGATCGGTGTCGCGCGCTTCTTTGAGGCCGCCGAGCTGCCCGCCGGTGAGGTACTTCGTGATGTCGGTGCCCGGACCGTCGCCGATCGCGGCGGTGAGCTGCATGTTGCCGTTCGTGTCGAGACCGAGCGACAGCGTGCGTGCCTGCACGCCGTCGACGAGCGTCGTGCCCGAGGACTGCACCATGATGGAGCCGTTGTCCTGCGGGATCGTCGTCACGTCGATGAGCGGCGACATGTCGAGGAGGACCTTCGAGCGCTGATCCTCGAGGCCCGTCGTGTCCTGGCCTTGCGCCTTGGCCGCGACGATCTGTTGGTTCAGCGTGGCGAGCTTCTGAGCCTTCGCGTTGATCTCGGCGACGGTGGCCTGCGCCTTGCCGAAGATGTCCGAGCGCTGCGAGGCGATGCTGTTCGCCGTGTCGTTGATGCGGCCCGCGAGGGTGCTCGCGGCGTTGAGCACGGTGGAGCGCGCCGTCGAATCGGTCGGATTCGAAGCGAGCCCGGAAAACGACGTGTAAAACGCCGAGAGCGCGTCGGCGAGACCGGAGCCGTTCGTGTCGTCGAAGAGGTTCTCGACCTGGCCGAGCTGCGAGTCGCGCTCGGAGGCGGCCGAAGAGAGCCCCATCGCCTGGTACTGCTTGCGTTCGACGACCGCGTCCGAAACGCGCTGCAGTCCCGCCACGTTGACGCCAGCGAGGCCCTGCGCGCGCGTCTCGAGATCGACTTCGCGGCGGGCGTAGCCCGGCGTGTTCACGTTCGAAATGTTGTCGCCCGTCGTCGACAGGCCGACCGACTGGGCGTTGAGCCCGTCGAGCGCCGTGGAGAGGATCTGCGTGAGCCCCACGTCAGCCTCGCACGTCCAGGCGCAAGCCGCCGAGCACGGGACTCGAAGGACGGCCCGAGCCGTTGCGGCCCGACGCGATGCTCAGCACCTGGCGCACGCTGTCGCGAGCGTGCGCGAGCAGCATGTGATTGCGAAGCGCCGTTTTCCGAATCCGCTCGAGAGCGGAACGGTGCTCGGCCTTCATCACGTTCTTGGCGGCGGCGAGCTCGCCGAGCAGCTTCGTCTTCTGCTCCGCGGCGCGGTCGATGCCGGCGCGGTCGAGCTGCTTCAGCGCGCGCGCCTCTTCCGTGAGCACCCGCTCGAGCTCGGCGAAGGCGGCCGGCAAGGCCTCGTCCTCCACCCGGCGAGCAGGCGCTTTCGCCATTATCCGAACCTCTCGAGCATGCGCGACGCGATCTTCGCGTGGTCGAGCTTGAAGTCGCCGGAAGCGATCTTCTGCTTGAGGTCGCTCACCTTGGTCGTGTCCATCGCCGAGTCACCCTCGGCGGCGAGCCCCCGCGCCTTCGCGGAGATTTTGACCTCGGCGTTTTCGCCGGGGCCCGGAGCAGTGGCCACGGGGGCCGGCCCCTGGACCTGCGATGTGCCCTTGACCGCCGCCAACCGCTGGTAGGCGTCGAGTACCGGGCTTCCTGAAATTCCTTTCATGGTCCTCCAGAAAACTGCGTGTGGAATCTCCAACCAGGCATGGACGGTCGGCTCATGGGTACCTTGAGGCCCCCGTCGAAAATTCGGCTGCACGACCGGTCAATCACGGTTTCCCCCCGGAAATTCCGCGGCCCGCGAGCTCGCTTTGGAGTGAATGTGCGACGAGGTCGGCCAGCCCGAGCCCGCCCCCGCGCTCGAGGCCGTCCGCGAGCGCTTCGGTCGCCATCGACATGTAGGCGCTGTTTTGGTGGTCCTTGCCGCCGAGCTCCGCCGTCTTCTGCATCGCCTCGAGCATGTGCGTGAGCATCATCGACTCGAATTGCTTCGCGGCCTTCATCGCCTGCTCGTCGACCTTCGACGGGGCCTTGGGGGCCGCGGCGTCCGTCGGCTGGGCCGCCGGCGAAGCGCCGAGCGCGAGGGGCCCGAGCGGAGTCATTGGACGATGACCTCGGCGCGGAGCGCGCCCGCCGCCTTGAGCGCCTGCAGGATGCTCGCGAGCTCGCGCGGCGTGACGCCGAACGCGGAGAGCGCCTTCGCGACGTCGGCGAGCGTCGTCGCGCCGGCGACGTAGGCGACGCCGTTCGGCGGCTGTTCGCTCGCCTGCACGTCCGAGTTGTTCACCACGGCCGTCTTGCCGTTCGAAAGGATGCCGGGCTGCGAGACGTCTTTCGTCTCCTTGACGGTGATGGTGATGCCGCCCTGAGCGATCGCCACCGGCGAGAGATTCACCTCGCCGCCGACGACGATGGTCCCGGTGCGTTCGTTGATGACGACGCGAGCGTTCTCGGTCGGCACGAGCTCGAGCTCGCCCACGTGCGCGATGAGCTCCACCCAGCGATCCTTGTAGGCGCTCGGCGGTTTCACTTCGACGGCGCCGCCGTCGAGAGCGCGCGCGCTGCCGGTGCCGAGATCCTTCGTGAGCGCTTCGGCGAGCCGGCTCGCGGTCGAAAAATCGGGATTTTTGAGGGCGAGCACGAGCTTGCCGTTCTGGTTCGGCGACATCGGGATCTCGCGTTCGACGAGCGCGCCGTTCGGGACGCGCGCGGTCGAGGTCGAGCCCGCTTGCACGCTCGAACCCGACGAACCCGACGCCGAGAAGCCGCCGACGATGAGCGCGCCCTGCGCGACCGCGTAGGTGCGGCGATCGGCGCCGTGAAGCGCGCTCTGCACGAGCACGCCGCCGCGCAGCGAGCGCGCGTTGCCGATCGACGACACCGTCACGTCGATGCGCGCGCCGGAGCGCACGAAGGCCGGAATCGTCGTCGTCACCACCACGGCGGCGACGTTGCGCAACATCACCTGCTGCGCCGGGATCTGCACGCCGAGGCGGCGCAGGAGCGACTCGAGCGACTGTTTGGCGAACGGCACGGTCACGTCGTCCCCGGTGCCGGAGAGGCCCGTGACGATGCCGTAGCCGACCAATTGGTTTTCACGCGCGCCGACGACGTCGCAAAGGTCGCGCACCCGATCGGCCTTGGCCTGGCCCGCCGTCGCGAACACCGCGAGCGCGAGCGCGAGCGCGCTCAAGACGGCGCGGAAGCGGTGTAATCCAGGGAAAAAGGGCGTCATGGGCGGGCTCAAAACGGATTGACCGAGTCGAGGAACTTGGTGAGCCAGCCGCGCTCGACCTGATCGTTGATGTCGCCGCGTCCGGTGAACTCGACGCGCGCGTCGGCGATGAGCGAGGAATCGACGGAGTTGTCGGGCTGGATGTCGGAGGGCCGGAGCACGCCCGAGACGTAGAGGTGATATTCCTCGTGGTTGATCATCACGACCTTGGTGCCTTCGACGTAGAGGTCGCCGTTCGGCATTTCGCGCTGCACGTGCACGCCGATGTTGCCGGTGAGCGAGCCGGAGCGCGCCGTGTTGCCGGTGCCGGTGAAGTCGGTCTTCGAGGCCATCGAGAGCAGCTTCGTCGGATCGAGACCGGTGTTTTCGCGCTGGAGCTTCGTCATGATGGCGAGGAGCGAGTCCATGCTGGCCGCGCGGTCCGTCTGCTTGCTGAGGTCGGTCGTGGCGTTGCCCTGGGCGTTCGCCTGCTCGTTGATGCGGATGACGACGAGGTCGCCGACGCGGAGCGCGCGCGTGTCCTCGAGCAACCCCGACTGCGCCTCGCTGTAGATCGAGCCGGGCGCCGGCTTGTATTCCTTTTGCGTCTGCGCGTACGGCCCGGCGTCGTACTTGCGGTGCTTCGGCGTGAACGGCGCGATGTGCGCGGGGCCGCACGCGGCGGCCGCGGTCGCGAAAAGACAAGCGAGGAGCGTCGCGCGCTTCACAGGTCCACCACCGAACCCGTGTCGCGGCTCGTCACGCGCGCCTTGAGCGTCTTGCCCGTGCTCGTCACGCGGCAGAAAATCGTGTCGCCCGTGTTGGCGTCGGCGAGCGCCACGGCGTCGGCGCCGATGCGTGCGTTGCCCTCCTCGACGACCACGGTCAGCCGATCGCCGCGGTGCAGGACGGGCACGAACGCGTCCTCGCCGACCTCCACGACGAGCGAGAGCGGCGCCCGCCCGACGACCACGTCGTCGTGACGGAGCTCGGCGACGACCGTCACGTCGTGGCGGCCGACTCCGTGCGGAATCACCGGATGC
>DATJXW010000064.1:0-12203 GCA_035499895.1 Polyangiaceae bacterium | reverse complement strand
ACTGCTCCCACCTGAGCGGCACCGCCCTCTGCGACTCCGGAACCTGCGTCGAATGCACCGTCACCGACGAATCCGCCTGCGGCGCCAATTCGTGCAACCCCGCCACCAAGACGTGCACGCAGACGCCGCGGGGGAGCGTCGGGACCTGCGAACCCTGCCTCGCCGACGACGAGTGCACCGGCGGCAACCAAGACGACCCGGACGCGCGCTGCGTGCCGATGAGCTTTCAAGGGACGCCGAGGGCAGGAGGGTTTTGTCTGCGGAGGGCCGCGAAAACTTGTACGCAGCCATATAAGGTACCCGTTACGACAGAGAGCGTTTCGGGCGCCTCGTCGGAGGCCTATTGTGGGATCGATCAAGCGGTCACTCGCTGCGAAGCAGTCTTGGATTTGCTCCACTCGAGAGCCTGCCCTGACGGGCTTGACACTTCTTGCGGGTGTGAGCGTGACAACGACGGCAATTGCACGGGACCTGGAGCCGGGGGCGTTTGCAAGACTGTCGGTGTTGACTCAAATCAGTGCACTTACGCGTGCGATCTGGATAACCGCTGTCCGTCGAGCCTAACTTGCGCCGGCTCGGACCCTACATACTGCCAATAGCCGTCCACCCCTCGTGGTCGTCACTCCCCGACGCGCTCGACCCCGAGCGCAGCGAGCCACTCCGCCGTCGGCGTGAGCAGGCGGCGGGCTTTGAGATCGAAGAGGCCGCAGAGGAAACGCGCGTCGCAGCAGAGCTCGCCGGCTTCGTCGCGCATGTCCTGCAACACGACGCAGACTTTGCCCGTGTAGCTTTCGACCCAGGTGCGGATGAGGATGCGCTGGCGGTTCTTGATTTCGCGTTTGAAGCGGAGCGTGACCTCGAGCACGGTCGGGCCCTGCTGAAGCTCGCGGATGCGATCGAGGCCGAAGCCGTGCGACGTGATCCAATCCCAGCGCGCCGCCTCGAAGAGCTCGAGGTACGTCGCGTTGTTGACGTGGCCGAACGTGTCGAGATGCCGCTCGACGATCAAAACCGAAGACTCGTGAACCGGTGAGAGCACCATGACCGTCTGGTGATCCGCGCCGTCCGCGTCAAGGAGCGCAGCCGGACGGCGGCGAATCGAGGCCGAAAGCTCGCATTCCGGGCCGAGCCGTGCTGCATTCGAACGCGGATGCCCAAAGGTCGATTGAGCAGGTGGCTCGCCGGAGCTGCGGCAGCGTTGGCGGTGGGTTCGGCGAGTGAACGCGCGTCGGCGCAAGAGCGTGAGACAGCGGCGTTCGAGTTCGGCGCGCGGACAGGGTACGCCGTTCCACTCGGTGCGGCGGAAGCGAACGAGGGCGACAACATCGATACGCTCGCCCAAGGTCAGGTGCCGATCTGGCTCGACGCCGGCGTGAGGCTCGCGCGCGATTATTTCGTGGGCGTCGATGCGTCCTACGGCGTCGGCGTGCTCGCGCCGTTTCTCCGGTCGACCTGCGACACGGACGCGGCGTACGGAACGAAGACGCATTGCAGCGCCCGCGACGTGCGCCTCGGTCTCGAGTTCATCTATCACCCGAGGGTTAGAAGCGCCTTCGAACCGTGGCTCGGCGCGGGCCTCGGTTGGGAATGGCTGAGCGTGACCGACTCGGCCAATTTTCAAGGCGCGAACCCGAGCGTGACCCGCGACTACGACGGCCCGGAGCTCTTCTTGCTCCAGGGCGGGGTGGATTACATGCTCAGGCGCGGCCTCGGAGTCGGTCTGTTCGTCGCCGTCAGCGCGGACATGTACCGTTCCGCTTCCCTCTCCTGCGCCGACACCTGCAACACCTTTGCCGTCGGTTCGCGCAAGGTGGACGGCTCGACCACGCACGAATGGCTTTTCGGCGGGGCGCGGGTGACCTTCATGCCGTGAGCGGGCGGAGTCGGAAAAACGGCGCCGTCCAGGCGGCCGCGTCCGGGCGAACTCAGCGCTTTTGTTGGGGTTTCTTGCACGGTGCCGGGGATCGCAGTACCGCCCCGGGCCGATGGCGCTCGATGGCGACAACCGTGGCTCAGCGCGTTCGCCCACGCGAACGCTGCTGATCGGCCTCGGCCTCGCCGTGCCCGTCGCGGTCATCGCCGTGGACGTGGTGTTCATCGCTCGCGGGCGTGGCTGGACGAGCCGGGCGGCCGCACCGGCGCCGGCCGCGTCCGGGGCGACCGGCGGGTCGGTGCGAGCGGTCGCAACGAGCACCGTTCAGTTTCCGGACGGAGACGACGACACCGCCGCACCCGACGTGGACGCCGCGATCGCCGCGTCCTCGGAAAGCGACGCTCACGCCGACGACGGCGAAGCGATGGACGACGACGGCGCGCCCGAGGAGCCGTCGAGCGCGCCCGCCAAGCCCGCGCCGTCGCAGCACTTCGCGACGGTGCAAGACGCCGCGGCGGGCAGCTGCACGACCGTGAGCGTCGAGGGGCTGAGCAAGCAGATCATCGAGCAAGCACGCTGTCTGAATCCGAAGGCGGTGGTGCCGTTGCCGTCGCGACCGAACCTCGTGACGGGGCCGCACGTGTTCCCGTACATGCAAGCGGACGCACGCGACCATCTCGTGCGTGTGCTCGACGCGCACAAGAGCGCGCAGATGAAACTGAACAGCGCGCTCCGAACCGTCGCGCAGCAGTACCTCGTGTGGCGTTGGTCGGCGAGCAAGAGTTGCGGCGTCGAGCTCGCGACGCGACCCGGAGAGAGCAATCACGAGCTCGGGCTCGCGCTCGACGTGGCCGAGCACGCGAGCTGGCGGAGCGCGCTCGAGGCCGAGCAATTTCGCTGGCTCGGAGCGAGCGATCGCGTGCATTTCGACTACAAAACGGCCGACGCGCAGCCGCGCAAGATGACGGACGTGCTCGCGTTCCAGAAGCTTTGGAACCGCAATCACCCGAAAGATCCCGTCAACGAAGACGGGCTCTACAGTGCCGCGACCGAGGTGCGCTTGAAGAAGGCGCCCCCCGACGGCTTCGAGATCGGACCGAGCTGCGGCAAGGCGACCAAGCACGCGCAGTGAGCGCCGCGCCGCGAGTCGCCGGGTGAAGCGCGCGGCGCCGCCGCCTACATCGGGGTCGATGTAGGTCGGTCGCGAGCGGCGTCGTGGCGCATCCCCGAGCGTGGACGGACGCTTGAGCGCGGCGCGAAGGCGGGCTCTACTCCGCGCCTCGAGCTTCGACGCATGAGTCTGCGCAGAGCTTCGCAAAACCAGAGGTCCTTCTTGAGAAAGCTCCAAGCTCTCGGGGTCGCCGTGTCCCTCTCGCTCGTGACTGCGACCGCCGCGGCGCAGTCGGTCGGAAAGTTCTCGCTCGATCGCTTCGAGCCGGCGCCCGCGGGCGATCGCTTCTTCGGCGTGCCGGGCGGCGATCCGGGCGGCGAGCTCACCCTGCGCGCGATGTTGCTCGGCGACTACGCGTACCGTCCGCTCGTCCTCTACGTGAACGACGGCGACAAGAGCGCCGGCAACGTCGTCAAAGACCAGCTGTTTTTGCACGCCGGCCTGAGCCTCGGGCTCTTCGACCGCCTGAACCTCTCCTTCGACGTGCCGATCGCGGTCGTCAACGACGGCGACTCGCCGGCCGTGGGCGGCATCGCGGTACCGTCGCCGTCGGGCGCCGCGCTCGGAGACATCCGCTTCACCGCGCGCGTGCGTCTCGTCGGTGAAGCGCGCAGTCCCGCCGAGCTCGATCTCGGCGGCTCGCTCTGGGTTCCGACGGGTGATCCGGCGCGCTTCACCGGCGACAACACCGTCCGCGGCTTGCCGGAGCTCGTGTTCTCGGGCGAAGCGGACGTGGTGGCCTACGCCGCGCACGCGGGCGTCACCTTCCGCGGCTCGCACGACGTGCTCCAAAGCGCCGTCGGCAACGAGCTCACGACCGGCGCCGCCGTCGGGTTGCTCTTCGCGGACAAGAAGCTCCAGATCGGTCCCGAGGTTTACGGCTCGACGACGCTGAAGAACGCCTTCGAGCGCTCCGATTCGAATTTCGAGGGCATCCTCGGCGCGCGCTTTCACGCCGCGGCTTGGGTCTTCGGCGCGGGCGCCGGGCCCGGTTTCACGCGGGGCCTCGGCACGCCGGCGTTGCGCGCGGTCGCGAGCGTGGCCTACGCGCCCGAACGCGAGGTGAAGCAGGCGCCGTCGGATCGCGACCACGACGGCATCGTGGACGCGGACGACGCGTGTCCCGACACGCCGGGCATCAAATCCGACGACCCGAAGAAGAACGGCTGCCCCGATCGCGACAAGGACGGCATCTTCGACGGAGACGACGCGTGTCCGGACGAGCCGGGCGTCGCGAACGACGACCCGAAGAAGAACGGCTGCCCCGCCGATCGCGACGGCGACGGCATTCTCGATCGCGACGACGCTTGCCCCGACACCGCGGGCGTCGCGAACGACGACCCGAAGAAGAACGGCTGCCCGCCCGATCGCGACGGCGACGGCATCTTCGATCAGGACGACGCCTGCCCGGACGTTCCCGGCGTCAAGAGCGACGACAAGGAGCAGAACGGCTGCCCCGGCGATCGCGACGGCGACGGCATCCGCGACGACAAGGACGCCTGCCCCGACGAAAAGGGCAAACCCGATCCCGATCCGGCGAAGAACGGCTGCCCCTCGCTCGTGCGCGTCACGAAGACGGAAATCGTCATCCTGCAACAGGTGCAGTTCAAGACGGGCAGCGACGTGATTTTGCCGGCGAGCGACGAGCTCCTCGGCGAGGTGGCCGACGTCTTGCGCGAACATCCCGAGATCAAGAACATCGAAGTCCAGGGCCACACCGACAACCGCGGCAGCGCCGCCTACAACAAGAAGCTCAGCGAGCGCCGCGCGACGAGCGTCGTGCGTTGGCTCACGACGCGCGGCGACATCGACGACTCTCGCCTCACGCCGCGCGGTTACGGGATGGATCAGCCGCTCGACGACAACTCGACCGAGGCCGGACGGCAACGCAATCGCCGCGTGCAGTTCAAGATCACGAGCATGCAGCGCTCGGGCGACGCCGGGGGGACGGGCGAATGATGGAGTCTCGCATGCAACCTCGAATCACCGCGCCGAACACCCCGAACACGTGGCGGAGCGTCGTGCTGCTCGCACGCCTCGCGAGCCTCGGCGCGCTCGCGCTCGGGTGCAACGCGGGCCGCGCCGAACCGACGCCCGCCGCGAAGAACGCGGCGGAACCGGTCGGAACGACCACGGAAGCGTTCGCGGGCGTCGACGGCAACCTCACCGTGAGCGCCGCCAACACCGTCTTGAACCAGTACACGACGCTTCTCGCCGACGCGACGGCGGGCCAGACGAGCATCACCGTGGCGAGCGTGGCCGCGCTCGCGAACGGCGCCGACGGCCTCGCGCCGGGCGACCTCGTGCTCGTCATCCAGATGCAGGGCGCGACGCTGCAAACGGCGACGAACGACGCGACCTGGGGCTCGGTCACGGCGGTGAACGGCGCCGGGCTCTACGAGTTCGCCGAGGTGCAGAGCGTCAACGCCGGCACGGGCGCGCTCGGGCTCTCGTGCGCGCTCGCTCACAGCTACTCGGTCGCGGGCTCGGTCCAGGTCGTGCGCGTACCTCAATACGACACGCTCACGATCGCGTCCGGCGGTTCTGTGGTCGCGCCGGTGTGGAACGGCACGACGGGCGGCATCGTCGCCGTCCACGCGAAGACGGCGTTGAGCCTCGCCGGCACGATCGACGCGAGCGCGCAGGGGTTCCGCGGCGGCATCACCGACAACAACACGAACCCCCAGGGAACGAACACGACGCTCTACGCCTCGACGATGGACGTCGACGGCGCACGCAAGGGCGAGGGCATCGGCGGCTTCGCGGTCGAGTACGGGCGCGCGCCTTCCGCGAACGGCGGCGGCGGCGGCAACTCGCACAACGGCGGCGGCGGCGGAGGCGCGAACGGACGCGCCGGCGGCACCTGGACGGGCCAGGGCATCTTCGATTTGACGGTCACGGGCGGCGCGACCGCATGGCTGCTCGATCCGAGCTACAGCGCGACCGGCTCCGAAGGCGGCGGGCGCGGCGGCTACACCTATTCGAACTCGAATCAAAACGCGCTCACCGTCGCCCCGGGTAACGCGGCGTGGGGCGGCAATCAGCGGCGCGAGCACGGCGGACTCGGCGGGCACCCGCTCGACAACGATCCGGCGAGCCGCATCTTCTTCGGCGGCGGCGGCGGCGCGGGCGACGGCAACGACAATCACGCCGGCGCGGGCGGCGCGGGCGGCGGCATCGTTTTCGTGATCGCGGGCTCGGTGACGGGGACGGGGTCGATCCTCGCGAACGGCGCGGCCGGCGTGGACGACAACAGCGGCGCGGCGAACGGCGACGCTCCGGGCGGCGGCGGCGGCGGCGGCACCGTGATCCTGAGCAGTCCGACCGTGAGCGCCATCACCATTTCGGCCAAGGGCGGCGCGGGCGGCAATCAGTTTTTGAACAGCACGACCGAGGCGGAAGGGCCCGGCGGCGGCGGCGGCGGCGGCTTCGTCGCCGTGACGGCGAACGTCGGCGCAAGCGTCGTCGGCGGCGTGTCCGGCACGACGAACGCGGCCGCGCTCAACGAATTCCCCGTGAACGGCGCGACCAAGGGCAACGGCGGCCAGGCGCTCTTGAACGCCGCGTTCACGCCCGCGTATTGCGTCGATACGACCGCGCCGGACACCACCATCGCGACCCACCCGAACGATCCGACGAACGACGCGACCGGCGACTTCACGTTCACGTCGAACGACGGCACGGCGACCTTCGAATGCCAGCTCGACGGCGGCGCGTTCGCCGCCTGCCCCGCGACCTACACCACGGGCACGCTGCCCGAAGGCTCGCACACGCTGAACGTCCGCGCGCGCGACGCCGTCGGCAACGTCGACGGGACGCCGGCGACCTTCACGTGGACGGTGGATCTCACCGCGCCCGACACCACCATCGCGACCAAGCCGAGCGACCCCACCACCGACACGACGGGCGACTTCACGTTCACCTCGAACGAGTCGAACGTGACGTACGCCTGCAATCTCGACAACGCGGGCTTCGTGAGCTGCCCCGCGTCGTTCACGACCCCGGCGCTCGGCGCCGGCCAGCACACGATCGTCGTGCAGGCGACGGACGCGGCCGGCAACACGGACGCGACGCCGGCGACCTTCACGTGGACGGTGCAAGCGGTGCTCGACACGGACGGGGACGGACTCCCGGACGCGACCGAGATCGCCATCGGCACCGACCCGAACGACCCCGATTCGGACGACGACGGCGTGCCCGACGGCCAGGAAATCAATCCAGGCGCAGACAGCGACGGCGACGGCCTCATCAACGCGCTCGATCCCGACAGCGACAACGACGGCATCCTCGACGGCACCGAAATGGGCTTCGGCTGCTCCGGCACGGGGACGAACGTCGCCGCCGGACATTGCGTGCCCGACGCCGACCCCTCGACGACGACGAACCCGCTCGATCCGGACACCGACCACGGCGGCATTCACGACGGCGTCGAGGACACGAACCACAACGGCCGCATCGACGCCGGTGAGCGCGATCCCAACAATCCCGCCGACGACGTCTCGCCGGAAGTGGACAGCGACAACGACGGCCTCTCGGACGCGGAAGAAGCCGTGCTCCACACGAACCCGTACGACGCCGACTCCGACGACGACGGCGTGCTCGACGGCGCGGAGCCGAACCCCGGCGACGACACGGACGGCGACGGCCTCATCAACGCGCTCGATCCCGACAGCGACAACGACGGACTCTTCGACGGCACCGAAATGGGCCTCGACTGCAGTAACCCCGACACCGATCGCTCGCGGCACGTGTGCATTCCGGACGCCGATTCGGGCCTCACGAAGACGTCGCCGCTCCTCGCGGACACCGACGGCGGCGGCGTGCGGGACGGCTCCGAGGACTTCAACTTGAACGGTGTCGTCGACACGGGCGAGACCGACCCGACGAGCGGCCACGGCGCGGACGACTCGACCGTCGTCGACACCGACGGCGACGGCCTGAGCGACGGCCTCGAACGCACGCTGCGCTCCGATCCGAACGACAAGGACACGGACGACGACGGCGTGCCGGACGGCGCCGAGCCGAATCCGAGCGCCGACTACGATCGCGACGGCTTGCCCGACGTGCTCGACGTCGACAGCGACAACGACGGGCTCTTCGACGGCACCGAGATGGGGCGCGACTGCAGCGGCCCGGGCACGAACGCGGCCGCGGGGCATTGCCGCGCGGACGCCGACCCGGCGACGGTCACGTCGGCCGTCAATTGGGACACCGATTTCGGCGGCGCGAGCGACGGCAGCGAGGACAGTAACCTCGACGGCAAGCTCGAGTCGGGCGAGCTCGATCCGACGGCCGGCCACGGCTCGGACGACGCGAGCGTCGTGGACACGGACCGCGACGGCTTGAGCGACGCGCTCGAGGCGACGCTCGGCTCGAACCCGAACGACGCCGATTCGGACGACGACGGGCTGCTCGACGGCGCCGAGCCGAACCCGAGCGACGATCGCGACGGCGACACGCTCGTGGACATTCTCGATCCGGACAGCGACGGCGACGGACTCTTCGACGGCACCGAAGCCGGCATGGATTGCTCGAATCCGGCGACGGACACGACCAAGAACGTCTGCATCGCCGACGCCGACCCGAGCACGACGACGCTCGTGCTCGTCGCCGACACGGACCACGGCGGCGTGTCGGACGGCATGGAGGACACGAACCACAACGGTCGCGTCGATACGGGCGAGCGCGATCCGCTGAACCCCGCCGACGACAAGCTCGTGAGCGGTGAAGGCGGCGCGGCGGGCGAGCCGGGTGAAGCGGGCAACGCCGGCGAAGCGGGCGCGGCAACCGAGACGGGCGGTACGTCCGGTACGTCCGGGAGCGCGGGTTCGGCGGCGACCCAAGGCGGCAGCGCCGGCACGGCGACGACCGCAGGCTCGAGCGGCACGGCGGGAGGGAGCGGCACGGCGGGCTCGTCGGGCAGCGCGGGCACGGCCGGGTCGTCGAACGGCGGAGCGGGGACGGGCGGCGGCGCGGGGACGGGCGGCGCCGAGAACACGGCGGGCACGGGCGGCACCGGCGAGCCGTCCACGGTCGACCGGCACGTCGTCGTGCTCGGCGGCGGACTTTGCTCGACGAGTCCGCGGCAGGGTCCGAGCGGGAGCGCCTTCGCGCTGCTCGGCTTGGCGGTGGCCGGAGCGCTCCGCTCGCGGCGCCGCCGCGGGCGGGTTTGACCTATCGCGTCAAAGCCGGGCGCTTTCCTGGGATTGCAAAAACGAACCTTCACTGTCCCAAAGTCGCGCACTTAGCGAGCCATCGAGTCCACTCGATGGTGGGAGTGAACCGGAGGCCGAGACCTGGGCATTACCATGCATGGCTTCACTCCTGCGCTCGCCCCTGCCCCCGAAAGCGTCCGAAAAGCCCCTGCCCCAGTTCGATCTCGGACCGCTGCCGACGCCCGATCGGAGTGAGAGCGTCGCGGCGCGCTCGGCCGCGCCGGCTGCCGCGAGCAAAGCGGGACGCACGTCAATGCCGTCCCATGCGGGCACCCTGGCTTGGGCCACGCGCCTCGAGAACGCGGCGCTCGGTCGCCTCTCGCCGGCCATGCGCGAGCGCGTCGGGCGGCACCGCAACGCGGTGCTCGTCGGAGGGTGCGTCGCGGGCGGCGTGCTGCTCCTCGCCCTCGGTCTCGGTGCCCGCGCGCTCGTCGGCGGGCACGACGCAACGGCGCGAGTAGCGACCGCTCCGAAAGAGGCGCCCCCGAGTCCCGTCGCCGATCCGGCGACGGCCCGCGCCGCGACGACCGCGACGAGCGCGCCCGCCCCCGCGGCAGCGGACGAACCGAGCGTGCTCCTCGCGCTCGCGGCGTCGCTGCTCGACCAGCATCGCGACGTCGAGGTGCCGCCGCTCGCCGCGCGACTTCTCGCTCGGCATCCCGAGCTCGTCTCCGACGATCGCCTGGAACACGTGGTCCTCGCGGTGGCGTCGTCGAACGACGCACGCGCCGTCACGG
Organism: Polyangiaceae bacterium; assembly: GCA_035499895.1. Classification (GTDB taxonomy): domain Bacteria; phylum Myxococcota_A; class Polyangia; order Polyangiales; family Polyangiaceae; genus PMG-095. Next base: position 2,207 of record DATJXW010000064.1, on the reverse strand, counting down.
ACGCCTTCGCTCTCCTCACGGGCCCGATGGGCGAAACCGGCGCCGGACTCGTGTACGCGCTCGCCCTGAAGAGCGACACGCCGAAGAGCGTGCGCGCGCGGGCGCAGAGCTATCTCTCGAGCAAGGATTTCGAGCGCGTGGCGTCGCTCCCCGTCTATGCGGCCGAAAAGCTCCGCAGCGCGAAGAGCTGCGAAGACAAGCGAGGCTTGCTCGATTTTGCCGGTCAAGTCGGCGGCGGGGAGGTGCTCGATTACCTGAAGGAGCTCGAGCAGAAGACGACGTGCGGGGCCGACGACCTGGAGCATTGCTATCCGTGTCTCGCGAGCGATCACCGGCTCGCCGACACGATCGCGAAGCTCGAGCACCACTGAGTCGCCCTCCGCTCCGAACGTCGCTAGACTCCGGGGGCCGGTGCGGCTTTGTGCCACGCACGCACCGTGAGGAGCAGGATGCCCGTTTCACGCAAGAAGACGCCCTACTTCGTGCGGCCGCCGACCGCCGTCCTCACGCGCGGTTTCGATCCGCGCCTCTCGGTCGGTTCGGCGCGCCCGGCGGTGTTTCGTTCGTCGACCTACGTGTTTTCGAGCCCCGAGGCGGCCGAACGCGCGTTCGCCATCGCCCTCGGGCGTTCGCGACCGTCCGACGCCGAAAACATCGACCTCATCTATTCGCGGCTCTCCCACCCGAACGCCGAGATCGTCGAAGATCAAATCGTCCCGCTCGAGCGCGGCGCCGAAGAAGCCGCCGTCTTCAACTCCGGCATGGCGGCGATCTCGACGGTGTTCATGAGCTCGTGCCCGCCGGGGTCGAGCTTCGTCTACACGACTCCCGTCTACGGCGGCACGCAACATCTGATCCACCAGCTCCTCGAACCGCTCGGGCTACGCGGCGTTCCCGTTCGGGCGACGGCGACCGCGGAGCTCACGCGCGCCATTCGTGAAACGCCGAACCTGAAGCTCGTCTTCGTCGAAACACCCGCCAACCCGACGCTCGCCATGTGCGACCTCGCCGCGGTCGTGGCGGCGGCGAAAAGCCTGGCAAGCCCGGCTCCGCTCGTCGTCGTCGACAACACGTTCCTCGGCCCCACCTTCCAGCACCCGCTCGTGCACGGCGCCGATCTCGCCGTCTATTCGGCCACGAAGTACCTCGCCGGCCACAGCGACATCCTCGCGGGCGTCGTGCTCGGCAAGGATCCGGAGCTCGTCGCGAGCCTACGCGGTATCCGCGCCATTCTCGGCAACATCCTCCAACCCGACGAATGTTGGATTTTGAACAGCCGTCTCCCGACGGTCGAGCTCCGCATGACGCGCCAGAGCAAGAACGCGCAGCGCATCGCGGAAGCGCTCGCCGGACACCGGCGCATCGAAAAGCTCCACTACCCGTCGCTCTTCACCGATCCGGAACAGATCCGGATCCGCGACGCGCAGTGTGATTTTCCGGGCGCCGTCTTTTCGCTCGAGCTCGAGGGCGGCAAGCGCGCGGCGTTCGATTTCTTGCGACGCCTCACGATCGCGAAGAACGCGGTGAGCCTCGGCGGCGTCGAGACGCTCGCCTGTCACCCGGCGACGACCACGCACTCCGAGATGTCGCCCGAGGAGCTCACCGCCGCCGGCGTCACCGACGCCCTCGTGCGTGTCTCCATCGGCATCGAGGACGCGCGCGACCTCTTGCAGGAGTTTCGCGCCGCGCTCGACGCGCTCTGAGGCCGCGCGCGCGACCAAACGGGCCGCGGCACGGCATTTTGCCGCGCGGCGTCAACCCTTCGGCTCGAACGTGTCGTCCGGGCCGAGAGCCTTGCCCATCGCGTGGAAGCCCTTGTCCACGTAAACGGTCGTGCCGGTGATGCCGCTCGCGAGCGGGCTCGTGAGGAAGGTCGCCACGTTCGCCACCTCGATCGTCTCGAGACGTTCGGGGAGCGGCGCGTTCTTCTCGCAGTACTCGACGACTTCGTCGATCATGCCCGTCACGCTCGCGGCGCGCGTCGCGACCGGGCCGGCCGAAATCGTGTTCACGCGCAGACCGAAGCGGCGTCCGGCCTGGAGCGCGAGAAAACGCGTGTCGCTCTCGAGCGCCGCCTTCGCGGAGTTCATCCCGCCGCCGTAACCGGGAATGACGCGTTCGCTCGCCATGTACGTGAGCGAGAGGAACGAGCCGCCGCGGCGCATGAGCGGCCCGAAGCGCGCGACCATCGACGTGAGCGAGTAGCT
>DATJXW010000063.1:0-14881 GCA_035499895.1 Polyangiaceae bacterium | reverse complement strand
GGCCGCTTCGCGGAGGCGGCACAGCACGCCGCCCGCGGCGCGGCCATCGCCGAAGAGCACGGTTTTCCGGTGTGGTTCGGCGCTGCGACCATGCACGGAGCGATCGCGCGCGGCAGCGAACAGCCGGCCGCGTCGATCCCGGTGCTCACGCACATGCTCGGCCTCTGGCAGGCGGGCGGCGCGGAGCTCAATCGGCCGTTTTTTCTGTGGGGTCTCGCCCTTTGCCAGCGAGCCGCGGGCGACGTCGACGGCGCCCTCGCGACGCTCGAAGAAGCCACGACGCAGGCCAAGCGCTCGGGCGAGGCGTTCATGGCTTCGGAGCAGCATCGCCTGCGCGGCGAGCTCTACGCCGCTCGCAGCGCCGGCCAAGATCCGCGGGCGCGCGAGGAGATCCTGCGCGCGGCCACGCTCGCGCGCGAACAAGGCGCGTCCGAGCTCGAGCTCCGCGCCCTCTCGAGCCTCGGCGAGCCGCGACCCGGCCCGGGGACGCCCGAGCTCGCGCGCCTGCGGGAGCTCCTCGCGCGGTCCCGCGCCGCCGGGGAGGATCACGAAGAGCTCCGCGCCGCGGAAGCGCGCCTGGTCGCGAGCTGAGCCCGGACGCGCGCCGCGTCAGGCGAGCGGATCGAGCACGCGCACGCGAAAGTCGCAGCTCGCGCGGTACCAGCTGCCGGCGGGGACGAGCACGTGCGCGCTCACGCCGAGCTTCGCCTTCAAGCCGAAGGGATCGTTCGCGCCGAAGTCGAGCCGCGCGCGGAAGGGCGGCAGGTTCACGTCCGCGTTTTGGATGATGTAGTCGCCTTCGAGGATCTCGACGTAGCAAGCCTCCTTCGGCGCGCTCGCGTCCCCGAAGCGCTTGAGCAGAACGGCGCCGAAACCGTAGTCGAGCCCGCGCAGCCAGGGGCCGACGATCGTCCCGAGGTCGGCCGAACCTTGGAGCGAATCGAGGCCCCACCACGGATGCGCGCGTGAACCGGCCGATTTCGGCCGGGCAGCGGGGTGCGTCGCGCTCGCGCGTTGCGGCTCGTCGTCGTGCTCGAAGTCGATGCCCCAAAATGTCTGGTCGCGCCGGCAGTCGATCGTGAGCACCTCGGTGAGCGCGCCCGAGCGATCGCGCGACTTGACGCGGCAGGCCGCGAGCTCGCCGTCCTCCATCCGTCGCGCGAAGTGCCCGAGCTCCTTCGGGTAGCCCATGATCTCGCGACCCGAGATCAAGGACCAGGTGCTGTCCACGAAGACGAAGGGACAGAACATGGCCGGCTTCTTCGCGATGCGCGAGCCGCGATCGACGCGTCCGACGAGCACGCGAAACACGAGCTCGTGCTGCCCGGCGCTGTCGTCGATCGTGAGGTGGGGCGGCGGGTGTGCCGCCACCATCGAGCCGTAGTCGATGTACTCGACGATGACGTCCGAGGAGACCGGCTCGTAGACGTAGCTGCGATCACGATAAGGAGCGTTCAGCTGCTCGTCGATCAAGCTCCGAAGCTCCGAGCGCGCGGCCGGTATGATGAACCCGGTGAGGCTCACGCCGCGAAAATCGTATTCGGGGGCGAATTGCGGGTCGCCGCTTCTGAAGCGGAACGGCGGGCTTTGCTTCACGGGCGACGGCGCCGGCGCGGGCGGGGCAGGGATCGAGAAGGTGAGGTTCAACCGTCCGACGGAGTAGCCGTCGCGCACCGTCGCGTCGGCGGCGCCGTCCCCGCTCTCGGACGCCGGTCGCTGGCCGAGGCTCTTGGCGAGGGCGAGGCTCCGGTAGTCGTGTACCCGCAGCTCGAGCGCCGCGCCGCCGTGCCGCACGCTCTCGTCGAGCGAAACGTGGCCGAGCACGAGCGACTCAAAGCACGCGTCCGCCGGCTCGATCGCGTCCCGGATCTGTTTGAGTTGCACGAACGGAAACGGCCCGCTCGCCGGGTCGTCGGCCGTCAGCCACTGCTTCGCGAGGTCACGCCACGCGACGCGCGCGCTCGGTGGACCCTCGGCGGCCGCCTGCCAGCGCAGGCTCGCGATCGGCATTTTCGCGACGACGTGCGACGTCGCCGTGAGCACGTCCGTCTCGATCGAGACGCTGCCGGTCGTGCCGAGCTCGGCGCCCGGCTCGAGCCGATCCGGCCCTTCGAACACGAATTGGGCCGCGAGCGCCGGAACCCCGAAGATCTCGCGGCCGACCGTGAGCGCGGGAATGCGCTCGATGTCGATGAAGGCGTGCGTGACGGCGGCGTGCACGTCGCTCGAGCTCCCGCGCCGAACCAGCATGCGAAAACACAGAAACGACCACGGCCGTGGCCCCGCGACGCGACCGAGATCGAAGAAGAGCTCCGTCGAGGCCGGGGTCCACTCGCTGCCTTGCCCGAACAACGTCTGGCAGAGATCCGCGAGCACCTTCGCTTCGCTCTCGAAGGTGCCGCCGAGGACGCTCACTCCGGGCAGCGTGTAAGGAGTCGTCGCCTGGAAATCGCTGCCCGACTCTCGCGATAAAAGCGGTCGCGGCGAATGCGGCGCGATACTCGGACGGCGCGACACCGGCGCGACGCTCGGTCGCGAATCCGGGCCCCGCGCCGCGCGAAACCTCATGCCGGCCGCGCCCCCGGCTGCGCCTCTCGCCGCCGCGGGAGCCCGCGGTACTCGAGTTGCCAGTCGCCCCAGGTCTCCGTCGAGCCGCTCGTTTCGTCGTCGTGGAGGATTCCGCTCCGCAACACCCAGGCCGGACTCACGACGCCTCGCTCGTCCGAGTGCGTCGTGCGGAGAGTCTCGCAGAGCTCGAGCGCCTTCTGCACGGTGAAATCGTAGCTGTTTTGAGTCGAGAGGCGCGCGACGACGCCGCGCCGGTAACGGTCCTCGATCTCGACCACGACCTGTTGGCGCGCCTCGTCGCGTTCCTCGGCGCCCGGCCCCTCCGGCCACATCGCGAGCACCCGATCGACGACGAGCTTCAGCGGCTGACTGCGGAGCGCGAGCGCGAACTCCCCGCCGAGCTCGTACGCCATGCGCTCGAGACTGCTCGCTTCGAGATACGCTTCCACGTTGGGCACGCCCTGCTGCTCCGCCCAGCGACCCTGGAACGCGCGACACGCGGTGGCTCCCGCCGTCAGCGTGTCCGCGAGCGACATGGCCGTGCAGACGCGCGCTTCGCCGAGCGCGAACGCTTGCTCCGCGCCGAACGTGAACGAGCGGACGAGCGTCCCCATCGGATGAAATTCGTCTTTTCCGTTGCGGAGCACGCGCACGCCGTCGCGCACGCCGTCGAGCATCGTGCGCACGCTGCCGCGCGATACGGCCGGCACGCGCGAGAGCGCGACGCGCACCGTGTGCGGTTCGAGCATCCCCCGCTCACGCGCGCGCGCGACCGCGTCGCGGATCAAGCAATCGGACGCGAGCACCGTGAGCCCCGCGCCCGGCACGATCGAGGTGCCGCGCTCCTTCGCGTGGACGTGAAGCTCGTTGAGCTCGCGGAAGACGTCGTACTCGCCCGAGATGTCCACGTAGTGCGTGTTCGTCTTCACGCACGCGCGCGCGAGCGGCATCGCCGTCTCCGCGAACGGCCCCGCCGCGTTCAAGACCACGGCGACGTCCGTGAGCGCGCCGTGGAGCGCGTCGTTCGGTCCCGGCTGCTTCGCCGGTCGGGCCGCCGGTTGCACGGGCGCGCCCGGCCCGGGGATGGGGCGCTTCGCGTCCTCGTCGAGGCGACGCTTGCGCGCGAGCGGGGTTTCGAGCCCGAGCACGCGACACGGCAAATCGAGCTCTTCGGCCAAGCTCTCGAGCCGGTCGCGCCGCCGCGCCCCGAGCACGACCGGAAGTCTCCGTCTCGCCGCCTCGGCGGCGAGCAGGCGTCCGGTGTAGCCGGTCGCGCCGTAAATCAACAAGCGCTCTTTCATCGCGTCACGCCTCCCGCTCGAGGACCCAGCGCACGAGTCCGTGAATGAACTCCTTGTCGTCCGAATCCGGCCGCTCGCCGAACACGATCTCGAACTCGCGTAAAGCCGCTCCGGCGAGCCCGCGCGCGACCGCTCGCGCGTGCTCGATCGAGCCGAGCTCGTCGAGCGCGGCGCGGAGCCAAGCAATCTCGCTCGCGCTCCGCTCGGCGCGCGGCAGCGCGAACAGGCGCGCGAGCCGCTCGCGCTCCGCGTCCGCGGCCGACGCGTGGAAGTGACACGTCATCAAGGTGCGTTTGCCCTCGAAGAGGTCGCCGTTCCGCTCCTTGCCGTACGCGTCGCCGGCCGTCAGGTTCAACACGTCGTCCTGGATTTGGAACGCCGCGCCCAAAAAAAAGCCGAATCGAATGAACGCGTCGAGGTCGAGCGTGTCGCGACCGCCGATCAGCGCGCCGACGCGGCAGGGATGAATCGTCGCGAGCCAGCACGTCTTCTTGAGGACCATCAAGAGGTAGTCGCCCTCGTCGATGTCCATGCGGTTTTCGTGTCGCCAGCCGAGCTCGAGGGCTTGCCCTTCCGCCGACTCCCAGGCCATGCGCTCCGTTTCTTCGAAGATGCGCAGGCTGAGCCGCGTGCCGAGGCGCGCCGCGTTGTCGCGGAGCGGTCGCACGCTGAGGAGGCTCAAGGATTCGCCCGCGTTCAGCGCGAGGCCGATGCCGTGCACCTTGTGCAGCGTCGGTCGCCCGCGCCGCTCGTCGCTTTCGTCCTGAATGTCGTCGTGGATCAAAAACGAGTTGTGCAAAAGCTCGATGGCGACCGCCGAGCGCACCGCGTCTTCGAGCTCGGCGCCGAACACGCGCGCGCTCGCGAGGCAGAGGCTCGCGCGCATCATCTTGCCCCCGCGCTTCGGATAGTCGCCGAGGAGTCCGTAGAGGTACGGCTCGGGATCGCCGTCCGGCAGGTACGCGAGCATGGCGCGGCGCGTGAGCTTGCCGTAGCGCGCGAGGAGCTCCGGGATGGCGTGCGTGTCCGGCAGCCGTTCGGGCGCGTGAAGATCGCCGAAAACGGCGCCCGCGTTCATGCTCGGCTCGCGGACGCCGCGGCGTCGCTCACCACGACTCGTATCGTGCCGAGCGGCCGTTGAGTGACCGGATCGATCGCGTAGCCGCGGTAATTACCGGCGGGGTTCTCGCTCCGCACGACCACCGAGAGCACGAAGCCGCGCCCGTCGTCCGGCTTGAAGCTCACGTCGTGGAGCGCGTGCGCCGGGTCGCCCTTGAGATAGAGCGGATACACGTCCGGACATTCACGCAGCGGCTCGTCGAGCTCGAGCGAGACGCGGGTGGGCCGCGAGGAGAGCACTTCGATCGGCACCGTGTGCGTCGCCGCGCACCTCGCTCGCGCGCGCGACGGCTCGGCGTCCGGTGCCGGGGCGCGTGCGCGCCGTTCGGAGGAGCTCGCGTCGGGTTCACGCGAGCTCTCTTGGCGAACGAGACTGCGGAGCACGGCTTGAGGTTGCGTCGTCGTCTCGGCGAGCTCGACCAACAAAATCCCGATTTGCTTGGCGAGGCGCACGCCCTGCTCGACGAGCTCCCCGAAATCGCCGCCGTCGCTCCGCGACGAGGCGCCGCGCAGCTTGCGCGCGAATTCCTGCCCCTTCGCGATCTGCTCGTCGGCGATCTTGTAGCCGAGCTTGACGGCCTGAATGACGACGTCCTCGCTCGACGCGATCGGGCCGCCGGTTCGCGGCGGCGGGCGGCGCGCCTCCGGATCCGAGCGGCGATAAACGGTCGCCGGGGTACGCAGCGGCCCCGAGCGACGCAAGGGGGGTCTCTTCGTGCGTTCGGGGTCGGTCATGGGCGTTCTCGCGCGTTCAGGGGTGATCGTAGCCGACGATGTCCTCGAGCGCGGGCAGCGAGCTCAAGGCGTGCGAGGCGAGCATGCCGGACATGACCGCGGCTTCGACGCAACCTTCGTTGAAGCCGCAGTCGGTCCAGTCGCCCGCGATGGTCAGGTTGTCGTAGGTCTCGTCGAGCGGAGAGATGCGGTACTCGAGCGTGCCGGGCCGCGCGAGGACGTAACGGTCGGAGGCCTTCACGTTCACGGCGACGTATTGGTGCTCGAGGATCGCGAGTTTTTCGGCGTGCGTGACGCGCCGCTTCGCGCCGTGGACCGGATTCGGCGAGCCCGGGGTCGCGAGGAGCGCCCAGCGGAAGCCGCGCGTCTCTTGATCGCGCGCGGCGGGCCAGAGCGCCGGGAGCACGTGATCGAGGTAGTGAACCGCGCGTTCGCAGGCGGCCGTGCGCAAGCTCGCGATTTGGTCCGGCCACGGTTCCGCGCCCGGCGCGACCCCGGCCGGGAGCTTGCTCGGTTCCTCGGTGAGCACGCCGCAGAAGTACGCGAGCCCGGCCGGCGGCGGAGCCGCGCGCTCCTCCGCGATGACGTGCGTCATGTCCGACCAGGTGTCGAACGCGCCGCGCAGGCCGGCGACGGTGATCGGCGTCGGCGTCTCCGTCAAATGCTCGAGGCCCTCGTTCAGCCAGAGCTGGAGCGCTTGGGTCGGAGTCGTCTTCACGTTCGCGACCATGGCGCTCCAGCGCGCGTCCTTGGCGACGAGCTCCTTGCACGCGTACTCGACGGCGCCGACGCTCAGGCCGAGCACCACGAAATCGAAATCGCGACCGACCTCGAGTCGGCGTTCGCTTGCGGGCTCGGGGCGCGCCGGGTCACGCCGCTGGAGCTCGAGGTACTCGTTGCCTTCGCGCTCGCTCGTGAGCTGCGTCGTGTCGGGCGCCGCGGGCCAGCAGCCGTCCGCGTCGAGCGGATAGTATTCGCCCGGGCCGAGCGCCGCCGCGAGCTCGCCGCCGCGGCCGAGGTGACGTCCCGGTTCGACGCGCGCTTGCACGTCGAACTCGAGCGCCTGGACGAAACGCGCGCCGTCGGCGCCTCCGAGCTTCACGTCGACCAGGCGGTGAAAGAACTCGAAGCGCACGCCCCGCAGCTTGAGCACCTCGTAGAGCGGCGAGAAGACGGTGTCGCCCATGCCGGCGCGCATCTTCCAAAACAGCGAGCCCCGATACGTGAAGAACATGCGGAGCGCGCCGCGCAGCGCTTGCCCCGCCGCGAGCCCCGGTTCGTCCGCCGGGCTCTTGCGTGCGTCGTCGTTCGGCTCCTCGTCGAAGATGCGCGAGTCGACGAAGGCCATGTTGTAGAGCGCGCGCACGAACGGTGAGCGGAGCGCGCGCTCGGAGGCGCCGTGGCGCCGCAGCCAGGCGCGGCAATCCTCGTCGTTGATGGCGTCGAGTCCGCGCGGATCGGTGAGGAGCTCGTCGCGCACGATGCCGACGACGATGGTGACGACCAGATCGATGAGCTCGAGCTTCGGCCGGAGCTCGTCGTCGATACGGAGCACGTTGGCCGTCTCGCGCTTCACGTTGTCGGCGACGGCCTCGGCGAACTTGAGCACGCGAAAGTCGTTTTCCGGCAGCGACGCCGCGCCGGACAGAGCGACCCGCAGCACGGCCATCGCCTCGTACAGGGCGCTGGCGCCCGTGAGCACGCCCGTGCGCAAGAGGCTCGTGATTTTGTCGACGACGGCGCGCGCCGAGACCTCCGAAAACTCGAGCTCGCGTGCGGCCGCTTCGCGCTTCTCCGCGGGCGTCGTGGTGAACGTGCTCCGCACGAGCGTGCGCAAGAGGTCGATGGTGCGCGCGACGTACCCGGAGAGCGTGAACGGATTCGTCCCCGGCTCGAGCGGATCGCCCGGCAGCCCTTCGTTCGCCGGGAAGTTCGCCGTCCAGGCGCGCCAAAATCCCCGTGATTCGTCCGCGATCCCAATCCACGGATCGGCGACGAACGCTTCCTGCCAGTCGCCGTAGCGCGACTGCCGCGCCTCCGGATGATCGGCGTAGTGGGCCTCGAGCTCGGCATAAGCGTCGCGCACGAGTCGGAACGCGTTCTCGTAAAATCCCATCCACACGTGGAGGCCGTGCTCCTCGGTGCGGTTCCACGGGTTGCCGGTGCGACCCGAGGCGCCCTTGCCCCCGAGGCGCCAGCCGAGCTGATACACGGTGACGTCGAACTTGGCGCCGTCCTCACGATCGGGACGCGTGAGCTCGAACGCCGCGCTCAACGCGGCACACCCCCCGCCTACGATGGCAACCTTCGGCGGGTCCAAGTTTTTCTTGGACTCGCACGCTAGTTCCGGGCCCACCCGCCCGCAATGGTTCTTTCATCGGGCTTTTCGCCGAAATTCAGCGGGCGGGCGCCGGCGGGTCCGAAAGGCGCGCGTCCGTTTCACGGAAGAGCTTCGCAAGCGAACGCACGAAGGCGCCGAGCCACGGATTCTGGTCGAGCTCGTGATTGAGCGAGTCACCGCCGATGATTTTCACTTTGACCGCGTCGGCCGCTTGGATCGTCGCGGTGCGCGGACCACCGGCGAACACCGAGATCTCTCCGAACACGTCGCCGGGACCGAGCGTTCGCACGAGCTCGCGCCGGCCGTGCATCGTCTTGAAGACCTGGCAGTGCCCTTCTTCGATGATGTAAGCGGTGTCGCCGGCGTCGCCTTCCTTCACGATGGTTTCGCCCGCCGCGTAGGAGCGGGTCTCGAACCAGCCGCCGCCGTGCATGTACTGTTCGAGGTCGGCGCGCAGCGTCGCGATGTCCGCGTAGCGCTGATCGCGCAGCGGATGCAGCGCCTTCCGCGTGATGCGACGGAGCTCCGGCGGCAAGCGGGTCCACGCGCCGGTTCCGTCCGGAAGCTCGATGGGTTCGCGCCGCGCGGCGATGTTCGGCAGCGAATCCCACTCGTTCGGCGGGCGCCCCGTCAGGATTTCGCAGAGAATCGCGCCGACTCCGAACACGTCGGTGCGTGCGTCGATTTCTTCGGTGCGACCCCAGAGTTGCTCGGCCGCCATGTACGCCGGCGTGCCGCGCACCGGATCGCCGCCGTCGTCGGGGCCCGTCACGCGAATCAGCGAGTCATGATCGCTCGCGATCAGGTGCTCGATCGAGAAGCGCCGAGCCGGGCCCGAATCGGGAGTGAGCCCGTGCTTTTTCGACTCGAGGAGCGCGACGCCCCAATCCATCAAATAGACTTGCCCGAAATCTCCGACCATCACGTTGTCGGGCTTGAGATCGCAGTGGTAGACGCCGCGGCTGTGCGCGTACTCGAGCGCGTCACACAGCTTCAAGACAATCGCAACGAAACGTTGAAGCCCGATTGGATCCTGTGGCGCGCTCGCGGGAGTCCGCAAAAGGTCGCCGAGCGTACGGCCACGGATCAGCTTCATGACGATGAACGGCTCGTGGCCGTCCTCGCCCACGTCGTAGATGGGCACGATGTTCGGGTGCTCGAGCTGCCCGGTGATCTGCGCCTCCTCCTCGAACTTGATCGCGATGCGTTCGTCCTGGAGGAGCTCTTCGCGCAGCGTCTTGATCGCGACGCGTCGCCCCAAAAACGGGTCGAGCGCCGACTCGATGAGGCCCATTCCGCCGCGGTTCACCTCGCGAAGGAGCTCGAAGCGCAGCCGCCGCCTCGTTTCGAAACCATCCGGATCGGACACAGCTTCCTAGGAGTGCCTGAGCGTGGGGAAATCGCCGCGGCACCCAAGATAGTACTATCGTTCGTGGCGGGCGTCGGCCGGAACGTGCACGGCGGAAAAATGCACGCTCGCGCGTCGAGCGGGCGCCGATGCCCGCGACGAGTGTGGGATTTCTCGCCCGTTTGTCGGTGGTTTGTGCGTTGACAGCCAAAGCTCGCGAGGGCTAGGGGAGGACCCCATGGTCGCCTCTCGCGCGAAGCTTGCGCTCGTCGTCTCGGCCCTCGGCGTCGCGGTGAGCGGCTGCAGTACGACCCAGCTCGCCGCGGCGTCCACGGTGAGCATCATCGGCCAGGCCTGGCCGGCCATCGAACGCTACGAAGACCCGGATCTGGCCGAGGAAGCGATCCCGGCGTCGATTGCCACGATGGACGGGTTGCTCGAAATTCGCCCGAAGGACACCGAGCTCCGCTTGATGGTGGCGCGCGCGCTCGGTTCGTACGGCTTCGGCTTCATGGAGGACCACATGGAAGCCGCGCTCGCGAACGACGACGACAAAGGGGGCGAGCATTTCCGCAAGCGCGCCGCGCTCGCGTACGGGCGCTGCCGCGATCTCGCGCTCGGCAACCTGACGTTGTGGGAAGACGCGGACGGCGGCGCGCAGGGCCACGTGAAGCAGGGCATCGCCGCGTGGACGGACTACCTGAAGAAGTTCGACGATGCCGAAAAGGTCGTGCCCACGCTGTTTTGGGGTGCGTACTGCTGGGGCCGCTACATCGGGGTGAATCGCGACGACGTGAACGCGATCGCCGATTTACCGTACGCGAGCGCCCTCGCGGACCGCGTGCTCGCCCTCGATCCGACCTATTACGGCTACGCGCCGCACGCGCTCCGGGGCGGGCTGCTCGGTACCGTCCCCGCCCAGCTCGGCGGCAAGCCCGAGGAGGCGAAGAAGGAGTTCGAGGCCTCCATCGCGGCAACTCACGGCAAAAACCTCATGTACCTCGTGCTCGAGGCGCAAATCGTCGCCGTCGCGCTGCAGGACCGGGCGCTCTACCAGAAGCTCCTCAACACGACGCTCGCGGCGCCGGTCAACATCGATCCGGACCAGGTTCTCGTGAACCAGCTCGCCAAGCGTCGCGCGGAGCGCTATCTCGCCCAGACGGACCAACTGTTCGCGCCCGAAGAACCGCCGGCCCCCGCGGCCGCGCCGGCTCCTGCGGCCCCCGCGACCGCCCACTGAATCCCGCCCGTTCGTTAGAAGAAACCTCCAGAGTCGTCCGTCGATCCGCAGTCAGGCCCGCGCTACCGCTCCTTCGACGGGAGAGCACAATCGGATGATCAAGAAAACGCACCCCTTCTGGCCGATCGCTCTGCTCCTCGCGCTGCTCGGTCATTCGGCGCTCGGCATCGCGGACGACAAGCCCGCCGTGAAGACGATCTCCATCGCGACGCTCGCGCCGCCCGGCTCGACGTGGATGAAGGTGTTCGACGCGTGGAATCGCGAGGTGCGGCGCCGCTCGAACAAGACGCTCGAACTTCGCTTCTACCCGGGCGGCGTGCAGGGTGACGAAGCCGAAGTGATCAAGAAGATCCGCAGCGGCCGTCTCGACGGCGCCGCGGTGACGGCGGTCGGCCTCGCTCAGATCTACCGCCCCGCCCTCGTGTTCGGGATGCCGGGCATCTTGAAGACCTACGCTCAGCTCGACGCGGCGCGCGCCGCGCTCACGCCCGAGATGAACCCGAAGTTCGCGGAAGCCGGCTTCCAGATGCTCGGGTGGGCGGACGTGGGGTGGTCGTACGTCTTCTCGACGCAGCCCGTGACCAAGCCGTCGGATCTCCCGTCGCGTAAACCCTGGGTGTGGCGCGACGATCTCGTGCTGCCCGCCTTTTACAAGGTCGTGAAAGCGAACCCGGTGCCGCTCCAGTTGCCCGAGGTGCTCGGCGCCCTGCAGACGAACCGCATCGATACGCTGATGGCGACGCCCGTCTCGGCGCTCGCGCTCCAGTGGAACACGCGCGTCTCGAACATGCTCGACCTGCCGCTCACGGTCGTCATCGGCGGCACCGTGATGGGCGAAAAGCAGTGGGATTCGCTCACGCCCGAGCAGAAGACGATCATGACCGAGACGGCCGCTCAGTTTCACGCGCTCGCGCGCAAGAACCTGCGCGCCGACGAGGACAAGGCGATCGCGACGCTCAAGGACCACAACATCAAGATGCTCACGCCGAGCGAGTCCGACAAAGCCGATTGGCTCAAGGTCGGCGCCGAAGTGCGCAAGCAGCTCACCGGTCAGATCGCGGACCAGGCGCTCGTCGATCGCGTCGCCGCCTTCGGCAAGTGACGCGACCGAGCTCCAACTAATCCGACCGAACTAGTAGTCGTTTCGTAAGCGATCGAAGTACTCTCTCGCGCGATGGCCGGCGCTGCCCCCACCGCGAGACCAGCACCCTTCTTTCGCCCGCTCGACGTGCTCGATCGCGGCATCTTGCTCGCCGAAGCGAGCTTGAGCCTCGTCGTCGTCGCCGTGATGGTGCTCGTCGCGTTCGCCGATTCGCTCGCGGCGCTGCTTCACCTGCAAATCGGCTGGCTCCAGGCGGCGCCCGACGTGCTCATGCACGGCTGCATCTGGGCCGCGCTGCTCGGCGCGAGCTACGCCACGCGCGAGCGCCGCCATCTCGCCATCGACGCGGTGGGCCGCCTCTTGCCCGATCGCACGCGCCGGGTCGTCGTCGCCATCGCCGCGACGTTCGGCGCCGTCGTCGCGTTCACGCTCGCGCGCGGACTCTACCTGACCCTGCTCGAGCAGGTCGCGAACACGCACGAGCAAGTGCGCTTGATCGCCGAGCGCGGCATCGGGGAGAGCTCGGACCTCGATCGCAGCTACGAATTTCAATTCGTGATCCCCGCCGCGTTCTCGCTGATCGCGGCGCGCCTCTTGCTCCACGCCTTTCACGAGTGGGTCGCGGCGCTCCAGGGCGGCCCGCAATCCGAGCCCGCGCCGAATCCCGCTGATCCCGAAACCGAGCGCGTCGCGCCCGTGTCGCAGGCGACCGCCACGGAAGTCGTGATTGCGCTCGCGTTCCTCGTGCTGCTCTTGCCCCTCGCCGTCGGTACGACGGTGCTCGGCCCGCTCACGGCCGCCGTGCTCGCGACGGCGGCGATCATCGCCGGGCCGCTCCTCTTGCGCAAACGCCGCACGGGGTCGTGGGCGCCGACCGTGCCGCACGCGGCGCGCTACGCCGAGGGCGCGACCGTCGGGCAAATGGGCACCGCCTTCGTCGCCGTGGCGGCGGTGCTCGCGCTGCTCGCGTTCGGCGCCGAACACGTCCCGTCGATCCCGATCGCGTGGGGCGTCGCCTTCTGCGCGCTGATGGCGCTGATGGGCGCGCCGCTCTTCAGCTTCCTCGGCGGGCTCGCGCTGTTCTTGTGGGCGCACGGCTCGGACACGGTGCGCGTCATGGCGTTGCCGAACGCCGTCGAAGACGTGCTCGGGCAGCACTTCGCGCGCATGAGCGTCCTGCCCACGATTCCCGTCTTCACGCTCGCCGGCTACCTGATGAGCGAAGCGAAAACGCCGCAGCGTCTCGTGCGCATCGCGCGCGCGCTGCTCGGGTTCGTGCCGGGCGGCCTCGGCGTCGTCTGCATCCTCACTTCCGCCTTCTTCACCATCTTCAGCGGCGCGAGCGGCATCACCATCGTCGCCATCGGCGGCTTGCTCTTGCCCGCGCTGCTCAAGGATCGTTACCCCGAGAAATTCTCGCTCGGCCTCGTGACGACGGGCGGCGCGCTCGGCATCACCTTCCCGCCGTGCCTGCCGCTCATCGTCTACGGCATCGTGGCCGGTTTGCAGGAAGTGCCGCCCGGTCACGAGCGGCTCGCCCTCGACAAGTTCTTGCTCGCGGGGCTCCGGCCGGGCGCGCTCCTCATCGGGCTCTTGATCGTCTACGCCGTCATAGTCGGCGTAATTTCGAAAGTGCCGCGCTCGAAGTTCGACGGCAAGGAAGCGCGCGCCGCGCTGTGGGAAGCGAAGTGGGAGCTCGTCCTGCCGGTATTTTTGTTGGGCGGGCTCGCGACGGGCGTCTTCAGTCCCGTGACGGCCGCCGCGTTCACGGCGTTTTACGTCTTCGTGATCGAGGTGTTCGTCTACAAGGACCTGTCGCTCACGCGCGATTTGCCGCGCATCGTGCCGGATTCGATGGTGCTCGTCGGCGCCATCTTCGTGAAGCTCTGCGCGGCGACGGTGCTCACGTTCTACTTCGTGCAAGCGCAGACGGCCGATCGGCTGTTCGAAGCGCTCACGTGCGGACCGCCCGCGCAGGCGTACCTCGCTTCGCACGCCGACACGATGTCGAGCTGTCGTGAAGCGGTGGACGCGCTCGCCGAGGCGGGCAAGAGCGCCGGCGGGCTCATCGACTCGCCCGTGTCGTTCCTGCTCGCCCTCAACGTGTTCCTGCTCGTGGTCGGGATGTTGATGGACATCTTCTCGGCCATCGTCGTGATCGTGCCGCTCATCATGGGCATCGCGATGCACTTCAACATCAACCCGTACCACCTCGGGATCGTGTTCCTGCTCAATCTCGAGATCGGGTACTTGATGCCGCCGATGGGATTGAACCTCTTCATCGCGGGGTTCCGTTTCAACCGGCCCGTGCCGGATCTCTATCGCGTGGTGATGCCGTTCATCGGTGTGTTCGTGGTGGCGCTCCTCGTCACCACCTACGTGCCGGGCCTCACCGTCGCGGAAGCGGCGGAGGCGCCGAAAACCGCGAGCGCCCGCGCCTCCGCGCCGCCGCCCGTCACCGCGGCGCCCTCCGCCTCGGCCGTCGCTCCCGCGCCGTCCTCGAGCGCCGCCCCGGGCGACTGCGAAGAACCGCGCGACGGCGAATCCTTCGCCGACTTCGACAAACGTTGCACCATCACCGGCACGCCGAGCACCGCGCCGTCCGGCTCGGCCGCGCCGTCCGCCGGTCCCGCGCCGTCCGCGTCCGCCGCGCCGTCCGGCGCCGATTGCGAAGAGCCGCGCCCGGACGAATCGTTCGACGCCTTCGACAAGCGCTGTCACGTCACCGGTCAGTGACGTCCGCGCCGAGCGGGGGTAAACGCTGGCGCATGGACAACTTCACGGCGATCACCAGCGCGCACATCTGGGTCTTCGATCACCAGAAGGCGCTCGACTTTTACGTCGGCAAACTCGGACTCGAAGTGAAGTCCGACTTTTCCCAGGGCGGCTATCGCTGGCTCACCGTGGGCGTCGCCGGCACGCAAGGCGTCGAGATCCAACTCGACGTGCCCGGCCCTCCCATGGTCGACGAAAAGAGCGCGGAGCAGATCCGCGAGCTCGTGAAGAAGGGCGCGACCGGCGTCGTCATGGCGCTCCGCAGCGACGATTGCGTCGCGACGTACGAGCGGCTCCGCGCGCAAGGCGTGGAGTTCACGATGCCCGCGACCGATCACGGCTACGGAATCGA
>DATJXW010000062.1:0-10509 GCA_035499895.1 Polyangiaceae bacterium | reverse complement strand
ATAAATGTGCAGGCGCGACGTGCTCGGGCGACAGCGTGTCCGCGATTTTGGCGAACATGGGCAGATCCTCGGTCATCCGCGTCTTCGCGATGGGCGCCACCGCATTCACGCTGATGCCGTAGCGCTGGAGCTCGATCGAGCCCGTGCGGGTGAGGCCATAAATCCCGGCCTTGGCGGCCGCGTAGTTTGCCTGCCCGAAGTTGCCGAGTAACCCGGACACGCTCGTCGTGTTCACGATGCGCCCGCCGCCCTGCTCCTTCATGCGCTCGGCCGCGGCCTGCATGCACAAGAACGTGCCCGTGAGGTGCACGTCGAGCACCGCGTTCCAATTCGCGAGCTCGAGCTTGAGCAGCGTCTTGTCACGCAGGATGCCCGCGTTGTTCACGAGCGCGTCGATTCTTCCGAACGCGTTCACCGCCGTCGCGACGATGGCGCGCGCGCCCTCGGGCGTCGTCACGCTGTCGTAGCTCGCGACCGCTTCGCCGCCCGCGGCGCGGATCTCCGCGACGACCGCGTCCGCCGCGGCGTGCTCGCCGCCGTCACCCGCGCGGCTCCCGCCCACGTCGTTCACCACCACGCGCGCGCCCTCGCGGGCGAAGAGGAGCGCGGTCGCGCGTCCGATGCCGTGGCCCGCGCCGGTGATCACCGCGGATTTGCCGTCCAAAAGTCGCATGCTGCCGGTCACCTACGCTCGCGTGGCCGCGAAGTCGAGCCGAACTCGAGCCGCGTGCGGGCGGAGCTTCCGGGCTTCGTAAAGAAAGATCGATGGTAGGCTCGGCGGCCCATGAGCCGTCGCCTTCTCGTGACGAGTGCGCTGCCTTACGCGAACGGTCCCATCCACCTCGGGCACATGCTCGAGCACATCCAGACCGACGTTTGGGTGCGCTTCCAGCGCCTGCGCGGGAACGAAGTGCTCTACGTCTGCGCCGACGACACGCACGGCACCGCCACCATGATGCGCGCGCGCCAGGAGGGCCGCAGCGAAGAAGAGCTCATCCTTGCGACGAGCCTCGCGCACCAGGCCGACTTCGCCGGCTTCGACGTGCGCTTCGACCACTACGGCAGCACGCACTCGCCCTTCAATCGCGCGCTCTGCAACGAAATCTGGGGGGCGCTCCGCGCCGGCGGCTACGTCGTCGAGCGCGAAGTGTCGCGCCTGTTCGATCCGGAAGCGGGCGTGTTTCTCGCCGATCGCTTCGTGAAGGGCACCTGCCCGCGCTGCGGCACGCCGGGCCAGTACGGCGACAACTGCGAGAGCTGCGGCAGCACCTACGCGGCGAGCGAGCTCAAAGATCCGGTGAGCACGCTGAGCGGCGCGCGCCCCGTCTCGAAGAGCTCGCCGCAGTACTTCGTGCAGATCGAGCGCCTGCACGCCTTCTTGACGAGCTTCACGCAGGAGAGCGGGCGGCTGCAGCCCGAAATCGCCAACTACGTGAAGGGGCATTTCCTCGGCGAGCCGCTGCGCGATTGGGACGTCTCGCGGCCCGCGCCGTACTTCGGCTTCGAAATCCCGGACGCTCCCGGTCACTACTTCTACGTGTGGTTCGACGCGCCCATCGGCTACATGGCCGCGACCGCCGAGTGGTGCGACGAGACCGGCGCGTCGTTCGACTCGTATTGGCGCAAGCCCGGCGCCGAGATCGTCCACTTCATCGGCAAGGACATCGTCTACTTCCACACGCTGTTTTGGCCCGCGATGCTCGAGGCCTCCGGCTTTCCGCTCCCCGCGCGCGTCCACGTCCACGGCTTTTTGACCGTGAACGGCGAGAAAATGTCCAAATCGCGCGGCACGTTCCTGCTCGCCTCGAAGTACCTCGAGCACCTGGACCCCGGCTATCTCCGCTACTACCTCGCGAGCAAACTCGGGAGCGGCATCGAGGATCTCGACATGAACCTCGAGGAGTTCACCGCGCGCGTGAACGCGGATCTCGTCGGCAAGGTGGTGAACCTCGCGAGCCGGAGCGCGCGCTTCGTCGAAGCGAGCGGGCTCTCCGAGCGCTACCCGGACGACGGCGGGCTCTTCGCCGAGGCCGCGGCCGCGGGCGACGAGATCGCGAAGGCCTACGAGGCGTGCGACTACGCGCGCGCCATGCGCACGATCATGCAGCTCGCCGATCGCGCGAACGAATACGTCGATCGCAAGGAGCCGTGGAAGCTCGCGAAGGCGCCCGAGCGCGCGGGCGAGCTTCGCGACGTGTGCAGCGTGATCCTGAATCTCTACCGCCAGCTCGCGCTCTACCTCGCGCCCGTCCTGCCGCGGCTGCGCGACGCGAGCGCGACGCTGCTCGGCGCGCCCCTCACGGCCTGGGACGAAGCGAAGACGCCCGCGACCGGCACGAAGGTCGCCAAGTTTTCCCACCTCGTCGCGCGCGTCGATCCGAAAAAGGTCGCGGCCATGGTCGCGGCGCACGCCCCGCCGGAAGGGGGAGGGGGTGCGACCGGCGCCGCGCCGGCCGGCAACGTGAACGTCAAGGTGACGCAGAGCGCCGAGGTGGCGGACGCCGCCGCGGGCGTGCGTGACACGTTGAGCGACGCCGCGGCCGACGACGGCGCCGCGCTCGCGGCCGAGCCGCTCGCCCCCGAGTGCAGCATCGACGATTTTTCGAAGATCGATCTGCGCGTCGCGCGCGTCGTGCGCGCCGAGGCGGTGCCGGAAGCGAAGAAGCTCGTGAAGCTCACGCTGAGCCTCGGCGGCGGCCACGAGCGCACCGTCTTCGCCGGCATCAAGAGCGCCTACGCGCCCGAGTCGCTCGCCGGGCGGCTCGTCGTCGTCGTCGCGAACCTCGCGCCGCGCAAGATGAAGTTCGGCGTGAGCGAGGGCATGGTCATCGCCGCGGGGCCCGGCGAAAAGGACATCTTCGTCCTCAGCCCGGATTCGGGCGCGAAGCCCGGCCAGCGCGTGCACTGAACGGGTGCGCCGAGCGCGCGGCCGCGAGCGGCGTGCTAAATTCCAGCAACGTGTCGCGCAGGCGCCGGTCGTTCGTCGCGGGAGCTTTCGTCCTCGGCCTCGTTCCGCTCGGTTGCGCCTCGACGAGCGCGCGGCTCGCGCGCACGAGCGGGCACCCGACCTATCAGATCGAATGCGCGAACGTCGGCGACTGCTGGACGCAGGCGCGCCGGGCGTGTGGGGGCGACTACCGCACCCTCGCGCGATACGATAACTGGATCCCGGAGAGCGACCTGCCCGGCTATAACCACCGCACCATCGAGAGCTCGGAGCCGCACCGCGTGTACGGCGCGCGGATGCCGTATTACGGTCCGGGCATCGAGTCGGACGAGCCGCTGCCGATCACGGACGTGGTCGTCGCGTGCAACGGCTTCTGAGTTTGCTCAGCCGTTGATTCGCTCGAGCACGAGCCGCGGGTGCGTCGCGCGGCTCCCGATCCGAAATGCCGCCGCCGCCCGCGCGAGCTCGTGTTCCACGAGCGAGCGCTTCGAAGCGCAGAGGAACGCGAGCGGCTCTCCACGCGTCACCCGCTCGCCCACGGCATGGCAGAGCTCGATGCCGGCGCCCGGATCGACCGTGTCTTCGGCGCGCATGCGCCCGGCGCCGAGCGCGACCGACACCCAGCCGAGCTCCCACGCGTCGATGCCCGCGAGGATCCCGCTCCGGGGCGCGGGCAACGGAACGCGCACCCGCGCCCGCGGTAAAAGCTCGGTTTTTTCGACGACGCGGGCGTCGCCGCCGTGCCCGCGCACCATGCGCGCGAAGCGCTCGAGCCCGGCGCCGCTCGCCAGCGCTCGCTCGAGAAGTGCGCGCCCCGCCGCGCGCGAGCGGACGCGCCCGGCGAGCACCAGCATTTCCGCGCCGAGCACGAGCGTGAGCTCGCGCGTGTCGCTCGGTCCCTCGCCGCGCAGTACGTCGATCGCCTCGCGCGTCTCGAGCGCGTTGCCGATGGTGCGGCCGAGCGGCGCGCTCATGTCCGTCACGAGCGCCGTGGTCTCGAGGCCGGCGTTCCGCGCCGTCCGCACGAGCGCTCGCGCGAGCTCGCGGGCGCGTGCGGGCGTCCCCATGAAAGCGCCGCGCCCCGCTTTCACGTCGAGCACGAGGCCGTCGCTGCCGGTCGCGAGTTTTTTCGAGAGAATGCTCGCGACGATGAGCGGCACCGACTCGACCGTGCCGGTCACGTCGCGCAACGCGTAAAGGCGCCGATCGGCGGGCGCGATGTCCTTCGACTGACCGATGATGGAGGCACCCGCCGTCCGGAGCACGCGCTCGAAGCTCGCCGCGTCGAGCCGCACCCGGTAGCCGGGAATCGCCTCGAGCTTGTCGAGCGTGCCGCCGGTGTGACCGAGCCCGCGCCCGGCGATCATCGGCACGGCGACGTCGCACGCGGCGACGAGCGGCGCGAGACAGAGGCTCACTTTGTCGCCGACGCCGCCCGTCGAATGCTTGTCGATCTTCGGCGCGCGGACGCTTCGGAGCGCGAGCGTGCGCCCGGATTTCAGCATGGCTTGCGTGAGCGCCACCGTCTCGCCGTCGTCGAGGCCGCGGAGGAGCGCGGCCATGAGCCACGCGCTCATCTGGTACTCGGCGACTCTTCCCGCGAGGTAACCTTGGACGAGCTCCTCGAGCTCCCCTTTCGAGAGGCGGCCGCCGTCGCGTTTCTTGAGGATGAGCTCGACGGGGTTCGTCATCGCCGGGCGCTTCGCCCCGCCGGTAGATGGTTGCGCCTATCTCGTAGGCGGTGCACTAGACTAGCCTCGCACGGATCAGTCGTGGAACGCACGTCGCGCGGACGCCCCCCCGGAAGATTCACGCAGCACCGCCGCGTCGATCGCCTGCGCGAGATTTTGAGCCGTCACCCGAAGGGGCTCTCCCTCTACGAGCTCGCGGACGCGCTCAACGTGACGGTGCGCACGATGCGCCGGTACATGGTCGAAATCGAGCGGGACTTCGAGCTCGAGAGCGTGCCGGTGAAGGCGGGCGGGCAGCTGCTCTGGCGCATTCGTTCGAGTGAAATCCCGCGCAAGCTCGAGCTCAGGCGCACGCAGGCGTACGCGCTCCTCGCGGCGCGGCGCGTGTTCGAGCCGATGCGCGGCTCCACCCTGTTCGAGGAGATCGATCTGGCGACCAACAAGCTGCTCGCGTTCGCGCAGCGCCCCGGTCGCGGGCCGAACGCCGGGCTCGCGGACGCGCGGCTCGAACAACGCTTCTTGTATCTGCCGCACGCCCCCAAAAACTACGCTCAAAAGACGGAAGAGCTCGACGACTTGTTCCAGGCCGTGTCCGATCTGCGGCCGCTGTCGCTGCTCTATCGCAGCGCGACGCGGGCCGAAGAGGAGCGCATCACGCTTCACCCGTACGCGCTCGTGCTCCATCGCGACTCGATCTACTGCGTCGGCTACCACGTCGGGCGCGAGGAAATTCGCACGTTCGTGCTCGATCGCATGCGCGACACGCAGTGCGCCGTCACCGAGCGCTTCGAGCTGCCGGCCGATTTCGCGGTGGACACGTACTTCCAGGGCGAGTTCGGGATTTGGCGGGACGCGACGCCGCACAAAGTCGTGATCGAGTTCGACGCGTACGCGGCCGACTACGTGCGGATGCGCACCGTCCACGCGTCGCAGAAGCTCCAGAGTATCGCCGGCGGCGGCCTGCGGCTCAGCATGACGGTCGGCAACCTGCTGCCCGTCGTGAGTTGGGTGCTCGAGTGGGGCGGCCGCGCCCGCGTGGTCGAGCCGCCGGAGCTCATCGAGCGCGTCAAGGCCGAGCTCGAGAGCGCGCTGACGCACTACAAGGACGAGAAGAAGGCGCCGTCGAAGCGCACGCCGCGTTGAGCGGGGCACGTTGCAGAGTGTCTCGGTTTGCCCCGCGAGGCGCGACGCGCCGGGGCTTGCGAGGCACGCGCGCGACCCTATGACTTGAGCCCACGGAGGAACCCATGGCTCTCGATCATTACGTGACGCTCGGGCGTTCCGGTCTGCGCGTCAGCCCCCTCTGCCTCGGCGCGATGACGTTCGGTGAAGACCTCGGCTGGGGTTCCTCGGTCGAGGAGTCCGAGCGCATCATGGATCGCTACATCGAGCTCGGCGGCAACTTCATCGACACGGCGAACTTCTACACGAAGAGCCACTCCGAGAAGATCGTCGGCGACCACATCGGCCGCGACGCGGCCAAGCGCGATCGGCTCGTCATCGCCACGAAGTTCAGCGGCAACCTCTACCCCGGCGATCCGAACGGCGGCGGTTCCGGCAGAAAAGCCGTGATCGCCGCCTGTGAGAACTCGCTCCGGCGGCTCCAAACCGACTACATCGACCTTTACTGGCTGCACATCTGGGACGCGAACACGCCGATCGAGGAGACGATGGCGACGCTGCACGACCTCGTCCGCTCGGGCAAGGTTCGTTACGTCGGCGTCTCGGACACGCCCGCGTGGAAGATCGCGCAGGCGAACCTGCTCTCGGAGTTTCGCGCCTTCACGCCGTTCGTCGGGCTGCAGATCGAGTATTCGCTGCTCGAGCGCACGGTCGAGCAAGAGCTCGTACCCATGGCGCGCGAGCTCGGGCTCGGCATCACGCCCTGGTCGCCGTTGAAGAGCGGCGTTCTGTCGGGCAAGTACACGCGCGCGAACGCCGATCAGCAAAAGGCCGATCGCGCCGCCTTCGTCGCGGGAGCGCTGAACGAGACCACCTACAAGCTCATCGACGAGCTCGACGTGATCGCCAAGGCGCACGACAGCACCGTCGCGCGCGTCGCGCTCGCGTGGCTCCGGGCGCGGCCGGGCGTGAGCTCGACCATCATCGGCGCGCGGCGGCCGAACCAGCTCGAGGACAATCTGAAATCACTCGAGCTCACGCTCACGACGGCGGAATCGTCGCGCCTCGACGAGCTGACGCAGCCGGCGCTCGGTTTTCCGCAACGCATGCTCGCGTTCGCCCCGGCCATCCTGAACGGCGGGACGAGCGTGAACGGGGTGAAGCTGCCGCCTTCCGGCTTCGTCATGCAGCCGGGCGACAAGCCGTACTGAGCGCGGCGTCGTCGCCCGGACGCGCGGCGCGCCGAGGTCAGTGCGCCGCGCGGTTCACGCGATACTGCGCGAGCACGCGCTTCACGTAGTCTTGCGTTTCGGGGAAGGGCGGGATGCCGCCGTAGCGCATCACCGCGGCCTCGCCCGCGTTGTAGCCGGCGATGGTGAGCTCGATGTCGCCGTTGAACAGGTTCGCGAGCACGCGCAAGTAGCGCACCCCGCCGAAGATGTTCTGGCGTGGATCGAAGATGTCCGTCACGAGCATGCGCTCCGCGGTTTCCGGCATGAGCTGCATGAGGCCCCGGGCGTTCGCGGGTGAAACGGCGCGCGGGTCGAAGTCGCTCTCCACCTGAATCACGGCGCGGATCAAATCCTCCGGGATTTGATAGAGCGCGGCCGCCTCGCGAATGTGATCGTCGTAGCGCCCGTAGCGCGCGGGCGAGCTGTCCGACGGCATGCGCACCCGCGGCCGCTCGCTGTCGGTCCGCACCACGAGCTTGCCGTGCTTGGCGGGCGAGTTCGTGAAGCTGATGACCCCGTCCGCTCCGACCGTCTTGTAGATGTCCGCCTGGCTCGGCCCGGCGAGGGTGAGCGCCGCGGCCGGGACGGCGCCGATGAGCGCCCAGCGCTTGGGGTTCGGAGTGTCGGAAGACGACATGGCGTTCGTAAATGATACCGGGCCGCCCCCGTGTGGGTGCAAGTAACCCGCGCGGCGCAGCTCGAAAAACGCCGTTCTCGCCCGCGCTATTCCGTGCGCGACCAGCCGGCTGCCCGCGGGCCGAGCGCGAGGAGCCGCGGGTCCGGATCGATCGGCCGAAACGCGTGCCGGCGGGCGAGCCGCTCGAGCCAGAAGCCCTCGTAGTCGGCGATCGCCTGAAGCTCGAGGTCGTCGTGATTCACGTCGTTGCCGACTTCCAGGCACGTCTCGAGGTTCGCGAGGTTCGGGCGGACGCGCCGGCCGCTCGCGTGGTCGTCCCACATCCGGCGGTAGAGACCCTCGAGGCTCCGTACCAAGAGCGGCATGTCGAAGAGGATCGAGCTCTTGCGCGCTTCACGCAGCTTTTCGCGATACGGCGTCAAGCGCGCGCGCTCGTGACCGAACAGCACGGCGCGCTCCACGTAGTCCTCGGCCGTGCCGGCGACCATGTCCGGCGTGCCCGCGGCGCGCACGAGGCTCCCGCACACGCGCGCGGCGAACGAGCGGCCGCTCTGCGTGAGCACCGGCAAGCCCATGAAGAGCGCGTCGGACGCCGTCGTGTGCGCGCCGTACGGCGCCGTGTCCAAGAAGAGATCGGCGAGCGGGTAACGCGCCAGGTGGTGGCGATTCGCGAGCTTCGGCGCGAAGACGAGACGCTGCCGGTCGATGCCGCGCTTTTCCGCGTAGTCGCGCAGGCGTTCGTTCGTCTCGTCGGTGCTCGAGAGGAGCCAGAGCACGCTGCCCGGAACGCGAGCCAGCACCATGAGCCAGCGCTCGAACGTGAAGCGATTGATCTTGTGGGCGCCGTTGAAGCAGCAATAGACCATCGCCTCATCGGGCAGCCCGGCGGAGGCGCGCGCAACGCCCTCCGCGTGAACGTCGCGAGTGCGGTGATTCGGCTGGTAGCAGGGGAGCCTCACGACCTTTTCGGAGAAGTAGAGCTCGTGACTTTCGGGCACGACGTGCTCGTCCGCGATGAGGTACTGGTGATAAGGGCTGCCCATCGTGCCCGGGTAGCCGAGCCAGTTGACGATCACGGGCGCCGGCCGCCGCGCGACGAGCTTGAGCCGCGCCTCGCGCGTGTAGCCGTTCAGATCGACCAGAATCTGAATGCCGTCGGCAGCGATGCGGCGCGCCGCTTCGGCGTCGTCGAGCTCGGTGAGCACGCGGAAGTGATCGGCGGTCGCCTTGAAATGAGCGTGGAGCGGGTCACTCGCCTGCGGGCCCGAGTAGTACGCGAACACCTCGACGGCCTGCCGGTCGTGGAGCCCGAACACCTCGGTCATGAGGAAGCCGACGGCGTGCTCGCGCAGATCGGACGACAGATAGCCGATGCGCAGCTTGCCCGGACGCTCGGCCTCCGGCCACGACTCGAAGAACCCGTCGGGCGTGCCCACGTCCGCGCGGTTGTAGTGCGCGGCGAGCGCGAGCTCGATCAGCGGATCGTCGGTGAGCGCGGCGAGCGAAAGCGGAGAGATCCCGCGCATCAGATCGGCGCGCGACACGCGTTCAGGCGGCTCGATGACCGGCCATTTGCACTGGCGTTGCCGGAGCGCGATGAAGTGCTGAATCGCCTCACGCTGCTCGGAGTCGAGCTCGAGGCTCTGACGCAGGAGCGCCTCCGCGGTCGCGTCTTGATTCGCGGCCTCGAGCGCGCGGGCGCTCTGGTTCAGCGCCGTGGTCTTGTAGTTCAGGTTCGTGCCGCTCACCGCCTCGAGCTTGGCCAACGCCGCCGACCACTCGAGCACGGCGAGGCCGACGTTGCCGAGGCGCTCGTAAATGCGACCGAGATTCACGTACGCCGGGATGAAGTCGGGCGCGAGCGCGTGCGTGCGCTCGAGCACGGCGCGCGCGAGCTCGATTTTGCCCGCGTCCGACAACACGACGGAATAGTTGAAGAGCACCGCGCTCAGCAGCGGGTGTCCCTCGTTGTGCTGAATCCACGTCGCGTAGAGCGTCTCGATCGAGGCCGCCTGACCGCTTTGCTTCAGCGTCTCGGCGGCGCGGATCAGATCGGCGACGCTCAGATTGCGCGCCATCGCGCCGATGAGCGAGTGGGTGAGAACGTCTGCCGTCATCGCCGTTTAGACCAGCGCGTCGTAAAGCGCCTGGATTTGGTCCGACGTCATGGCCGTCAATTGGTCGTTCGTGAAGCCGCCGATCTGGGTTGCGTTCAAGGCGGAAAGTTCCGTCGTCGAAAGCAGGCCGATCGTCGTCGTCGAGAGCTCGGAGATCGTCGTCGTCGTGATCTGGCTCCACTGCGTCGGTGCGAACTCCGCGAGCTGGGTCGGCGCGAGCGCGTCGAGTTGCGCGGCCGTAAGGCCCGCGATTTGGTCGGGGGTGAGCGCGCCGAGCAACGTCGGGGTGAGGCCGGTCCATTCCGTCGCGGTGAGCGCGCCGATCTGGGTCGGCGAGAGCGACGCGATCTGATCCGTCGACATCGCGTTCAGCTGGTCGTTGCTGAGCGCGCGGATCTGCATGCGCGCGAAGCCTTCGAGCTGATCGGTCGTGAGCGCGGCGATGCTCGTCGTGGTGAGGGCCGCCACCTGACTCGTCGTGAGCGCGCTCAGCTGCCACGCGGTGAGCGCGCCGAGCTGCGTGAGCGGCAGCGCGGCCACGCGATCGGTGCTGAGGCCGGTGATGCCGTCGGGGGAGAGCGCGCTCAGCTGCGCGGTCGTGAGCAGGCCGAACTGCGCCGGGGTGAGGGCGGACACCTGCGCGGAGGTGAGCCCCGACATTTCGACCTGCGTGAGCAGCGTGATCTCGGTCGTGCCGAGGTTCGAAACTTGCGTCGCCGAGAGGCCGGCCATGCCGTCCGCGGAGAGCCCCATGAACTGCGCC
>DATJXW010000061.1:0-5302 GCA_035499895.1 Polyangiaceae bacterium | reverse complement strand
CGCTCGAGTGGAGCTTGTCCTTCACCTCGTCCCAGAGCGCTGCGCCGCGCAGCGCCTTTTCGATGCGCTCGGCGTAGTCGCCCTTGAAGCGGTTCAGTTTCAAGCCGAAAGCGACGTTGTTGTAGATGCTCGTCGCGAACGTATTCGGCTGCTGGAACACCATGCCGATGGAGCGCCGCACGGCGACCGGGTCGACGCCGGGCGCGTAGATGTCCTGGCCGCGGTAATGCACGTGGCCTTCCATCCGGAACCCCGGCACGAAGTCGTTCATCCGATTCAGGCTGCGGAGCACGGTGCTCTTGCCGCAGCCCGAGGGGCCGATGAAGGCCGTGATCTCGTTCGCGATGATCGGCACTTCGGCGTCGCGTACCGCCAAGAAGGAACCGTAGAAGATGTGGTTAACGTGGCAATCCATCAACACGGGACCCGCCGCCTCCGCCTTCGGAGACTCCGAAGCGACGCGCGGTGCTGCGGCGAGCGTGGCCTGCATGGGCATGTCGGCATTCATGGAGGGTCTTCTTTCGGTTGGCTAGGTGAACACTCGAATCGATCCGAGTGCCGTGATTTCACTCAGATTTCCTTGGGGCGCCGGATGAGCAGTTGTGCTCCTACGTTGAGCACGAGCACGAGAAACACAAGGATCAAGGACGCCGCCCACGCGAGCTTGACGAGGTGTGGGAACGGGCTACCGGAAAAGTTGTAGATGAGCACGGCGAGCGACGCGATCGGCGACCCGAACTGACCTTCGAACCAGTAGTCGCTGAAGAGCGCGGTGAAGAGCAGCGGCGCCGTCTCGCCCATGGCGCGCGCGAGCGCCAACATCACGCCGGTGAGAATGCCCGGCAGCGCCGTCGGCAGCACCACGCGCAGCGTCGTCTCCATGCGCGTCGCGCCCATGCCGAGCGCGGCCATGCGCATCTTCTCGGGCACGGCGCGCAGCGCTTGTTCGGCGGTGAGCATCACCGTCGGCACCATCAACACCGACATGGCGACGCCGCCGGCGAGCGCGCTGAACGACCCCGTGGTCACGACCACGAGCGCGTAGGCGAACACGCCGGCGAGAATCGACGGCATGCCGGTGAGCACCTTGCCGGCGAAGCGCACCAGCGTGCCGAGCTTCGATTCCTCGGCGTATTCGGCCAGGTAAATCGCCGCCAGCAATCCGAGCGGCAGGCTCAAGACGCTCGCGATCGCGACCACGACCAGCGTGCCGAGCACCGCGTTGCCGATGCCGCCGCCCTCCATGCCGGCGCCGGGCGTGAGCTCGGTGAAGAGGCTAGGCGACAGGAGCTCACCGCCGCGGACGAGCAGCATGTAGAGCACGGAGAAGAGCGGGAACAGCGCGAACAAGCTGAACCCGATCGCGAGGACCGTGAGCACGCGATCGAGCAGCGTGCGCGAATTCGCGAGCGAGAAGCCGAGCGGGGCCGAGTTCGACGGCAGCGACGACTGGGCCATCAGCGGAGGCCTTTCAAGCCGGCGGTCGCGCGCAGCATGATGAGCGAGCCGATGATGTTGACCGCGAGCGTGATGAGCAAGAGCACGAGCGCGGCGTACATGAGCGCGCCGACCTCGAACTCGCCCGCTTCGGGGAAATGATTCGCGAGCAGCGCGGCGAGCGTGTTCCCCGGTGAAAACAGCGACCAGCTGAAGTTTGGCGCGTTGCCGGCGAGCATGGCGAGCGCCATCGTCTCCCCGAAGGCGCGGCCGAGTCCGAGCACGAGCGCGCCGAAAATGCCGCCCGACGCGGTCGGCAGCGTCACCCGGAAAATCACTTCCCAGCGCGTGGCTCCGAGCCCGTAGGCCGCGGCCGCGAGCCGTGGAGGCACGGCCGCCATCGCCTCGCGCGACACCGCCGTGACGGTCGGCAGGATCATGATCGCGAGCACGAGCGACGCCGGCAGAATGCCCGGGCCGCTCAGGCGCGTGGAGAAGAGCGGAAAGTTCGGGAAGTGGTCGTTCAGAAAGCCGGCGGGGCCGCGCAGGAGCGGCACGAGCACGAAGATGCCCCAGAGGCCGTAGACCACGCTCGGAATCGCCGCGAGGAGCTCGACGACGTTCTTCATCACGAGCTCGGAGCGCTTGCCCAGAAAGCCCTGGCTCAAGACGAGCGCGAGCGTGACGCCGAGAAAACCGGCGAGCAAAAGCGCCCAGAACGACGTGTAGAGCGTGCCGCCGATCTCGGGGAGGATGCCGAATTCGTTGCGGTTCGCGTCCCACACGGAGCCGGTGACGAAACCGGCTCCGTATTTCGCCATCGCGCCGCTCGCGTGGCGCATCACCTCGAACACGATGCCCGCGAGCAACACCACGACCGCGCCCGCGAAGGCATGCGTGAGCCCGCGGAAGACGACGTTCGAGCCCGTCTGCCAGGCCGTGGGCGGCCTGGCAATCTGCGGGCGGGGTGTTGCAGCGGTCGCGCTCACTCGATGGTCTCCACCGCTTTGCTCACCTTCTCGGTGACGTTCGCGGGCAGCGGCAGATAGTGGAGCTCCTTCGAGAGCGCCTGTCCGTCGGCGAGGCACCACTTGAGGAGCGCCTTCAGCGAATCCGCCTTGGTCTTGTCGGCGTACTTCTTCTTCGCGAGGATCCAGGTGTAGGTCGCGATCGGGTACGAGTCGTCACCCTCGGGGTCGGTCACCCAAGCGCGCAGATCGGCGGGGAGCTCGACGTGCGACAGCGCCGCCGCGGCGGCTTCCGGCGTGGGCGCGACGTACTTGCCGGCCTTGTTCTGCAGGATCGCGGTCGGCTGGTTGCTCGTCGCCGCGTAGACGTACTCGATGTAGCCGATGGCGCCCGGCGTGCGTTGAATCAAGGCCGCGACGCCGTCGTTCTTCGCGCCGCCCACGGCCGCCTTCGCGGGCCAGTTCACCGATTTGCCGGTGCCGGGGCCCTTCTTCCACTTGTCGCTGATCGCGCTCAGGTGCTGCGTGAACACGAACGTCGTGCCGCTGCCGTCGGAGCGGTTCACCGGCGTGATGGCCGTGGCCGGCAGCTTCACGCCCGGGTTCTCGGATGCGATCTTCGGGTCGTTCCACTTCGTGATCTCTCCGAGGAAGATGCCGGCGTATGCGTCCCGGCTGAGCTTCAGCTCCTTCACTTCGGGCAGGTTGTAGGCGAGCACGATGTGCCCCGCCGTCATCGGCAAGAGGACGACGTTGTCCTGCGCTTGCTTGATCTCTTCGTCGGTCATCGCCGCGTCGCTCGCGCCGAAGTCCGTCTGACCGGCGGTGAACGCCTTGATGCCGGCGCCGCTCCCCGTCGCTTGGTAGTTCACCCGGATGTTCGGGTTTTTGGCGCTGAACTCCCGGAACCAGCGCGAGTAGAGTGGGGCAGGAAAGCTCGCCCCGGAGCCCTGCAGCGTGACGGTCGTCGGCTCGTCCGCCTTTTGGGGTGCAGCCGCCGAACCGGCCGCGGGAGCGCCGCCTTCGCTCGCAGGCTTCTTGCAGCCGCCGACGAGCATGAGCGCGAGCGTGAGGAGTGCAAAGAGAGTGCTAACGGAACGGTCCAAGTGACGCATCAGTGGGCTGCCTCGCGATGATCCGCAGAGAGTGCGGTGGGGTTTCTCGGTTGCGTCCCCCCTTAGCGCGAACTGGGATGGAAATTCACCCGAAGACCGCGTTGACATCGAAACGTCGCGAAACCTCCATCGAGTAGTTGCCTGCAGCACCGCGACACGGGAATTTGTTCACGTTAGGACTTCCGCCATGTTGGAAACGGGCTCATCGAACGCGACGTCCCACGACGACGTCGCCCTTGACGACCCAACGCTTTATGTGAACCGGGAGCTCTCCTGGCTCGCCTTCAACGAGCGCGTGCTCGAACAGGCGAGCGACCCGAGCTGGCCGCTCCTCGAGCGCGTGAAGTTCTTGGCGATCTACGCCGCGAACCTCGACGAGTTCTTCATGATCAGGGTGTCGGGTCTGCACGACCGGCGCGCCGCAGAGACGGGCGGGCACGAGGGCAGGAACAGCGCCGTGATCGAGGAGCTCGCGACGATCCGTCTCACGGTGAGCGAGCTCTCGGAGCGCGCACAAGCGCTCTTCGTCGAGCTTGCCGCCGAGCTCGAGAGGAACGGTATCCGACTCAAACGCTATGCTGCGCTGTCGGAGCGGGAGCAGCGCTGGACGCGCGATTATTTCCGCAAGCAGGTATTCCCGGTGCTCACTCCGCTCGCCGTGGATCCGCTGCATCCGTTCCCGTTCGTCTCGAACCTCTCCTTGTCGCTCGCCGTCGAAGCCGAGGACCCGGAGACGCGGGAGCGCCGTGTCGCGCGCGTGAAGGTCCCCGAGAGTCTCGAGCGCCTGCTCCACGTGCCGAGCGAGACCAAGCCGGCCGGCGACGCGCCCGCGCCGCTCGACGTCCTGCTGCTCGAGGAGCTCATCGCGGAGAATCTCGGCGACCTGTTCCCCGGGATGACGATCGTCGGCTCGTGGGCGTTCCGCGTCACGCGCGACATGGACCTCGAAATCCTCGAGGAAGAAGCCGCCGATCTCCTGTCCCTCGTCGATCGCGAGGTGCGGCGCCGGCGCTTCGGCGAGGCCGTGCGGCTCGAGCTCGCGGCCGACGCGCCCGAGCGTATCCGGCATCTCCTGCTCGAGAACCTCGAGCTCGACCCGACCGACGTCTACGAGACGCGCGGCTTGCTCGGACTTTCGAGCCTGTTCGCGCTCGCGAAGCTGCCCGTCGCCGCGCTGCACGACGCGCCGCTGCACCAGTTCCTGCCGCCGGGTTGGGGCGGCGATCCGTTCGCGCGCATCGCCGCGGGTGAGCTTTTGCTGCATCACCCCTACGAATCCTTCACGCCCGTGCTCGATCTGTTGCGCGCCGCCGCGCACGACCCGAACGTCCTCGCGATCAAGATGACGCTCTACCGCGCGGGCTCCGACGCCGAGGCGGTGAAGGCGCTCGTCCGCGCCGCCGAAAACGGCAAGCAAGTCGCCGTGTCGGTGGAGCTCAAGGCGCGCTTCGACGAGGAGAACAACATCGGCTGGGCGCGGGCGCTCGAGCGCGCGGGCGCGCACGTGTTCTACGGCGCGTCCGGGCTGAAGACGCACGCGAAGGCCCTCCTCGTCGTGCGGCGCGAGGCGGACGGACTGCGGCGTTACGTGCACCTCTCCACGGGCAACTACAACGCATCGACCGCGCGGCTCTATACCGATCTCGGCTTCTTCACCACGGACGAGCTCATCGGCGAGGACGTGACGGAGCTCTTCAACGCGCTCTCGGGTTTTTCACGCGAGGTGTCGTACCGCAAGCTCGCCGTCGCGCCGCGCACGCTGCGCCCCACGCTCGTCGCGCA
>DATJXW010000060.1:0-55584 GCA_035499895.1 Polyangiaceae bacterium | reverse complement strand
CTTCGACGCTCGGCTCGCTCACCATCACGGGCTGGAAGCGCCGCTCGAGCGCCGCGTCCTTCTCGATGTGCTTGCGGTACTCGTCGAGCGTGGTCGCGCCGATGCAGCGGAGCTCCCCGCGCGCGAGCGCCGGTTTCAGCATGTTCGCGGCGTCCATCGCGCCTTCGGCCGCACCGGCGCCGACCAGCGTGTGGAGCTCGTCGATGAAGAGAATGACGGCGCCGGCCGACGTCTCGACCTCCTTCAGCACGGCCTTCAGGCGGTCCTCGAATTCACCGCGGAACTTCGCGCCGGCGACCAAACTCGCGAGATCGAGCGCGAGGATGCGCTTTTGCTTGAGCGACTCGGGCACGTCGCCGCTCGCAATGCGGTGCGCGATGCCTTCCGCGATGGCCGTCTTGCCGACGCCGGGCTCGCCGATGAGCACGGGGTTGTTCTTCGTGCGACGCGAGAGCACCTGCATCACGCGCCGAATCTCTTCGTCGCGGCCGATGACGGGGTCGATCTTCCCGCGCTGCGCGAGCGCGGTGAGATCTCGCGTGTACTTCTCGAGCGCTTGGAACTTCCCTTCCGGCTCCTGATCGGTGACGCGCTGGCTACCGCGGATTTCCGCGAGCGTGCGCACGAGCTTGTCGTACGAGAGCCCGTGGCGGTCGAAGACGGCTTGAACGTCCTTGTCCGAGCGCGCCGCCGCGAGCACGAAGTGCTCGACGGACACGTAATCGTCCTTCATGCGCTTCGCTTCGCTCTCGGCGTTCGAGAGCAGCGGCGTCGTCCGCCTGGCGAAGCTCGGCTCGGCCCCGCCCGAGACCTGCGGCAGCGTGTCGATGCGGGCGCTGAATTCCTTCACGAGCTCGGCGGGCGAGGCTCCGGCCCGCTCGACGAGCGCGCGGCCGATTCCGCCCTCCTGCTCCAGCACGGCGACCAGCAGGTGCTCGGGGATGAGCTCCGGGTTGCCGCGCTTGGTCGCCAGATCGACGGCGGCGCGGAGGGCTTCTTGGCTTTTCGAGGTGAGGCGATCGAGGCGCATGGCTGTTTTTCCGCGGCGCGGGGCCGCGTAGCCAAGAACGTAAGTCGCGTCGCCCCTCGATCAAGGGCGAGGTGTCAGCCGGCGGACGGAAGGCGAGCCGCGGCTAGTTGGCCGCCCCCGCGGCGCCGCCGCTCCCACACGGGCTCGGGGTGCCCCCGTCGAGGAACGGCATCGAGTCCACGCAGCCGAAGCCGAGCGGGATGAGGTCGCCGAGCTTGTCGAGGTTATAGCCGCAGGTGTTGGTGTCCGTGTGGCAGCAGCCGGGGAACGTGAGCATGAGCGGCTGCGTCGACGCGCCGATGGTCACGGAAATGGGCGGACTAACCGGGCAGGACGGGTCCGCAGCGCCCGGCTGATGCAGCGCCTGGCACGTGTTCGTGAACATCGCGCCGTACGCTTCGAGTGGCGACGCGTCGATGCCGCACGCGTCGTCCTCGGTGCAGCAGGGGGCGGCGTAATTCGGCGGGAACGGCAGTGTCAGGGCGTCGCACGTCGCGTCCCCACAGCTGATGGATGCGGGCTTCATGCTCATGCCCGCCGAGCCCCCGCTCGCCGGTGCGGGGCTCTGCTTGTCGCTCCCGCCGCAGCTCGCGGCTGCGGCGCCGCCCAAGAACACTGCGAGCAAGCCGAGCGAACGAACGAGGAGGCGCGTGCGCGTCATCGGCGCCATGAGAGCACGAAGGCGCCCGCCCGGTCACTGCCGGACCGTGGACATGGCTCCGCCACCCCTATCGCTCACTCAATCCGTGCGCCGCTCGACTCCGGCCGAGCGCGACCTCAGGCCGAACGCGCCATCCGACGCCGGGAGCGCGGTGCCTGGGCGAGCAAGTCGCTCACCTCGTCCCAACGCTCCGGACTGCGAATGAGCGCGGTCATGAGCGAGGTCGGCAAATGTCCGGCCGCCGCCATCCAGCGGTAGCAATCGACACCGTGGACGTCGAGGTGCCCCGCGATTTCCCGCAGTCGCCCGATGCCGACCCCCTTGCACAAGCCGGACTCGAGCATGCCGACGTAGCTTCCCGAGCGCACGCCGAGTTTTGCCGCCAAGTCCTTCTGCGTGAGCCCGGTGTTCATGCGGGCCATGCGGATCAACCGACCGATCTTTTTCGTGGATCGCCTGCTACTCATGGAATGCCTGCCCAACGTAGCGAGCTGCAAATGACGCCTGGCTCACTCGCAGCCCCTCCTTCCAACCTCAACTGGGCTCGGTGAGCGGTGCTCGCCCGAGTTCGCGCAGACTAATGCGGTGCGTGCTTGCTCGCAAGAACCAGCAGCTGAATCGACGATTGCGCAAATCGTTCCAGCATCGGTAGAAAGGCCGCGCGGGGCTCGCCGAGGCGTGAACCTCCGAGCCACGACCACGGCGTCTGCGCGTCGGGCCTCCGCGACTCGCGGTCAGATATCGAGATTTCGAACGTTGAGCGCGTTTTCCTCGATGAACTGCCGGCGCGGCTCGACCTGATCACCCATGAGCACACTGAAAAGCTCGTCGGCGCGCACCGGATCGTTCACGCGCACCTGCAGCAGCGTGCGTGCGTCGGGGCTCATGGTCGTGTCCCAGAGCTGATCGGCGTTCATTTCACCGAGACCTTTGTAGCGGGTGATCTGCATGCCTTTGCGGCCGCGCTCGGTGATGAACGCTTGAAGGCTCTCTGCGTCGGGGAGCGTCTCGGGCTTGTCGTCGCCGAGCCGCACCGTGTAAGGCGCCGGACCGATCGAGCGCACGTCTTCGTCGATCGAGAGCAGCTCCTGATACTCGGCGGATTCCGCGAGCTCCCAGTCGACGACCGAGGGGCGCGACGAAGCGCCGGGCCGAAATTTCACGACGATGCGCCCGGCGCCGTGCTGCTTCTCCCACTCGACCGTGACGGAGAGCGGCGTGAGATCGGGATAGCGCGCCTCGAGGTGCGCCTTGAGCTTCTCCGCCGCGAGGTCGACCTTCGCGCGATCGCGGAAGTCGGCGAGCGACATGCCGCCGACGCGAAAGAGCGCCGCCACGACACGCGCGTCGCAACGCCCGTCGATCTTCTGCAACGTGTCGTGCATGGCGCGGAGGCGCGTCGCGAGGTTGAAGAGCACCATGCCCGAGAGCGCGGGACCCTTCGTCGCTTGGAGCGTGAGCCCTTCGATGCCGTTCTCGATCAGGAAGCGATCGAGCGCCGCCTGATCCTTCTGGTAGAAATGCCGCTTGCCCTTGCGCACGCCGTAGAGCGGCGGCTGCGCGATGAAGAGGTGACCGCGCTCGATGATTTCGCGCATCTGCCGGTAAAAGAAGGTGAGCAGCAAGGTGCGGATGTGGCTGCCGTCGACGTCGGCGTCCGTCATGAGCACGACCTTGTGATAGCGGAGCTTCGAAAGCTCGAAGTTGCCGCTCTCGTCGATGCCGCAGCCGAGCGCCGAGATCAGCGTCGCCACTTCTTGCGACGACAACATGCGATCGAGCCGCGCGCGCTCGACGTTCAGGATCTTGCCCTTGAGCGGCAGGATCGCCTGAAAGTGCCGATCGCGACCCTGCTTGGCGCTGCCGCCGGCGCTCTCACCCTCGACGATGTAAAGCTCGCTGATGGTCGGATCCTTGCTCTGACAATCGGCGAGTTTCCCGGAGAGCGAGGTGCTGTCGAGCACGCCCTTGCGCACGACCTCGCGCGCCTTGCGGGCGGCCTCGCGCGCCTTGGCGGCGAGCACCGCTTTTTCGAGGACCTTGCGCGCGGTGCCCGGGTGCTCCTCGAAGTAGCGGGTGATGTACTCGCTCACGGCGTTTTCGACGACGCCCTTCACTTCGCTCGACACGAGCTTCGACTTGGTCTGTGAGTCGAAGCTCGCGTCGGGGGCCTTCACGTGCACCACGCACACGACGCCTTCGCGCGTGTCGTCGCCGGTGAGGCCGCTCTTCGCGTCTTTGAAGAGGTTGTGGGCTTGGCCGTAGTTGTTCAACGTGCGCGTGAGCGCGGCGC
The DNA here is from genome assembly GCA_035499895.1 of Polyangiaceae bacterium. Taxonomy (GTDB): domain Bacteria; phylum Myxococcota_A; class Polyangia; order Polyangiales; family Polyangiaceae; genus PMG-095. The sequence goes on along the minus strand of DATJXW010000060.1, from coordinate 51,600 downwards.
GGAGGCCCGTGAGGTGCGTCCCGCCGTCCTTGTTGTGCACGTTGTTCGTGTACGGAAGGATTTGATCCGCGTACGAGTTCGTCCACTGCAGGGCGAGGTCGACCGAGATGGGCGCCTTGCCTTCGCCCGCCGGGTACTCGCCGCTGAAGGCGATCACGTCTTCGTGCACGGGCTCTTTCGTCTTGCTCAAGAGCGCGACGAACTCGGCGATGCCGCCCTTGTACTCCCACGTCTCGCTGCGCTTGTCGCCGCGCTCGTCCTTCAGGCGCACGATGAGCCCCGAGTTCAGGAACGCGAGCTCGCGCAGCCGGTTCGCGAGCGTGTCGAAGCTGTACTCGGTCGTCGTGAAAATCTCGTGATCCGGCTTGAAAGTGACCTTCGTACCGGTGCGGTTGCTCTCGCCGATCGCGGCGAGCGGCGCCTGCGGCACGCCGCGCCGGTACTCCTGGAACCACACGCGTCCCTCACGCGAGATCTCGAGCCGGAGCCACTCCGAGACCGCGTTCACCGCGCTCACGCCGACCCCGTGCAAACCGGCGCTCACCTTGTAGCTCGAGTGATCGAATTTGCCGCCGGCGTGCAGCACCGTCATCACGACCTCGGCGGCGCTCACGCCGCGATCCGGCATGATGCCGACGGGGATGCCGCGACCGTCGTCCTCGACGGTCACCGAGTCGTCGAAGTGCACGGTCACGTCGATGCGCTTGCAGAAGCCGGCGAGGTGCTCGTCCACCGCGTTGTCGACCGCCTCCCACACGAGGTGGTGCAGGGCGGAGCCGTCGTGCACGTCCCCGATGTACATGCCCGGGCGTTTGCGTACCGCCTCGAGGCCCTCCAAAACGGTGATGTTTCTGGCGTCGTAGTCGCTCGCCGGGGGCGCGACTTCGGGGCTCTGTGTAGTCATCGGTTGGGCTTGGGATCCCCTTCCGGCGCCGGGTTCGGAGTGTCTCGCGGCTCCACGGAAATGGGACAATCGGTATAACCACGGCCCGACCCCGACGCAAGGCGCAAAACCGGAGTGATTTTAGCGGTTTAGACGCCTGTTTCGGGGGCGTTTTTCAGGGCGTTTCGCGACCTTCGACCAAAGCCCCGGAAGCGAGGCGAAAGTCAGCCCGATCGGCGCTTTCGGCGAGGCGCTCGGGGAAGAGATCGGCGCGCGTCGTCGTGACGAAAACCTGGCTCTCGGTGGTCATCAAGAGCTCGTGAACGGCGAGCGTTCGCTCGGGATCGAGCTCGCTCGAAACGTCGTCGAGGAGCAACACGGGGTGGGCGCCCCGCGCCTCGCGGATGCAGTCGAGCTCACAGAGCTTGAGCGCGAGCGTCAGGAGCCGCTGCTGGCCCTGCGACGCGTGGCTCCGCGCCGGACGACCGTCGAGCTCGAGCTCGAGCTCGTCGCGCTGCGGGCCGTAGTTCGCGGCGCCGCGGCGCGTGTCGGCCGGGCGAGCTTCGACGAGCTTCGACTTGAAGAGACTCACGTCCGTCGTGCCCCCGGGGACGTACGTGACGCGAATGCCGAGCTCGGGTGCGGCGATGCGGGCGAACGTCGCGCCGAGACGCTCGCCGACGCCGCCGGCCGCCCGCGAGCGAGCGAGCGCGAAGCGGGCGCCGTCCTCCGCCATCACTTCTTCGAACGCGTCGAGCTCACGGGCGCCGGGGCCGCGTTCGTCGAGCACCCGCTGGCGCGAGCGCATGGCGTGCTCGTAGCGGAGCCGAGCGTCCGCGCCGGGCGGATCGACGAACAGCCCGACGCGATCGAGCAGCCGCCGCCGGCCGGACGCGCCGCCGCTCACGAGCTCGAGATCCGCCGGCGAGAACACGACGACCGGCGTGCGCGTGGCGTAGGCCCCGAGGCTCTTCGGCGCTTTTCCGTCGAGCCGCACGACGCGCGAGCGCGGCCCGAGCACGGTGCGCTGCTCGCGGCAGAGTCCGTCCTCGCCGATGCGCGCGACGACGCTTGCGTGCTCCGTACCGGCTTGAATCAACGTCGCGAGGCGCTCGGCGCGGAAGCTCTTCGTCGTCGCGACGAGATAGAGGCCCTCGAGCACGCTCGTTTTGCCCTGCCCGTTGTCGCCGACGATGACGTTCAGTCGCGGCGCCGGCTCGAGTTCGAGCGCGGTGAGGTTTCTGAGGCCGCGAATCGTCAGCCGCTCGAAGCGGAGCGTGCTGGCCATGTCGCCGTCGAACTCAAATACGCATCGGCATGATGACCGCGACGTAATTGACCTTGGGATTCGGCGTCGCGGGCCGCACCACCGCCGGATCGAGCTCGCCGCTCACGCCGATTTCGACCTCGTCGTCGGTGATGGCGCGCAGCACGTCGAGGAAGTAGCGCGCGTTGAAGCCGACGGTGAGATCGCCGCCGGCGTAATCGACGCTGAGCTCGTCGAAGCCTTCGCCGCTCTCCGGGCTCTCGCTCTCGAAGCGGAGCTTGCCCTTCGAGAGCGACAGCTTGACGCCTCCGGTGCGATCGCTCGCCGCGACCGAGACGGCGTTCAGCGCGTCGGCCGTCGCGCTCCGCGGCACCTTCACGCGCTGCGCGTACTCTTGAGGGATCACCTGCTGGTACGGCGGGAACTGCGCGTCGACCAGCTTCACGCTGAATTGGAACCCCGGCAGCTCGAAGAACGCGTTCGGACCCGACTGCACGATCTTGAGCTCGGCGGCGTCACCCTTGCTGCTCGCCTCGTCGCACAGGCGCCGGAGCTCGTTCACGCCCTTCAGCGGAATCAGCATGTTCCCGGTGCCGTGGCGGCCCTCGATGCGCGCCTCGACCTTGGAAAGCCGATGTCCGTCCGTCGTCACCATGCGCACCCACTCGCCGTCCCACTCGAAGAGCGCGCTCGACAGGTGCGGGCGCGTCTCGTCGTTCGAGATCGAAAAATGCGTTCCGGCGATCAACGTGGACAGCACGCTCGCTTCGAGCGTCTGCGCCTTCGCGTCCTTGTCGGGCTGCGGCAAGCTCGGAAACTCCTCGCCCGGAATGCCTTGCAGCGTGAACCGGCGCGCGGAGCCGACGGCACGCAACGTCGTCGCGGCGTTCGCGGTCGTCGCGATGCCGATCTCGCCGTCGGGCATGTTGCGCACGCGCTCCACCAAATCACGCGCACCGACCGCCACCGTCCCGCCCTGTTCGACGCGCGCGTTCACCTTGCCGCGCACGGCGAGAATCAGATCGGTCGCAGCGAGCTTGAGCTCGTTCGGTCCACCCACCTCGAGCAAAACGTTGCCGAGCACGGGCATCGTGCTCTTCCGATCGGCCACGCCCTGGCAGCGCTCGAGAACCGGAACGAGATCCTTCTTGCTGACGATGACGTGCATCGGGCGGACGTGTAACCGTGCGAACGGCCAGGCGCTAGGCCTAGCGTCTGAGTTTGAGAGCCCGGGGTGCTTGCCCCGAGTCCTTACGATCAGGATCTAATTTAATAAATTAACTCGTAGTCTTCTTAGGGGCTGGGGACAGTGGGGAAAACCTTGCAAGTAGCTGAATGTATTAGAATAGTTGTCGGGTGAGGGCGGGTGCTTCCGCGGGTACCGAGGCGGGACGGAGCCTGGGGAAAGACGGCGCCACACAGTCGTCCACGGCGAGTCACCCGATCGTTCCCGAGGGATTTCCAGAGGTTATCCGCAGGCTGTGGATGCGCCAAAAGCGGGGGTCGACTCTGATATCGTCCGACGCCGGGATGGCGCGTTGGCTCTGGGTGAGTGGGTTCGGGGTGGCACTGCTCGCGAGTCGGGCTGCGCACGCCGAGCCGAGCTCCGGCGCGCACACCGACGAGCCAGGCGAACCGGCCGAGGCAGCGGCCCCTCCACCGGTCATTCCGCCGCCCGCCCCGAATGCGGAGAAAAAGCGAGCGCCTCCTGTCGAGTCTCCTGACGCCGTCCCGGTCGTGTTCCGTGCGGAGGGTTCCGTCCGCGTGCAGGGTGAAGGAATCGCGCCGAACGCAGGACTTTGCTTCCGCGCTTGCACGCTCCATCTCGTTCCCGGCACGTACACGGTCTCGTTCCGCGCGGGGAGCTCGATGGTCTCGCGTTCGATCACGGTGAACGCGCCGAGCGAAGTGGTGATCGACACGGGCGGCGGCTTTCAGCGCGGGCTCGGACTCGCGCTCATCATCGGGGGCGGCACCGTCGGGTTCGTCGGAGCAGGCACGCTCTACGCCGACCAGGATCTGAGCTTCCATTCCGCGGAGGACTGCAGCGTCGACAGCACCCAGTGTTACCGGACGCCGTCCTGGGTCTTGCCCGTCGAAATCGCGGGCGGCATCGGCTTCGGCACGGCCGTCGTCGGCATCGTCTTGTTTTTGACGGCACAGCCGAGCGTCAAAGTTTCGGAGCCCGACGTCGCCGCCTCGGCGCGAGCGAGTGACGCTCTCGCGCGGCTCCACGTCACGCCGGACGTCGGCGCCAATCACGCGGGCTTGCGCCTCGACTGGTCGTTCTGACGCTCGCCGTCAGACGCGCTGAGGTTTGCGGCTCGCTTTGCGCGGCTTCGGCTCCGGCATCCCGATGCGCGCGAGCGCGTCCATCAGCGCCCGGTGCGTGCGCTCGTACGTCTGCGGTCCGACTTCGCCCCGCTCCTTGGCGCGCGTGAGCGCGACGAGCTCGTCGAGCAAGAGCTCGCGGGCACGCGCCTTGTCGGTCTGGATGCGCTCGGTGGACACGAAGCGCCACTTTCCCGCCGCCGCCGCCCAACCCGCGCCGCCGAACGCGAGCGCGATGAGAATCGCGATCCAGCGACCGGGGCCGGGCACGGGCAGGCCCGTCAGCGTGGCCGTGAAAGGCGCGACTTGCGTCTCGCCGCGCGCGGCGAGCTTGCGCGTGACGAGCACGCGATCCCCCGACGGGCCGATGCTCACCTGGGGCGGCTCGAAGCCGTCGACCTCGAGGCCCATCGCCGGGTTCGCGACGGCGATCACGCGGATCTCGGCCGAACGAGGCGGCGGCGTGAAGCGAAAGGTCGCGCTGCTCGCCGCTTCTTTCGGCACCTGGAAGCGGAAGTTCACGTCGCGTTGTCCCGGCGGATAGGTGCCGACGAGCCGCGCGCCGCGTCCCTCGACCGCTTCGAACTTCGAATCGTACATCGACTCTCCCGCGCTGAACGCTTTCCAGCCGTCGGGCAGCCCAATCACGACGTCTTGCGGTACCCAGGCGGTGCGTCCGAGGTTGATCACGCGGAAAAGTCCCTCGATTTGAAAGACTTCGTCGCGCGTCTCGATGTAGAAGAATCCCCGCATCCCGACGGCCGCGCTGTTCAGATCCTGAGTCACGGGAAAGACGTGCAGCGTGACGCGCATGCCGCCCGCCTCTTTCAGGTTGAACGGCGTCGAGGCGTAGAGCGCCGCGCCGCGCCGGACCGTGACGCGATAAGCGTAGGCGCTACCGATTTGGAGGCCGTCGAAGTGCGCGACGCCGTCCGGACCGGCCTGGGTGTTCTTCTCGCTGCGCGACTCACCCTCCGCGACCTTGTTGAACATGATGCCGAGGCGGACGTCGAGGTTCGGCAGCGGGTGCTCGTCGGGGTCGAGCAGCGTCGCTTCGATGCTGCCGGCTTTGAGATCGGGGGCCGGGTCCACCGTGTCCGGCGCGGTTTGGTGCGCGGTGAAGCCGGCGTGACTCGCGGGCATCGGGCCCGGTTCGTCTTGCGCGAACGCGCGGGCGGGGAGCACAACGAGGGCCGCCGCCGCGACCCAGGCGTGGAGGCTCCTCACGACGCCTCCTCGCTTTCGGCGCCGCTCGGCGCCTCGTTCGTCGCGTCGGACGGCGGCGTTTCGGCGTGCTCCGCGCCGGACGCACGTGCGGGCGCCTCGCGCTCCGACTCGGGAAGCTCCTTGTCGTCGGCGTGCTCGGCGCCGTCTGCGGCGGGCTCGGGCTTCGCGGGCGGCTTCGCCAGCCGCTCGCGCAGGGCCTTTTCGGCGCGCTCGCGGTCGGCTTCGGCGCCTGCGTCGAGGAGCTGCATGAGGCGCTTCGCTTCCGTGCGGTAACGCGCGGAGAGCTCGGCGTAATCCTCCTCGCTGATTTTGCCCACGCTGCGCTCGAACTCGAGATCCTTCAGCGCGCGGAGCACCGAGCGCTTCTGTTCTTCCTCGGCGGACGGAGCGCCGAGCGTCATCGCTTCTTCGAGCGTGATCGGCGACTCGCCGGTGAGCGCCTGCACGCTCGCCCAGAGCAGGGCGATGACGCCGGCGAGCGCGCCCGCGGCGATCACGAGCAGCGAAATCTCGACGCCGACCGCCACGCCCACGACGAGCGCCGTGACGATGGTGACGGCCGGGAGTACGGCCGCGAGCACGCGGCCCGGGCGTCCGCTCGGGGTCATCGGCCGCGCCGCCGCCCGAACGCCACGACGGCGCCGAAGCCGAGGCCAGCCGCGGCGGCCCCGAACGGCGCGAGCGGGAAGGGGCGCCTCACGTCGTCCGTGAAGGCGGGCGCGCGCGGTCGGGTGCCGGCGGCGTAGGCGCTCGTGGGGCTCATGCAGAGCCAAATCGCGAGCATCACGCTGGTCGCGACGCCCGCGGACGCGCCCGCCGACGCGCGCAGGTAACTCCAGGCGCCCACGTCGCGGAAGCTGAGCTCCGGCCAGAGCGAGATCAGCGCGCCGCCCACGAGCACCATCGCCCCCACCCAAATCCAAGACACGAACACGTTGACGTGGAACGCGAACGTCGCGCGCTTCGATTGCGGGTCCACGGTCGCGACGGTCGTGTACACGTCCTCGCGCAGCGAGCGGCGCATCGCCACTTCGGTCGTCGGCGAGTCGGGTTGGCGGTGATAGATGAAGTGCGCGGGCGAGAGGCGGCCGAGCGTCTTGCCGCCCTCGAGCAGCGTGAGGTCGGCGAAGATCATGCGTTTGGTCACGTCCGCCTGCTCTTCCGGGCTGCAGCGCGGATTGCCGGGGCACATGCGCGGGCCCTCGTAGCGCAAGGTGTAGCGGCCGAGCTCGTAGGTTTGGCCCGGCTTCATCGCCGTTTCGCGATCGATGCTCCAGGCGCCGCCCGTGAAGCCGATGAACATCGCGCAGATGCCGAGGTGGACGATGTAGCCGCCGTAGCGACGGCGATTCTTGTCGAGCAAACGGAAGAGCGCGACCGGGATGCTCTCCTTGTCGTTGCGCTTTTCGGCCGAACGGCGCCGCGCCGCCACGCCGCGGGCGAACTCCTGAATCACGACGGCGACGTTGAAGGCGGCGATGGCCACGGTGAGGCCCGGGAGGGCCGAGCCGATCTTCTGAAGCACGATGCCGACGGTGCCCGGGTAGAACACGTCGCGCTCGACGAACGCCGGGTAGCCGAGCGAGCGCCCGAACGCGATGTGGAGCACGTAGGTGACGACGAGCGCCGCGGTCGGGAACACGAAGGCCTTCTTCAGGGCGTCGGGGCTCGTCTTGCGCCAGCCGAAGAGCGGCGCGAGGCCCATCAACGCGAAGATGGTGAGACCGATGGGCGCGAGCCAGCGGTTGTAGAAGGGCGGCCCGACCGTCACCTTGTCGTTCCAGAGCTCGCTGAGCTTCGGGAACATCGTGGCGACGAGGATGAACGTCGCGGCGCCGAGCAGCGCCCAGTTGTTGATGACGAACATGGCCTCGCGGCTCGCCACGGCTTCGATTTCGGTCTTGCCGCGGAGCTTCGGCAGCCGCCACACGATGAGCGCCGCCGAGGTTGCGGCGACGAGCGCCATGAAGCCGACGAAATATTTGCCGATGTCGCTCTGGGCGAAGGCGTGCACGCTCGAGATGATGCCGGCGCGCGTGAGGAACGTGCCGAAGATGGTGAGGAAGAAAGTGATGCAGATGAGCACCACGTTCCACACCTTGAGCATGTTCCGCCGCTCCTGAATCATCGTGGAGTGGACGTAGGCGGCGGCGGAGAACCAGGGCAGGCACGCCGCGTTTTCGACCGGATCCCACGCCCAGTAGCCGCCCCAGCCGAGCTCCTCGTAGGCCCAGGCCATGCCGAGCGCGTTGCCGATCGAGAGGAACATGAACGCGAACAGCATCCACTTGCGGACCGCGACGATCCATTCGTTGTCGAGGCGACCGCTCGCGAGCGCCGAGACGCAAAACGCGAACGGCACCGAGCAACCGACGAAGCCCGTGTAGAGCGACGGCGGGTGGATGATCATCCAGTAATTCTGCAGTAACGGGTTCAGGCCCTCGCCGTCGGCGCGGGCGCCGGCGATCGTCGCTTCGAAGGGATTCGCGGCGAAGAGCATGAGCACGACGAAGAAGCCGAAGATGGCCATCAAGGTCGCGATCACGTACGGCTGGAGCTGGCGGTAGCGACCGCCGAGCCACGCGACGCACGCGGTCGTGTAGCCCGACAGCAAGAAGAGCCACCAGAGGAGCGAGCCGTCCTGACCGCCCCAGAGCGCGGTGAAGAGGTAGAGCCGCGGCATCGAACGGTCGCTGTAGTGGGCGACGTAGCGGATGCGGAAGTCGTGCGTGACGAACGCGTAGGTGAGCAGGGCGATCGCGAACAGCGTGAGGCCCGCGGTCGCGTAGGCCCCGAGCCGCGCCGAGCGCAACAGGCGCGGCTGCCCGCGACCCGCCGCGAGACCGACTGCGAAGGTGTACGCCGCGCTCACGAGAATCGCGTAGAGGACGCCCGTGCCGAACTCAGGGAGTGACTGCCACATGGCGGGGCGAAGCTTACTAGAAGGGACGGTCCCCCGCCGCCCGCCGCCCCGGGGCGAGGGGGCGCTATAAATCGCGCTACTTCATGCCGTGCGTGCTGCCGGGGATCTGGTCGTCCGACACGGTGGTCCCGAGGGGCTCCCCGAGGCAGACACGACGGATGTTTCCAGGGGTCATGCGAAAAACGCGAATCCGGAGGCCGTTGTCCCGGCAGAGCGCGATGGCGGTCGCATCCATCACGCCGAGGTGATCGGCGAGCAGGCGGTCGTAGCTCACGCGCTCGAGCATCTTCGCGTCGGGGTGACGCACGGGGTCGCGGTCGTAGATGCCGTCGACCTTGGTCGCCTTGAGCAGGCAATCGGCGCGAACCTCCATGGCCCGGAGCGCGGCCGCGGTGTCCGTCGAGAAGAACGGATTGCCGGTGCCGGCCGCGAAGATCACGGCGTGGCCGCGCTCGAGGTGCCGCACCGCGCGCCGGCGAATGTACGGCTCGGCGACCTGCTGGATCGCGATGGCCGTCATGACGCGCGTGGGCATGCCGACCCGTTCGAGCGCGTCCTGGAGCGCGAGGGCGTTGATGACCGTGGCAAGCATGCCCATGTAATCGCTTTGCGCGCGATCCATGCCCTCGCTCGCCCCGCGCAGCCCGCGGAAGATGTTGCCGCCGCCGACGACGAGCCCGATCTGAACGCCCGTGGCGTGCACTTCGCGCAGCTCGTCCGCGGTGGCCTTCAGCGTGGCGGTGTCGATGCCCGACCCGCCCATTTTGCCGCTCAATGCCTCCCCGCTGAGCTTGATCACGACCCGACGCAGCGCTTTCTGTTCCACGTTACGCGCTTACTCTTCCACTTCGTCGCCCGCAAGCGCGAGCGCCCAGGCGCCGGATCCCGCGTTCGGCCCCGCGAACTCGACGAATCCGCGCGCCCGTAGTATTCGGGGCCCCGATGCTTTCGAGAGATCGCGCCGCTCGTGGGGCGGCAGGTAGCGCGGGCCGCACGCGGGGCCTCGTGCTGGTGGCGCTCGTGGCGGCCTTGCCGCTCGGCGCGTGCTCGAAAAAGAAGAGCGAGTCGGCCGCGGCGCCGTCCGCGAGCGCGCCGTCCGGGCCGAAGCAGCTCTCGCCCGAGCTCGCGGCGAAGACGCTCGCGAAAGTCGGGGATCGCACCATCACCCTCGGCGATTACGCGGCGGCGCTAGAGCGGATGGATTCGTTCGAGCGCATGCGTTACCAGTCGCCGGATCGTCGCAAGCGCCTGCTCGACGAGATGGTGGAGGTCGAGCTGCTCGCGCAGGAGGCGAAGCGCCGCGGGCTCGACAAGACGGAAGAGACGCAGGAGCGCGTCCGCCAGGTCCTGCGCGACCAGCTGGTCGAGGACCTGCGCAAGAACGCGCCCGCCGCGAACGACATCCAGGACGCCGAGCTTCACGCCTACTACGACGCGCACAAGGACGAGTTCGCGGAGCCCGAGCGCCGGCGCGTTTCGGCGATCGTACTCGACACGGCCGCGGCCGCGAAACCCGTGCTCGCGAAGGCGCTCAAGGCGAGTCCGACCGAGTGGGGCGCGCTCGTCGATCAGTTCTCCACGCAACGCGGCGCGCGCACGCTGCCGAACGCGCCGCCCGAGCTCGCGGGCGATCTCGGCATCGTCGGGCCGCCGAACAATCCGCGCGGTGCGAACCCGCGCGTGCCCGACCCGGTGCGCGAAGCGGCGTTCAAGGTCGCGAACGTGGGCGACACGTTTCCGACCGTCGTCGAGGCCGACAAGAAATTCTACGTCCTCCGCGTGACGAGCAAGACGGACAGCCGCGAGCGCAGTTTCGAGGAGGCTCAACGCGCGATTCGCACCGCGGTGGTGCAGTCGCACGTCGACGAGCAGCAGAAGGCGCTCGAAAAAGATCTGCGCCAGCGCTTCCCCGTGAAGGTGGACGACGCGGCACTCGAGAAGATGCCGATGCCGCCGCCGAGCGCGGCGCCGAGCACCATCGCGCCGCCGCCGGGTGGCGGCTTCCCGCGCGTGCCGGGCATGGCTCATTTGCCCGGCATGCCCAGGCCGGCTTCGCAGCCACAGTGACCCAAACGGCGCGCGCGAGCTTGCCGGCGCTCGGCCCGGACGCGGGCGATTGGCGCTGGCAGCTCCAGCACGCCGTGCGCACGACGGACGAGCTCGCCGCACGTCTCGAGCTCACCGAGCCCGAGCTCGCCGGCGCGCGCGCGACCGAGGCGGCCGGTCTGCCGCTGCTCATCACGCCGTACTACCTCGGGCTCATAGAGCGCGGCGATCCGGCGTGCCCGATTCGGCGTCAGGTCGTGCCGCACGCCGACGAAGCTCGCAGCGTACCGGGCGATCTCGCCGATCCGCTCGGTGAGCAAGCGCACGAAGTCGCTCCCGACTTGATCCGCCGCTATCCGGATCGGGCGCTCCTCTTCGCGACCGATCGCTGCGCCGTGTATTGCCGCTTTTGCACGCGGAGCCGCCTGGTCGGCGCGGGCGGCGGCGCGCGCTCCGACGAGCGTCTCGCGCCGGCGTTCGCGTACCTCGAGGCGAACCCGGAGGTGCGCGACGTGATCGTGAGCGGCGGCGACCCGCTCGCGATGAGCACCGAGCGCGTCCTCGCTCTGGTCGAGCGGCTGCGCCGCATTCCGAGCATCGAAACGATCCGCCTGGCGACCCGCGTCCCGGTCGTTTTGCCCCAGCGCATCACGGACGAGCTCCTCGGCGCGCTCCGCCCGCACCACCCGCTCTGGGTCATGACGCACTTCAACCACCCTCGCGAGCTCACGCCCGAGTCGCGCGGCGCGCTCAATCGCCTGGCGGACGCCGGTTTTCCGGTGATGAACCACAGCGTCCTCCTCCGCGGCGTGAACGACGACGCGGCGACGCTCGCCGCGCTCTTTCGCGGCCTCGTCCGCGAGCGAGCGCGCCCGTACTACCTCTTGCAGACCGATCCGGTGCGAGGTTCGTCCCACCTCCGCACGCCGCTCGACACCGGCATCCGCCTGATCGGCGAGCTCCAGGGCAAGCTCAGCGGCATCGCGCTGCCGAAGCTCATCGTCGACACGCCGGGCGGCTTCGGCAAGGTGCCGGTCGGCCCCGATTACGTCGTCGAGCGCGCCGGCAAGATGACGCGCTTCCGTTCCCCGCGCGGCGTCGAAGTCGAATACTGGGACCCGTAACGCGCACCGATTGACGGCAGGGCAGCGCGCGCCTCGGGAGGCGCGGGGACGGGGGCTCGCCGACCGCCCAGCAGCTCACTTGCAATTTCGGTATTGAAAACCGAAGTTGCATGCGCGGCGGTGGTGAATCGAGAAGCGGGGGGAATCGAGGTGCTCGAGGGCAAGGCGCGCGGCTCGGTTGCAATTTCGGTATTGAAAACCGAAGTTGCAGGTGAGGTCCGTGCGGTCGGCACGAACCGTGTGCTGGCGGCTTGTTCGCCACGTGCGCCGGCACCCCCGGCCGCGAACCTCGGCGCTCTGACGTGGAGGGACGACGGAGGTGAGCGCGGCGGGGCGCCGGTCAAATCCAAACACGATTAGAGCGGGATGTTGCCGTGCTTGCGACTCGGGTTGCGGTCGCGCTTCGTGCGCAAAAGCTCGAGGTATTGCGCGAGCCGGCGGCGCGTGTCGCGCGGGCGGACGACTTCGTCGATGAAGCCGAGCTCGGCGGCGCGGTACGGGCTCGCGAAGCGCGCGCGATAGTCGGCGACGAAATCGGCGCGGGCGCGCTCGGGGTCGGCGGCGGTTTCGATGGCGGCGCGGTACATGACGTTCACGGCGCCTTCCGGCCCCATCACCGCGATTTCCGCGCCCGGAAACGCGAGGTTCACGTCCGCGCGGATGTGCTTGCTGTTCATCACGTCGTACGCGCCGCCGTAAGCCTTGCGGGTGATGACGGTGAGCTTCGGCACCGTCGCCTCGCTGAACGCGTAGAGCAGCTTCGCGCCGTGCGCGATGATGCCGCGGTGCTCCTGCGCGACGCCCGGCAAGAAGCCCGGCACGTCGACCCACACGACGAGCGGCAGGTTGAAGCAGTCGCAAAAGCGCACGAAGCGCGCCGCTTTCACGCTCGCGTCGATGTCGAGCACGCCGGCGAGCACGGCCGGCTGATTCGCGACGACGCCGACCGGCCGCCCGCCGATGCGCGCGAACCCGACGATGACGTTTTGCGCGAAGGCCGCATGCACCTCGAAGAGCTCGCCGTCGTCGACCGCCGCGGCGATCACGCGCCGCATGTCGTACGGGCGCTGACTCTCGCTCGGGATCAGCGTGTCGAGCTCCGGCGCGTCGCGGTCGACCGGGTCCGTGCTCGCGCGGCGCGGCGGATCCTCGGCGTTGTTCGCCGGCAAGAACCCGAGGAGCTCGCGCACCTGCGCGAGGCAGGCGTCGTCGTCCGGCGCCGTGAAGTGACAGACGCCGCTCTTGCCCGCGTGCGTCGCGGCTCCGCCGAGCGCTTCCTTCGTCACCTCCTCGTGCGTGACCGCGCGGATCACGTCGGGGCCCGTGATGAACATGTAGCTCGACTTTTCGACCATGAAGATGAAGTCGGTGATCGCCGGCGAGTACACCGCGCCCCCCGCACACGGCCCCATCACGCACGAAAGCTGCGGCACGACGCCGCTCGCGAGCGTGTTCTTCAGGAAAATGTCCGCGTAGCCGCCGAGCGACTCGACGCCCTCCTGGATCCGCGCGCCGCCCGAGTCGTTCAGTCCGACGATCGGCGCGCCCACGCGGAGCGCATGATCCATGATGCGCACGATCTTTTCGGCGTGCGCCGCGCCGAGCGACCCGCCGAACACGGTGAAGTCCTGTGCGAACACGAACACGCGCCGCCCGTCGACGTCGCCGTAGCCCGTGACCACGCCGTCGCCGGGGACGCGCTGCTCCGCCATCCCGAAATCCGTCGCGTGATGCGTGACGAAGCGCCCGATTTCGACGAAGCTCTCCGGGTCGAGCAGCCGCTCGATGCGTTCGCGTGCCGTGAGCTTGCCGGCCGCGTGCTGCCGCTCGACGCGCGCCGCGCCGCCGCCCGCGAGCGCCGCCTGATTCCTCGCTTCGAGCGCCTCGAACGCGTCCGCATCTCGGCCCATGCCCCGAGCGTACCGGCTTTGGGCCCAAAAACGCGGACCGCCCGCGAAAAATCCTCGCAAATCCCGCCGGAGATGATACTGAGCGGGCGGGTCCGCCAACAGCGCAGCTTGAACCCCGCCAGGCCCGGAAGGGAGCAACGGTAGAGAAAAGCGGGTGTGGCGGGCCCTCCGAATTCAGACGCCGAACATCTCGACCACGCCACCCGCGTGCGCCGCGGGAGCGTCGAGCGCGAAGTGCACGATCGTCTTTGCGACGTCCTCGGCGCTCATGCGCGGCTCGAAGCCGCTGCCCTCGAGCATGCGCGTGGCGGTCGAACCGGGCAACACGGCGAGCGTGACGACGCCGGTGTCCTTGAGCTCCTCGGCGAGGCTCTTCATGAACCCGACGAGACCCCATTTCGACGCCACGTAGGCGGCTTGGCGCGCCGTACCGAGCGTCGACGAAATGCTGCCCACGAACACGATGCGCCCTTTGCCTTCGCGGCGCATGGCCGGCACGAGCGCGCGCGTCAGCAAGAACGGCGCCGTCAAATTCACGAGCAGCGTCTCTTCCCACACGGCCGTGGCCGTCGCCTCGACGGCGACGCGCGGCGCGACGCCCGCGTTGTGCACCAGCACGTCGGGCGGTCCGAGCGCGGCAAGCTCGCTGCCGATGCGCTCCGTCGCGACCGCGTCCGCGAGATCGCACGCGAACGCCCGCACGGACGGCGAGCCGCGCCGGCGCGCAAGCTCCACCGTTTCGTCTTGCGCGGGCGACGCGCGCCCGACCAGCGCGAGCCCCAAGCCGCGATGCGCGAGCTCGAGGGCAGTCGCGCGCCCGATGCCGCGGCTCGCCCCGGTGACGACCGCGAGCTTCATGCGGGCCCGACCTGACGCGCGCCGAGCGCGAGCAGCACGTCGCCTTCGCTGAGCTCGCCGCGCCGAACGATCGACGTCGCGCGCGCGTTCGCTTGGCACGCGCCGCGCGCGCTCAAGCAGCCGTGAACGAGCGTCACGTCGCAGTAGGCGCCGCGGGCCCCGGCGTGCTCGAGGAACGCGCCCACGACGTCTTCGGCGATCGTCTCCTGGAGCACGAGGCGGCGGGCGCACGCGTCGACCAAGCGCGCGATGGCGCCGAGGCCGAGCACGCGTTCGCCCGGGCGATACACGACGTTCGCGCGGCCGATGCCGGGCATGAGGTGATGCGGGCACACCGTGGCCACGGCGAGCTCGCGCAGCGCCACGATGCCGGACGGCGTCGTCGCGAGCGTCGAGCCTTCGAGCACGAGCGCGCGGAGATCCACCGTGTAGCCCACGAGGAGCTCGTCGGCGAACGCGTCGACCACGCGCTCGGGCGTGTGCAAGAGCTCCGGCTCCGTCCGCGCGTCGCGCCCGAGCGCCCGCAGGAACTCGGCGATGGCGGCGCGGGCGGCGCTCTTGTCCATGCGCCCCGCGCGCGCCCGCGTCAGTTGACGAGCGCGCGGCGCACGGCGGGAGTGAGCGCGCGGCGCCCGGCGAAGCCGGCGTCGAGGTCGTGGTAGTAGCCGATGCTCTCCTCGCCGTAGCGCCAGCAGAGCCAGACGGTGCGCCCCTCGATGCGGCCGTAAAAATCGACGAGCCCGGTGCGCGGATCCTTCACGACGCCGCCGAGCTTCTGCACCTCGGTCCAGCCCGCTTCGTACCGGCGCACCCGCTCGCGCAGCGCCTGCTTCAGGCGGCTCACCTCGCTCGCGTCGTCGGGGTTCGACGCGAGACTGCGCGGCGCGCGGCCCGTGAGACGCGTGAGCTCACCGAGACCTTGTTCGATGTCGCTCTGCTCGCGCAGCTGCTCGCCGACCAGGGCGGACAACGACGGAATCAGCGCATTCACCTCGGCCACCGTGAAGAGGCGAAGCGTGTTCTCCGCATCACGCGTCGTCGTCATATGGAGCCAAGCTTAGAAAGCGGATCGAGTCCGGTCAAGGACGGACCCAGCGCGCGACTCAGGACGAGGGCCAGAGCAGAATCGCGAGCTTCGTCAAGAAGAAATCCGCGATCAAAATTGCGATCGAAATCGTGACTACGGATCGTGTGGTGCTATTGCCGACACCCACCGTTCCGCCTTTCGTAATCATGCCGAAGTGACAGCCGACGAGCGCGATGATGGCGCCGAAGAACGGCGTTTTCGCCATCCCTGCGACGAAGTCGGCCATGGTCACCACCGAGAGCGCGCTGTTCAAGAAGAACGGCGCGCTGATGTGGAATTCGATGTCCGTGATCGCCATGGCGCCGCTGAAGCCGAGCACCAGCGCGAACGCGCTCAAGACGGGCATCACGAACACCGAAGCGACGAGCCGCGGCCACACGAGCTTCTTCAGCGGATCGGCGCCGAGCGCGCGCACCGCGTCGATCTGTTCGGTCACGTTCATGGCGCCGACTTCGGCGGCCATGCCGGAGCCGATGCGGCCGCCCACGATGATGGCGGTGAGTGACGGCGCGAGCTCGCGCGCGAAGCTCAGAGCGACGACGCGGCCGGTGTACTCCATGCCGCCGAATTTGCGCAGGCCGAACGCGAACTGCACGGCCATCACCATGCCGATGAAGATGCTCGTCACGACGACGATGCCGCACGACGCGACGCCGAGCGCTTCGAACTGCGCGAGGATCGCCTTGCCCTCGAACGGACGGCGGAAGCCGGCGCGCACCGCGCCCGTGAACATGTTCGTGACAGCGCCCAAGTGCTCGAGGAACTGCACCGCCCAGTCGCCGATGCGGGCCACGAGGCCGCGCGGCGGCGGCGGCGGCCACACGCTCGGGCGCATGCTCGACGGCGCGCTCTCGGGCGAAGACGAAGTCGTCATCCGAGCGTCTCGAAGCCGTTGACGAAGCGCTCGAACGCTTCGGTGCCGCTCGTGCGCCCCTCGGGGTTCACGAACATGAAATCGTAGACGCACGCGTTCTTTTTCAGCACGACGACGACGTAATGCATCGGCACGCCGTCGAGCGCGGCGGTGAGCTCGGTGCGGAGCGCCGCGCGGCCCGCGAGCTCGAACCGCTCTTGTTTCACGAGCGTCGCGTCGGTGAAGTGCAAGAAGAGATGGTGCGTGAGCGCTTCGAGCGGCACGTCGTCGCCGTCGAGACCGCAACGGCCGTTCAGCGCAATGGTGGCTTCGGCCGGATCGTCGCGAAACGCGATGAGCGCGCCGTCGGCTTCGATGCTGCGCCACGCGGGCGGGATCGGGCCCACGCGAAACGCCAGATCGCCGCGCCGGTAAACGTGGCCGTCGAAGTTCGAGCCTCCACAGCCGGCGAGGACGACGGCAAGAGCGGTCGCCCGAAACCAGCGTCGCCCAACGACAAGCATTGGACGCGACGTTAGCATGCCCGGTCGCCGGTTCCGGGCTACGGTGCAGGCGTGCTGCCGATCGGAGACCGCAACCCGACGCGAACGACTCCGTTCGTGAATTACTGCCTGCTCGCCCTGAACATCGCGGTCTTCGTGGTCGAGTTCCGGATCGACGCGGCCCAGGGCGGCCAGTCGTGGCTCGTGCCCGGCTACGGGCTCGTGCCGACGCGCATCATGAACGACGTGCCGGGCGAGGCGTTCACCGTCTTTTCCAGCATGTTCATGCACGGCGGCTGGCTCCACCTCGCCGGCAACATGCTCTTCCTCTACATCTTCGGCGACAACG
Source organism: Polyangiaceae bacterium (assembly GCA_035499895.1). Lineage (GTDB taxonomy): Bacteria > Myxococcota_A > Polyangia > Polyangiales > Polyangiaceae > PMG-095. The sequence goes on along the minus strand of DATJXW010000060.1, from coordinate 34,239 downwards.
TCGAGGACGCGCTCGGGCACTTCCGCTACGTCGTCTTCTATCTCCTCTGCGGCATCGCCGCCGCCGCGGCGCAGGTCCTCACGAACCCGGCGAGCCCGACGCCGATGGTCGGCGCGTCGGGAGCCATCGCCGGGGTGCTCGCCGCGTACGTGGTGCTCTACCCGTCCGCGCCGATCACGATGCTGATCCCACCGCCGCTCTTATTTTTCCTCGGGCCGTTCATCATGCTGCCGGCGTGGCTCGTCATCGGCGCGTGGTTCGCGATTCAACTCTGGACGGGCTTCGGCCCGATGAGCAGCCTCGAGACCGGCGGCGTCGCGATCATGGCGCACGTGGGCGGCTTTTTGGCGGGGCTCCTGCTGGTGCGCCCGTTCCGCGGGGGCCGGCCGCAGCAGGACCACGACCGCTGGCGCGGCTGGCGCCCGCCCGAGCGCGCCGCGGCGCGAGGACGCTGGAACTGATGCGCCGCATCGATCGCGACTTCGTGGCGCGCGGGGCCGCCCGCGTGACCGAGAGCGACGTGGCGCGCGTCTTCGAGCACGCGGACGCCATCGGGAAAAAGCTCGAACGCGGCGGCCGGCTCGCGCGCGTCGTCGACGACGCGAAGCTCCTCCTCGCCCTCGTGCGCGACTACTGGACGCGCGACTACCGGGCGGTCCCGTACTGGGTCGTCGGCGCGGCGGTCTTCGCGCTGCTCTACGTGCTCGCGCCGTTCGACCTCGTACCGGACGCCATTCCCGGTCTCGGCCAGCTCGACGACGCCGCGGTCGTCTCCGTGTGCCTGGCCTTGGTGCGGCAGGAGCTCGTGAAGTACGCGGCTTGGCGCGAGAGCCGCACCCCGGGCTGAGCGAGATCTGGGCTGCCAAGATTGCTAAGCTCCCACCCGTGACCGCGCTTCCGTCGCTTTACAACACGCTCACGCGTCAGGTCGAACCCATCGTCCCGGTTCGTGCCGGTGAAGTCGGCGTCTACTGTTGCGGCCCGACCGTTTACGACGCGCCGCACGCCGGCCACGCGCGTTCGGCGCTCGCCCCGGACTTGTTGGTGCGCAGGCTCCGGAGTCTCGGGGTGAAGGTCAAGTACGTGCGGAACATCACGGACGTCGACGACAAGATCCTCGAACGCGCGGCGCGTGACGGCGAAGAACCGCTCGCCCTCTCGCGGCGCATGGCCACGATTTACCAGGAGCAGATCCGTGCGAGCGGCTGTCTCGCGCCCGATCACGAACCGCGCGTGAGCGAGCACCTGCCGCAGATCTGCGACATCGTGACGCGGCTCGTCGAGCGCGAGGCGGCGTACGTGGTCGAGATGGCGCCCGGCGTGCGCGACGTGTACTTCGCGGTGCGGAGCTTCCCGGGCTACGGCAAGCTCTCGCGCCGGAAGCTCGACGAGCTCGTCGCGGGCGCGCGCGTCGAGACGAACGCGCACAAGCGCGATCCGCTGGATTTCGCGCTGTGGAAGGGCGCCCCCGCCGGCGAATGGGGCTGGGAGAGCCCGTGGGGTCTCGGGAGGCCGGGCTGGCACATCGAGTGCTCGGCGATGTGCACGCACTACCTCGGACAGCCGTTCGACGTGCACACGGGCGGGATGGATCTGATCTTCCCGCACCACGAGAACGAGATCGCGCAGAGCGAAGCCGCGTTCCCCGATCATACGCCGCTCGCGCGCATCTGGATGCACAACGGATTCTTGAACGTCGACAAAGAGAAGATGTCGAAGTCGCTCGGCAACTTCGTCACGGTCAGCGACGTGTTCGAGCGGAACGATCCGGAAGCGTTGCGCATGTTCTTCTTGAGCGCGCACTACCGCGGGCCGATCCAGTTCGACACGGAGCAGCTCGCCGACGGACGCGTGGTGTTCCCGGGCGTGGACGAGGCCGAACGCCGCGTCGATCACGCTTATTCGGCGCTCAGGCGCCTCGGCGGCATGGTCGACCCCGGGCTCACGATGCCGGCGAAGCTCGGGCCGGAGCTCCTCGGCTACCGCGACGCTTCGAATCGCGCGCTCAGGGAGGCGGAAGGCGCGCTCGACGACGATCTGAACACGCCCGTCGCGCTCGCGGCGCTCGGCGAGCTCACGCGCATGGGGCACGAGCTCGCGGACACCGCCACGAAGAAGAAGAAGGACGCCGCGTTCGTCGCGGCGGCCGGCGCGGGCGCGCAGTTCCTGCTCTCGGCGATGTACCGCATCGCGGGTCAGCTCGGGCTGTTTCAATGCGAACCGGAGGCGTACGCGGCGCGCACGCGCGCGCGCCGACTCCGTTTGCGCGGGCTCACCGCCGAGGCGATCGACGCGAAGCTGCTCGAGCGCACGGCCGCGCGCAAGGCCAAGGATTTCGCAAAAAGCGACGCGATTCGCAGCGAGCTCGCGGCGCTCGGCGTCGCCGTGCAGGACGCGGGCGACAAGAGCGATTGGACGATCGAACAGTGACGCGCGGGTGGAACGGCGTGGTCCCCGCGCCGTTCACTTCGCGACACCGGGCCCGCCTCAAACCAAAACCGAACCACGCGTGACCCGTTCGCACGCCGACGCCGACGGGTGCGCTCGCACGGCGCGCGCGGCGTGGCTCAGACGCCGATGAACAAGCGATGCGCGAAGTTGCGCTCGAGCTTCGCGCGCAAGACTTTGTCGGCCGCGGTCTCGATGTCGTACTCGATGCGCTTGAACTCGAAGCGCTTCTTGTCGCTGTCGAAGACGGTGTAGCTCGCGCGGTTGTCGTAGTCGCGCGGCTGGCCCACCGAGCCGACGCTCACGATGTACTTGCGATCGGGTTGGAGATCGAAGTCGATGGGCGGAAGCTCCTCGACGCTGTTCGGCGTGAGTGCGAACACCTTGCACAGGTGCGAATGGCCGATCAGCGTGATGTGCCCGAGCTCATCGAAGATGGGCAGGCACTCGCGCGCCTGCTCGGGAGCGAAGATGTATTCGAACTCTTCCAGCCGAACGGGCGAGCCGTGGCAAAGGTGCACGCCGATCTCGTCGAGCTTGAGCTGGTACGGAAGGCCCTTGAGCCAGCGCATGTTCTCTTCGGAGAGGAGCTGCGCGTGGAGATCGAGCGCGTGGCGCGCGGCCTCGTAGTAGTACGAGTAGTCCATGCGGCCCGCGACGGCGGCGTCGTGGTTGCCGAGGATCGTCGCGACGACGAGATCGCGCACGAGATCGGAACACTCGTTCGGCGAGCCGCCGTAGCCGACCGTGTCACCGAGACAGTAGTAACGATCGACCGTCTCTCCCTTGAATGCCTCGACGACGGCTCCCAGAGCTTCGTAGTTGGCGTGGATGTCGCTCAGGATGCCGAGACGCATGGGGGGAGGAGATGCGGAGGCTAACACGAAAGCCCGGAAGTACCCGTCGGGCTCTGCTCCGGGCTCGGCGGGTATGCTACGGCCGTTGGCGCGGGTATGCTCGGGCCCTTGGCCCTCCCCCCCGAACCTGTGCCGGAGTATGCGGCGGCGTGCCTCGAGTACGTCCGGCGGGCGCTCGGGTTCGAGCTCGATTTCACCGCTGAAACCCTGCCGGTCCTCGACCACTACGTGAGCACCGTCCGCGAGTCGCTCGCCGAGCGGCCCGAAATCCCGGCTCTCGTCGCGCGGGCGGTCGGGGCCTACTTCGGGGAAGTGGTACGGACCGTGGTTCCCGGGTTCTGGCGCATCCCCTCGCCGAACGTCCACGACTGGCAGCTCTGCTCGCGGGTGGCCTTTCTGTGGGTCAACCCCGTGGGTATCGCCTACGACGCCATCCACGGCTCGAGCGAGCACGACGGGCCGCGCTCGATGCTGCGCTGTGCCCCTGAGGATCGCCCATTTCTCGAGCGCCGCCTCGAGACGCTGCCGCCCGTGCCCGAGGATCAGTACTTCTTGTTCACGACCCGGCTCGAGGTGCTCGAAGTGGCGAACGAGGCGCTGCACGCGCGGCTCGAAGAGCAGGGTTACGGTGAGACGGAGCTCACCGAAGAGGATTACGCGTCGGGGCTCGAGCCGGCGCCGAATTGAGCCTTCGACTCCCCGCGTCACGGCTCCGGGCGCGGCGCCTCGGCGGCGACGAAGCGCCCCGGCACCGCGACGATGGCGGGCGGCGTCACGTCGTCACCCAGGAAGGTGCGCGCCGAGACCGCGTAGCTGCCGGCCACGAGATCGAGCAAAAGCGGCGCGCTTTTGGCCTCGAGCCGCGCGACGGGCAAGCCGTCGATGAGGGCGTACCTCAGCACGTCGTCGCCGTTCACGAGCGCGAGGCCGTCCTTCGGTGCGTCCTTCGCGGGGCGCGCCGCCGCGGGGTGGAAGCGGAGCGAGCGGAGCTGCGCGCGATCGGCGAGCAACGCCGGGGGCGGCAGCGGGACTTCGCCGATCAAGTGGCTGGCGGTCGATGGCGGCGTACGTAACGAGGCGGCGTCGAGCGCGCTTTCGCGCTCGAGCGTCGTGGCCTCGAACACGAACCGTCCGCCCTCCGCCCACGTGAACTCGGCGCGCACCGGCACGAAGTCGGCGCGGCACGCGGCACTGTCGGGATGCACGCCCGCGATTTCGACGAGGAAGCGGCAGAGCAGCGCCGCGCCGCCGCCCGACGCGGCCACGTGCGCTTGCTCGAGCTCGACGCGGCCGAGCGCGCTCACGAGCACCGCCCTTTCGGCCGGGAACCCGAACGCGACGGAGGTTCCGCGCGCCGTCCCGGCGACGTGCGCGAGCGGCACCACGTCGGCGCGCCGCTCGTTCAAGAGGTTTCGGAGCGCGCCGGGCTGCACGACGGCGTAGCGGCTGCCGTCCGGCCAGAGCAAGACGTGGCCGTAATTCGCCGTGCGCGCGCGGAGCTCGGTGTTCATGGGCAAGACGAAGCGCGGCGACGCGAGCACGACGCGCAAGCGGCCGGCGGCCGCGGCCGTCACGTCGAGGTCGAAGGTCGCCGCGCTACGGGCGCGGTCGAGCGCGTCGGCGTTCGCTTCGGGCAAGCGCGGCGGGAGCGGTACGTCGAGCCAGCGCAGGCGCGCGTGCAGCGTGACGCCGGACGAATCGTGGAGCTCTTCGGTATCGGCGCCGAGCGGGGTGTCTTCGCGGGCCGGAGCGGGCGGGAGCGGAGCCTCCGCGTCGAGTCCCGCGTCCGTGAGCGCGGCGTCGGCCACGTCTTGATCGAGATCCGGACCCGCGGCGAGCGGCGCCGGCAGGATGCTCGCGTTCGGGCTCGGCTCGCTCGGCCCGGCGTCGGGCGGCCCCGGATGGGTGTCACAGCCGCTCACGCTTGCCGCGAGCGCGCCGGCGGCGAAGGACGAAGTGACGAGGGCGCGGAGCCCGCGCATCAGCGCGCGGAACCGATCAGTGACTTTACGTCGACGCGCTTCGCTTCACAGTAGTCGCGCAAGCCGTCGAGCACGCGTTTGGCCGCCGAAGGGTCGACGAAGTTCGCGGTGCCGACCTGCACGGCGCGCGCGCCCGCGAGCAGGAACTCGAGCGCGTCGCGCGTCGTCGAAACGCCGCCGATGGCGATGACCGGGATCGCCACGGCGCCCGCGATTTCCCACACGATGCGCAGCGCAATCGGCCGGAGCGCGGGGCCGCTGAAGCCGCCCGTGCGGTTCGCGAGGCGAAGCTTCGTTTGCTCCACGTCGATCGACATGCCGCGAATCGTGTTGATCGCGGTGAGGGCGTCGGCGCCGGCCTCTTCGCAAGCACGCGCCACGGCGACGATGTTGCCCGCTTCCGGACTCATCTTCACCCACACCGGTAGCTTCGTCGCGGCGCGGACCGCGCGTGTGACCTCGCCGGCCATGCGCGCGTCCTTGCCGAACTCGATGCCGCCTTCGGTCACGTTCGGGCACGAGACGTTGAGCTCGATCGCGGCGACGCCCGTCTCGCGGTTCAATCGTTCCGTGATCGCGACGAAGTCCGCGACGCTGCTCGCGAAGATGTTCGCGACGACGGTCACGCCGCGCTCGCGCAAAATCGGGAGCTTGTCGCGGCAAAATGCTTCGACGCCGACGTTGGCGAGGCCGATGGCGTTCAGCATGCCGGCCGGCGTTTCACAGATGCGCTCGGGCGGGTTGCCGGCGCGCGGGTGCAGGCTCAGGCCCTTGGTGCAGATGCCGCCGAGCTCGGCGACGTCGTAGAAGTCGTCGTACTCGAGGCCGTAGCCGAAGCAGCCCGACGCGGTGAGCACCGGGTTTTTGAGCGTGAGGCCGCCCACGTCGACCGCGAGCAGGCTCACGGCTTGCTCCGCGGCGCATGCACGCCTTTCTTGGGTGCGTGATCGCCGCGCGACCAATCGACGCGCCGCGCGTCGATGCACGGCCCCTGGGTGCACGCGTAGACGTACGCGCCGTCGGTCGTCGGCACCGGACAGCCGAGGCACACGCCGTAGCCGCACGCCATCGGCGTCTCGAGCGAGGCTTCACACGGCACGTCGCGCGCGGCGCAGAGCTCGGCGACTTTGGCCATCATGCGATCGGGGCCGCAGGTGAACACTTCGCGATCGGGCGCGAGGAGCTCGCCGAGCACGTCCGTGACGCGGCCGCGCGTGCCTTTCGAGCCGTCCTCGGTCGTGACGTGAAGCTCGGTGAGCTCGGCGAGCTCGTCGTCGAGCGGGAGATCGCGCGCCGAACGGCCGCCGTACACGGCGAGCGGCTTCGGCCCACCCGCGGAAGCGAGCCGCCGGGCGAGGAACAAGAGCGGCGCGACGCCGACGCCGCCGGCGACGAGCACGACGCGACGGCCCGCCGAAGGCGCGCGCCACGGCTGCCCGAGCGGCCCGAGCAACGTGAACGGCTCGCCCGGCTCGGCGCGCCCCATGCGCAGCGTGCCTTCGCCGATCACCTTGATCAGGATCGACGGCGTGTTGCCCGCGCTGAGGTAGCTCATCGGGCGAGGGAGGAGCGGAGCGTCGCCCCACTCGGCGCCGCGCACCATCGTGAACTGACCGGGCAAGGCGACGCTGCCGTCCGGATCTTCGAACGTCAGCACGTGGTAGAGGCCACCGATGCTTTCGCGGCGGAGGAGCGTCAGCGTGACGAGCCTTCGCTTCGCGAGGACGCGCGTGCTCATGACCTCTCTCCTACCGCAAGATCGAGGCGCATGACGAGCGCATCTTCGCCGTTGTCCGCGTAGTACGCGCGCCGCACGTCGAGCTCGCAAAATCCGGCGCCAGCGTACAGGCCGAGCGCCGCCTCGTTCGAGCGTCTCACTTCGAGCAACACGCGAGTGCCGCCCGCGGCCCGGCCGCCGTCAATCACCGCTCGGAGTAACGCGCGCCCGGCGCCGCGGCGCCGAAACGCCGGATCGACGGCGAGGTCGAGCAGGTGCACCTCGTCGGCAGCGAGCCAAACCAGCGCGAAGCCGAGCGGCGCGGCGCCCGCCGCGGCGCGCGCGACCCAGAGTTTCGCCCACGTTCGCGCGAGCTCGGCCGCCGGATCGAAGCCGGAGCCGGACAAGCGGGCGAGCTCGCGCACGCGCTCGACGTCCGCGGGGGCCATGGGTTCGACGACGAACGCGTCCATTCGTTTCGGGCTCCGCTCCCGCTCAGGGTTCACTCGGTGGTCGCGCCCGTCCGACGCGCGCCGAGAGGACGCGAGCGCGCGCCGCGAGCGCCGGGCCGTCGAGCGCCAGGCGCAGGCCTCCGTCCGCGCGCAGCACCGCGCCGCCGAACGGACCCGCGCCCGCGATGCGCGGCGGCAGCGCGCGCAAACTGCACTCCTCGATCGCGCCCACGCGATCCACCCCGACCGGAATCGCGCTCGCGTCGTTCATGGTGAGATCGATCACGAAGCGCGCCGGCTCCGTCCAGCGCTCGCCGAGGCACGACGAGAGTCGCGGTACCGGCGTTTCCGTCGCCTGACCGACGCGGCCGGCGTAGCTCACCGGCAGGGCGAATTCGGTGCCGCGCTCTTCCACCCAGAGCACGTTGATGAGCCCCTGATCGCTCGGGAGCTCGAGCGTGGCGACGAGGCCGCCCGCGCTGCCGTTGCGTAGCTGCACCGTGCCGCCGAAGCGCCGCACCGCCGATTGCACGAGGTCGAGCCCGATGCCGCGCCCCGCCAAGAGATCGGCGCCTTCTTGCGTCGTCATGCCGGGCAAGAGCAGGAGCCCCATGAGCTCCGTCGGCGTGCTGTGCTCGAGCAGCTCCGGGCTCGCGAAGCCGCGCTCGACGGCAATGCGCCGGATGCGTTCGGCGTCCGCGCCTTGGCCGTCGTCCTCGACGCTCACGCGGAGCAGCGTTCCTTCGCGGCTCGCGCGGAGCCAGATGGTGCCGAGCGCGGCCTTGCCGGCGCTTTCGCGCTCCGACGGCGGCTGGATGCCGTGGGCCACCGCGTTCCGCGCGAGCTGCATCACGGCGTCGAGCAGCCGTTCCGCCACGGCGCGATCGACCGTCACTTCGGCGCCCGCGATCTCGACGCGCACGAGCTTGCCCTGGCCGTCCGCGAAGCGCAGCACGGCGCTCCCGACGCGTTCGAAGACCCAGCCCATCGACGTGCGGCGGAGCGCCGTCAGCCCCTCGCGCATCTCGCTCGTGCGCGTGCGGACGAGGCTCGCCCCGTTGCGCAGCGTGACGGCGCCGAGCTTCGCGCGCGCGGCGGCCCGGCGCAGGCCCTCGGCCGTGGCGTCGAGATCGGCGAGTGCCGCGGCGGGCGGACCCCACGGGCGCGCCGGGCCCACGCGACGCACGGCGTCGAGCAGCGTGAGGCGGAGCTCGGCGAGGCGCGCGCCCATGCGGGCCGCGGCCGTCGCGGAGCCGGCGAGCTCGTCGCCGACCACGTCCAAGCTCTCGAGCCGCTCGAACACGTGGTCGAGCGCCCCTTGGCTCACGCGGAGCGGCACCTCGTAACTCGACGGGCCGCGCGGCGGCGGGAGCGTCGTCGGCTGGGCGGGCGGCGCGCTCGGCGGCGTGAAGCTCGGCGGGCGCGCGGAAGCGGGCGGCTCGAGCGTCGCCGTGAGCGCGCGCAGCCGCTCGAGCCCGTGCACCGGATCTTCGACCAAGAGCGCGAGCAGCACGCGATGGCGCGAAAGCTCGACCAGGCCGTCCTGCGCCAGCGCTCGCTCGCTGCTCGCCTCGCGCAGGCGCGCTTCGAGGCCGTGGCAATACCACGCCGTCACGTCGTCGCCGACCGCGGCGGACGCGCCCTTCATCGAATGCACGGTGCGCTGCGCCTGCTCGAGGCTCGGCACCGGGTCGCCCGTACTCGCGAGCGCCTGATCGATTTCGCCGAAGCGATCGCGCATCGCGGAGTGGTACTCGGCGACGTAGCGCGCATCGAGCGTGCTCGGCTCGAGCGACGGCGGCGGCTCGGGCCACACGGTCGCGAAGGGCGCTTTGCCGGCGCGCAGTCGCTCGAGCACGCCGGTCATCACGTGTGCCGCAGCGCTGCGGGCTCCCGCGTCCCCGCCGCGCAGGCGCGCGCTCTGCTGCCCGATCACGAGCGCGAGATCGGCGTAGCCGGCCATCGCCGCGGAGCCCTTGAGCGAATGGAGCGCGGCGCGCGTCTCCATGATCGGCACCGCCGGCGTGGACAGCGCGGGCAGGCGGCGCTCGATCTCGCCGGCGAGCAGTCGATCGAGCTCGCGGTCGCGCGCCACGGCTACTCCGTGCTCTTGCCGAGCGCTTCGAGCAGCGGCGCGAGCGCTTGGCGCACCCGTTCGACGCTCGGAGCGCCGGGCTCGCGCGCGAGCGTCGCGACGCTTTGCGCGAGCGCTTTCGATTGTTCGCCGAGCTCGAGCAGGAGGCGCGCCACGCGCGGATCGGTGCCGAGGACCGGTCCGAGCGCGCCTTCGAAGCCGGCCACGGCTCCGAGCAGCTCCTGTCGTTCGCGCCCGAGCGCGCCGAGGTGCTTGCCGACGCTCGCCATCGTCTCGCGAGCGGCGGCGACGCCGCTCAGAAAGCCCTCGCGTTCGCGCTCGCTCTCGCCGAGGAGCGCCGCGTGCGCCTCGAGCGCCTCGAGCGCGCCGCCGACGAGCTCGCGCAGATCGCCGGAAAGCTCGAGCACGATGCGACCCGCCGGATCACCGAGGCGGGCGGCTTCGAGCCCGGCGTTCAAGGCGCTCAATTTCGCGCGTTCGAGCGCCTCGTAGAAGAGCTGCAGACTCGCCCTGAGCTCGCGCCCGCGGCCCGGCGCGCCGCGCGCCGCTTCGCCCACGTTGTCGAGCTCGGTCTCGCCGCGCGCGGTCGCGGCGCGCGCCTGCTCGAGCGTCCCTTCGAGACCCTCGAGCGCGCGCCGCGCCCGTTCGAGCGAGCGCACGAGCGCGGCTTCGTCGCTCGGCGTGCTCACGGCGGCTCTCCGAGTTGCGGCTCGAGCGCGGTTTCGAGGCTGCGCCACGCGCCGGCCAAATCGAGCTCCGGCACGATGCGGCCGTCCACCACGACGCCACGCTCGGTCGCGGCGAAGAACCCGACCCGCATCACGTCGAGCCCCGAAAAACCCACCGGTTCCTGGTCGAGCTCGCAGAGGACGAGCACGCCCGTCGGACTGCCGAGCGCCACGACCGGCACCACGCGCCCGTTCACGAGCGTCATCGCGAGCGGCGTGCTCGCGACCGGCGAAACCAACGGCAGCGCGACGACGCTCCTCGCCGTCGCGGCGGGCACGAAGCCGAGCTCTTCGCCCGCCCGCACGAGCAGACCCGCGCGCTCGCTCATACGGGCGTCTTTCGCCGCACCAGGCGCGAGTTCAGCAGTTGGTAGAGGATCTTGCACACCTCGAAGGAGCTCCCCGGCATCTGGTTCACGAGCTCGCGGATCGTCTTTTCGCTGTCGATGGCGGCGAGCACGTTGCGCTCGGATGCGGTCAGGTTCGTCTCGCCGTCGAGCCGCTCGATCGCGCCTTGATCGGGGTAGAGCACGTCGTCGAAATCGAAGCTGCCCTCGATGAGCCGCCATTCGTCGACGCGGCGGAAGCCTTCCATCACGAGGGCGCTCGTTTCCATGCCGAGCGCGGCCTTCGTCGCCGCCGGATGCTCGACGCCGACGTTGAAGGAGAAACGGCCGTTCTTCCAGCGCACGACCTCGTAAACGAGCTCGGAAGTCTGGCGCACGAGCGCGCGGTGCACGGCTTCCGGCTTCACGAACCCCTGCTCGGCGAGCGCCTCGCCGACGAGCTTGTACGGGCTGCCGCGCGTCTCGAGCACGCTCGTCAGACGATCGCGCGTGACGGCGCCGTCCTCGACGAGGTAGCGCCCGATCAGGAACTCCGGACGCAAGCCGCGCCACGCCGCGAAGTCGACGCGCCCGAGCCGCACGTGGAGCGTGATCTCGGCCTCGCGCGTGAACACGCTGAGCGCGCCCGTCTGCCGCTGCAGATCGAGCAGCTGCAACACCTCCGCGATCGAGATCACGCTCACGTCGCCGGCGAGCACTTCGCGCGTGTTCTCGCTGTAGCTCAGCGCGCGGAGCAGCGTCGCGAGCGCCGCCATGCTCTCGGGTCGGATGCTGCGCTCGATGGCCGTTTTCACGAGGTCGTCGGTGCCGGGCGGCAGCCGCTTCAGCTTCTTCAGCTCCCCGCGCACGACGCGCTCGATCGCGATCGCGAATTCTTGCGCGGCCTGCACGCGCCGGAGCGCAGGATCGTCGCTCAAGCTCGGGCGGCTCACCCTGAGCTCTTCGAGCAGCTCGGCGTCGTCCGCCGGCATGGCCGCGGCGTCCGGCACCGGGCCCGCGCGTCCCTCCTCTTGGCGCTTCAGCGCGCCCTCGACGACGGCGACGAGGCCGCGCGCGTCGAACGGCTTCGTGATGGCGTCGATTGCGCCGGTCTGCTCCACGAATTGGCCGCGGATCTTGTCGCCCTTCGCGCTCATGAGCACGACGGGCAGATTCTTCAGCTCGGGGTTCGCGCGGAGCTCACGGCAAAATTGATAGCCGTTCATTTTCGGCATCACGAAATCGAGGAGCACGAGGTCCACTTTTTCGGTGCCGAGCAGGTCGAGCGCGACTTGGCCGTCTTCGGCGAGCAGCGGTTCGTACTCGCGACCCCGGAGAATGGAGCTCACGACCTTGCGAATGGTCGGGCTGTCGTCGACGACCAGAATCCGAGCGCTCATTTCCCTAACCTTCGAAGCATAGCCAGTCTTCACCGCCGGGGGTCAAGGCTCTAAGCTCACCGCAGGCCTTCCGTGACACCCCCCGTGGCGAGAGCCCCCATGGCAACCCTCACGCTTTTCGGCGAACGAAACCTCGACAGCCCCTTCGTCTTCACCGTCTTCGTCGCGCTGAAGGAGAAGGGCGTGCCCTTCACGCTCAGGCTCCTCGACCTTTCCCGCGGCGAGCAGCGCGAGCCGGGTTTCGTCGAGCGCTCGCTCACGGCGCGCGTTCCGACGCTCGCGGCGGGCGACTTTTCGATCAGCGAGTCGCTCGCGATCGTCGAGTATTTGGACGAGACGTTCGCGCCGCCGCGCCACGCGCGGCTTCTACCCGAGGCCGTCGAGGAGCGTGCGCGCGCGCGCCAGGTTCTCGGTTGGCTGCGGAGCGACCTCGCCGCGCTGCGTCGCGAGCGTCCGACGAGCAGCATCTTCTTCCCGCGCGAGCGGGCGACCGCGCCGCTCTCGGACGCGGCGCGCGCGGACGCCGAGAAGCTCGTTCGTATCACCTCGACCCTGCTCGACGGCCGCGCCTCGCCGTTCGACGGGTGGTCGATTGCGGAAGCGGACCTGGCCATGGCGCTCATGCGTTTGGTCGCGAACGACGACCCGGTGCCTGGCCCGGTCCGGGACTACGTGGAGACGCAATGGCGTCGCCCGAGCGTCGCCGCGTGGGTCGCGCTCGGCCGCCCGGCGACGGACGAGGCGATTTCGGCGTGAACGCAGCCGGCCGCGCGCCGCTCGAGAGCCTCTGCGTCTTTTGTGGCTCGCAGAGCGGGCACGAGCCGAAGTTCGCGGCGGCCGCGCGCACGCTCGGCGCGCTGCTCGCCGAGCGGCAGACGACGCTCATTTACGGCGGCGGACATGCCGGGCTCATGGGCGCGCTCGCGGACGCGGCGCTCGCGGGCGGCGGTCGCGTCGTCGGCGTGATCCCAACCGGCCTCGTCGAGCGCGAGCTCGCGCACCCCGGTCTCACCGAGCGTCACGTCGTCTCGAGCATGCACGAGCGAAAGGCGCTCATGGCCCGCCTCGCGCGCGCGTTCTTGGCGCTCCCGGGCGGCCTCGGAACGCTCGACGAGCTCTTCGAAATCTGGACGTGGGCGCAGCTCCGCTTTCACTCGAAGCCGATCGGTCTCTTGAACGTCGACGGCTTTTTCGAACCGCTGCTCGAGCTCACGCGGCGCATCGTGGGCGCCGGGTTCGCGCGGCCCGAAAGTCTCGAGCTCGTGCTCGTGGACGACGACCCCGAACGCGTGCTCGCGCGCCTGTCCGCGAAAGTCGAGCTCGCCGCGCAGCCGTGAGGCGCGGCCGGCGCACGCCCCGTCAGAAACCGGGGTTCGTAGGAAAACCCGCGCGGAGCTCGCGGTGCGAGGCGCCGCTCTGCGTCGCTTCGAGCGCGCCGGGGTCGTCTTTGCGCCACGACTTCGCCGGGGCGCTCTCGCCCTTGCTCGGCTCGCTCTTGCCGGCTGCGCGCTCGCTCGCGAGCGTCGCCCGCTCGGTCGGCGCGCTCGAAGGCGTCGTCGCCGCGGGCGCGGGCGTCGCGGCCGCGACCGTCGCCGCGGCCGTCGTTGCCGGCACGGTCACGACGACGCGCTTTTCGACGACGCGCGGCGCTTCCGGTCGCGTGCGCACCATGAGCGCCGTCACCGCCGAGGCGAGACACGCCGCGCCCACCACCGCGGCGACCGCAGCCCCGAGCGGCACCCAGCGCTTCGGACGCCGCCGCCCCGCGAGCACGAGCGTCGACTCGTGGAACTGCGCGTCGAGCGGCACCTGCGTCGGCGGCTCGAGCGGCATGCGGATGATCGAGGCCCCGTCGTCTTCTTTCTCTTGCACGATGATGGGCGGCAAAAATTCGATGGCGGGACGGGGAGCGGACGCGAGGGGCGCTTTGGCCGCAGGCATCGGCGGCGGGGCGGGCACGGCGTCGTGGGGCAGCTTCTGGTCGGCACCGACCGGCGTCGGCGTGCTGACGTCCGTGTTCGGCGCCACGCCCTCCGTCTTCGCTGTTGGCGCGGGCGAGAACGGCTTCGCGGTGGTCGTGGCGGCGCTCGCTTTCGGCGCGGGAGCCGGCGGCTTGAAGTTCGACGGCGTCGGCAGGGGCGTCGACGGCTTCGAGCCCGCGGCTGGCGACGCCGGCTTCGGCGGCGTCGCGGGCAGCGGCGTTGCGATCGGATTGCTCCCCACGGCTCGCGGCGTTTCGGTCGCGCTGCCGGCAAGCCTCGCGGCTGCAGGCAGCTTGAGTGCGGCCGTGCTCGGCACCGACGTCGCTTTGGCGACCGCGTAGCTTGCGCCGGGAACCGGCGCCGACGGCGGCTTCGGCGCCGAGAACGGCTGCGAGCCGTGCGACACCGTCGACGACAACGCCGCGCCGAGCGGCGACGCAGTCACCGGCGGCGGAAAGGCTGCTTGCGGTCGCGCCGGCAGGGGCGGCAGCGGCGGCGGCGCCGTCTCGACCTCGGCGGCGGAGAGCGGCACCAAGTCCTCCGGGGCGATGCCCGGCAGCGTCGCGCGAATGCTCGGCGCCGGCCCGCCGAAGGCAGGAGTCGGCTCGTCGACGGACTCCGGTGCGGGCTCGATCGCGTCCGGAAATTCGATGGTCGCGAGCGGGCGCTCGTAAATCGCGAGCGTCCCCGGATCGGTCGGCGGCTCACTGCCGGTGCTCGTGTAGCTCTTCGTCGCGGCGACGGGCGGCTCGGTCTCGTCGCCGATGAGCCGCGCGCCGCTTGCCGGCGGCTCCGAGTCGGGCCGCAACATCCGCATCAGTTTCGAGACTTCGCCGATCGGCGCCCACTCGGGCATGCCCTCGCTCCACACGAGGCTTCGCGCCGTGAGCTTGCCGGACTTGTAGGTGCGCACGAGCTCGTCGAGCGACATCTCGACGACCTTGCGCCCGCGCGTGTTCACCTGCCAGAGCGGCGCTGAAACGCCTGCAGGTTCGACTTGCGCGGTCGCACCCCAAGCGAGGTCGACGGAGTCCGCGTCACTCATGCAAAGGGCTCGGACGATAGCACGCTACCGGCCAGTCAGTCGATAAGCGTTTGCGCGCCGGCACTCCCGGCGTGGTGATGCCGCACATTTGTGCAGCGCCGCTTTGCCGCTCAGCCGTCCGTGATCGTGCGGATGCGGAGCTCGGCGAGTTGATGCGGGCTCACGGGGCTCGGCGCGTCGCTCATGAGGTCCGTGCCTTTTTGCGTCTTCGGGAACGCAATCACGTCACGAATGCTCTCGGTGCCCGCGAGCAACATCGCGAGGCGATCCATCCCGAGCGCAATCCCGCCGTGCGGAGGCGCGCCGTAGCGGAGGGCCGAGAGCAAGAACCCGAATTTTTCCTGCGCCTCCGCCTCCCCGATGCCGAGCGCGCCGAAGACGCGGCGCTGCACCTCGGGATCGTGCAGACGAATCGAGCCGCCCGCGATCTCGAAGCCGTTCAGCACGAGATCGTAGCGATAGCAGAGCACCTTGCCCGGATCCTTTTCGATGAGCTCGACGTGCTCGTCGTGGGGCCGGGTGAAGGCGTGGTGCGCGGCGGCCCAGCGCTTCGCGTCGTCGTCGTACTCGAAAAGCGGCGGATCGACGACCCACAGGAACTTCCACTGATTGCCGTGGCCGACCTCGGGAATCAGGCCGAGCTTCTTCGCGACGGCGACGCGCAGGTTCGCCATCACGGTGTGCACGAGCGACGTCTTGCCGAATTGGAAGAGCAGGAGGTCGCCGTCTTTCGCCCCGGTCGCCGCGTTGATCGCGCGGCACATCTCGGGCGTCACGCTCTTCGCGAGCGGCGACTGCGTCCAGCCGCCGTCCGGGCCGACCTTCGCGCGCGCGAGGCCCGCCGCGCCCATGCTCTTCGCGAGCTGCTCGAGCTTGTCGCCGTCCGCGCGCGAGAAATTGGCCGAAGCCGGCACGACCAGCGCCTTCACGATCTCGGCGGGCAAATCACGGCGATACGCGCCGCTCGCGAACTTTTCCGCGATGGCCGTGAAGAACGGAATGCCGCCGCCCTGGTGCTCGATCACGAGCTCGGTGAGATCGACGTGCTTCAAATCGAAGCGCACGTCGGGCTTGTCGTTGCCGTAGTCGCGCATCGCCGTGTCGAACTGCAGGCGCGGGAAACGGCCGTCGGGGTAGAGCTCCTTCAAATCGATGCCGAGCGCCGCCTTCCAAATCGCGAAGACGAGCCCCTCGACCAGCGAAAAGACGTCGTCCTGATTCACGAAGCTGAGCTCGATGTCGATCTGCGTGAACTCGAGCTGGCGATCGAGCCGCAGGTCCTCGTCGCGAAAGCAGCGCACGATTTGGAAGTAGCGCTCGTAGCCCGCGACCATGAAGAGCTGCTTGAAGAGCTGCGGGCTCTCCGCGAGCGCGTAGAATTTCCCGGGGTGCAGGCGCGCCGGCACGAGGAAGTTCCGCGCGCCGCCCGGCGTGTATTTCACGAGAAACGGCGTCTCGAGCTCGAGGCAGCCTTGCTCGGAGAGGTAGCTTCGCGCCGCGTGGTTCGCGCGGTGCCGCATGCGGAGCGCGCGCTGGAGCGGCGCGCGCCGGAGATCCAAATAGCGGTGCTCGAGCCGCACCTCTTCGCGCGTGTCGCTCTTGTCCTCGATCGCGAACGGCGGCGTCTCGGCCTTGTTGAAGATCGTGGCCTCGAGCACCTCGACCTCGATTTCGCCGGTGGCAAGCTGCGGGTTCGCCGCGCTCACCAGCTTGCCTTCCTTCTTGCTGAACTGTTCGCCGCGCGAGCGCACGCGCCCGCGGATGCCGACCACCCACTCGCTGCGGAATTGCGCCGCGAGATCGTGCGCCGCGCCCGACGCGTCCGGATCGAACACCACTTGAGTCACGCCTTCGCGATCGCGAAGATCGATGAAAATCAGCGAGCCGTGATCCCGTCGATTCGCGACCCAGCCGAACAGCACGACCTCGTTGCCGATGTGGGACGGGCGGAGGGCTCCACAGTCATGGGTGCGCTTGAGTTCGTCGATGAACCGGGCCATGTGCTTTTTTGGGGGTTGGGGGCTGAAAGCCGCAGGTCGTCGTGACTAAGCGCTTTGGGAGCGCTCGGCCAGCCCTTTAGCACCGGTTTGCGGAAAACTGGGCCCAAAGCGCGGTCGCGGCTTACCGCTCCGAGGGTGAAGGAGCCGGCGAACGAGTCTCCACGCGCGTTCGAGCGGGCGTGCGCCTGGCTCTCGCTCGCGATCCCGCTCGTCGTCACCATCGCGCGGACCGAGACGAGCGGCGACTTCCGCGGCGACAAGCCGCTCGTCACCGGTCTCGGGTTCCTGCCGCTCGGCATGGAGGGCTGGCCGGGTCTCGTGCTCCATCAGGCGTCGAGCTTCATTCCGCTCGGCGGCCGCGCCGAACGCGCGGCCTGGGTCGGCGCCTTCGCGGCGGCTCTCGCGTCGCGCCTGCTCTTCGGGCTCGCCCGCCGGACGTTCGCCGCCACGGAACGCTCCGCGCTCGGCGCGGCGCTCGCGCTCGCGGCCGCGCTCACCGCCGTCCTCTCGCCGACGTTTCAAATCGAAGCGACTTCGGTCGGCGGCACCGCGCTCGGCGCGGCGCTCGTGCTCCTCGCCTTCACGGCGGTCGAACGCCTGCCGCAAAGCGACGCGCGCTCGAGCCTCGTCGCGGGCGCGCTCGCGTCGCTCACGCTCGCCGAGTCGCACACCGCCGCGCTCGCGCTCGGCGTCGCGCTCGGCGTCCGCGCGTGCCTGCGCCGCACGTTGCCGGAAACGCGGGAGCTCGTCGCCTGGTCGATCGGCCTCGCCGTGCCGCAGGCGCTCTTCGCGCTCGCGCTCCTCGTGCGCTCGGTCGCGCCGAACGCGTGGCTCGATCTCGGGCTCGGGCTCGGCCAATCGAGTCTCGTCGCGCGCGACGCGTCCGCCGCGCGCGTCACCGCGTACGCGGCGTGGCTCACCGACATCGGCGTGCTGCCCTTCGGCCTCGCGACGTTCGGCGCCGTGTTCGCGCTCCGCCGCCGGAAGACGCGCGGGCTCGTGTTGCCGCTCGTCGCGTTCGTGCTGGTCGACCTCGCGCTGCCGGCGAGGCACGTCGCGCTGCTCTTGCCCGATCCGTTCGGTCCGACGCGGCTGCTCGCGCTCGGCGCGCTCGGCGTGCTCGCGGGGCTCGGCGTGCAGGCGGCCGCGCTCGCGCTCAACCGCGCGCGGCTGCCGTTCGCCCAGCCGACCGCCGTGTTGCTCGTCGTCTTCGACTTCACGCTCGTCTTCGTCGGCTCGGAGGCTTCGGCCGCGGCGACCGAACGCCGGCTCTCCATCGCGAGCGAAGTGTGGACCGACGAGGGTCTGCGCAGCGTGCCGCCGAACGGCATCTTGCTCGCCCGTTCCGAAGCGCTCGCGTGGCGACTCTGGTCGGCGCAGCTCTTGCGCGGCGAGCGCCCGGACGCGCTCGTCGTGCCGGCGACGTTGCTCGAGCGCGGCGCGCTCCGCCGCCGGCTGCTCGGCGCCGAGCCCGCCCTCGCGCCGCTCCTGCGCGACATGGCGCTCGGAGGGAAGCCCACCGAATACGCGCTCGCGACGCTCGCCGACGCGCGGCCGCTCTTCGTCGAGCTCGACCCGAGCTGGGACGAGCGGCTGAACGAGCACGTGGTGCCGGAGTCGTTTTGGCTCCGATTTCAGCCGAACCCGGTGGGTCGCTCCGACCGCACGGTGTCGCTCGAACGCGCCGGCCGTCGCTTCGAGCGCGTGCTCCGCGCCTGCACGCCGAGCGACGCGTCCGACGGCGGGCGCGCGACGCGCGAGGTCGTGGTCGCCGGCTTGCGCGAGCGAGCGCTCTTTTTGCTCGCGCGCCGCGACCACGACACCGCGCTCGACGCCGCCGCCGCGCTCGAGCGCTTGTCGCCGCGCGACGAGGTCGCGGCCAAGGTGCGCGCCGCGTTGGACGGCGCCGGCAAGCGCGGCCTCACCGCGTCGCGCTGACGGGCGGCGCCGGCCTTCCGGCGGTGGAACGGCTCGCCGCCGCGCCTGCCACCGCACGACCCACTGGTCGCCCACAAAAACCCGAATACTCTCTCGTGCGCATGGCTCGGCTTTTTAGGCGTGATTTCCTGCGGGCGCTCGTGGTCGTCGCGGGGCCACCGCTCGCGGCGGGCTGCAGCTCGAACGGCGCGAAGACGCCGCCCGCGCCCGACTACTTTCCGCAATCGGTCGCGTCGGGCGATCCGCGTTCGACGAGCGTAGTCTTGTGGACGCGCGTGTTCGACGCGCAAAACTCGACGGCCGATCTGACGCTCGAGCTCGTGGTCGCGACGGACGACGCGCTCGCGAATCCCGTCACGCTCGAAGGCGCGGGCGCGTATCCGATCGTGGCGCAGGCGGCCGCGGACGGCTGCGTGAAGGTGCGCGTGGAAGGGCTCGCGCCCTCGACGACGTATTACTTTCAGTTCACGTACGTGAACGGCGACGCGCGTTCGGCGTCGCGCGTCGGTCGCACGCGCACGGCGCCGGACGAGGCGGACGATCGCGACGTTACGTTCGCCGTGGTTTCTTGCCAGGATTTCGGCGGAAAATACTATCACGCGTACCGCCATCTCGCCGAGCAGCCGCTCGACTTCGTGCTGCACCTCGGCGACTACATTTACGAGACGATCGACGACCCGTCGTTCCAGAGCACGACGCCGGACCGCACCGTCTCGTTCAGCGCGCCCGAGGAGGCGCTCAGCATCGACGACGGCAGCGTGCTCGCGGCGCGTTCGCTCGGCAACTACCGCGACCTCTACCGCACGTACCGGAGCGATCCGGATTTGCAGCGGGTGCACGAGCTCTTCCCGATGATCGCGATTCCGGACGATCACGAGTTTTCGAACGACTGCTACGGCGCGACCGCGACCTACACGAACGATCGCGAGGACGAGACGGACTACGATCGGCGGCGCGCGGCGGACAAGGCGTGGTTCGAGTACACGCCGGTGGACTACGTGCTCTCGCCCGCGAGCGCGCTCGACGAGACCGCGACTTTCCCCGACGATTTCACGCTCTATCGCAACTTCGTGTTCGGGCAGCGGCTCGAGCTCGTGGTGACGGATTTGCGGCGCTACCGGCCGGACCACGTCGTGCCCGAGGGCGCGCTCCCGGGCGCGGTGTTCATGACGCAAGACGAAGCCGTCGCGGTGCTCGGCGCCGTGCCGGACGACGCCGTCGCGTATCTCGACAGCGACGACGCGTCGTTCGACGACGTGCGCCCCACGTTGCTCGACGCGGCGAGCGCGCAGGACTTCGAGGCGAGCGCGATCACGGGTTTGCTCTCGGTACCGTGGATCAACCAGGTGATCGTCGCGAACGGCGGGGACGCGCCGCTCGACGAGACGGACTCGGCGTACGAGCGCGGTTACGCCTACCATCAGCTGCTGAAAGCGGCTGAATTCACGGAGCAAGGTTCGCGTTACCTGCTCGCGGAGCGGCCGTTTCGCGCGCTCGCCGAGCAGCGCTTCGGCGAGACGAACGGCGAGAGCGAGAGCCTGCTCGGCGACACGCAGCGCGCGTGGTTCACGAGCACGCTCGCGCAGTCGACGCGGCGCTGGAAGGTGTGGGCGAACGAGTACACGTTCATGCGGCGCGCGATCGATCTCACGCCGGTCGAGCTCGCGCCGGAAGAGTACCGGCAGCGCTTGCTGCTCAGCGCGGAGGATTGGGACGGCGCGCCGAACGAGCGCAACGCGCTCTTGAAGGAGCTCAAGGGCGTCGACAACGTGATCGTCGTGACTGGGGATTTGCACGCGTTTCTCGCTGGAACGCCTTACGCGGAAGACGACGAGGACGCGCGCGTGATCGAGCTCGTGGCGGGCAGCCTCACGTCCACGACGCTCCTCACCGGCGTCAAGGCCGTGATCGCGGACGACCCGTCGTTGCCGCCGTCGGTCGCGGTCATCGCGGACGTGCTCGGCTCGCTCCTCCAAGACACGGAGACGATGCCGAATCCTCACCTCGGCTGGCTCGAGCTCGCGAAGAACGGTTACGCGGTGGTGACGGCCGGCGCCGAGTCGTGTTCGCTCACGGCGTACGCGATCGACGATGCGCTCGTGCCGGTGCCGGCCTCGGGGCTCACGCAGCCGCTCGACGCGCTGTTCGAGGCGGTGCAATTCCGCGTCGCCGACGGCTCGCGCGAGCTCGAGCAGCTGATCGACGGCGCGTGGATGCGCTGGGATCGGACGAGCTCGAGCTGGGTCGCTGAATGAGCGGCGCGAGCGCGGCCCCACGGCTCGAGCTCGTCCAGGTCTCGAAGACGTTCGCGGGGACGCGGGCGCTCGACACCGTGTCGTTCGACGTGCTCCCCGGCGAGGTGCACGTGGTCGCGGGGGAAAACGGCGCCGGCAAGAGCACGCTCATCCGCGTGATCGCCGGCGCCGTCACGGACTACGCGGGCGAGCTCCGGCTCGACGGGCGGCGGGTGCGCTTTGCGAGCCCGGCGGACGCGAGCGCGCACGGCGTCGCGACGATTCACCAAGAGCTCTCGCTCGTGCCGTCGCTTTCGATCGCCGACAATTTCGAGCTCAGGCGCGCGGCTCCGGCGTTCGAGCGTCGCGTTCGCGGCGCGGCGCGCGAGCGCGCGGCGCGGGCGCTCGAACGCCTCGAGCTGCGCTTCGATCCAGCCACGCCGGTCGAAGCGCTCTCCGTCGCGGAGCGCCAATCGGTCGAGATTGCGCGGGCCCTCGCCGGCGACGTGCGCGTGCTCGTGATGGACGAGCCGACGAGCGCGCTCTTCGAGCCGGACGTGGAGCGGCTCTTGTCGCTCGTCGAGCGGCTGAAGCAGCGCGGCATCGGCATCGTGTACATCTCCCATCGCTTGGACGAGATTTTTCGGATCGCCGATCGCATCAGCGTGCTGCGCGACGGACGGCGCGTGTTCACGCGGCCCGCGCGTGAAGTGACGCGGGACGAGCTCGTCGACGCCATGGTCGGCGGCCGCGCGCCGACGGCGAAAAGCGAGCGCGAGCGCGTGTTTCCGGGCCTCCGGCTCGGCGTGCGCGGGCTCGCGAGCGAGCCGAGCGTGCCCGCGCCGTTTCACGCGCTCGACTTCGAGCTCGGCGCGGGCGAGCGCGTGGGGGTCGCCGGCGTCGAAGGCTCTGGGGCGAGCACGCTGCTCCGCGCGCTCTTCGGCGACGTGCCTTGGGCTTCCGGCGCGGTGACGCTCGAAGGCACGCCGTATGCTCCGAAGAGCCCGCGCGCCGCGTTCGAGCGCGGCGTCGCGCTCCTCGCGAGCGATCGGCGCGCGAGCGTTTTCGCCGAGCTCAGCGTGCTCGCGAACGCGACGCTCTCGAGCCTCGGCTCGTTGTCGCGCGCGGGCGTCGTCAACCGGCGCGCGGAACGGGCCGCCGTCGCTCGGGAAACCTCGCGCGTGCGCTTGAAGGCGCCGTCCCTCGACGCCGACGCCGGCGCCCTGTCGGGCGGCAACCAACAAAAGGTCGCACTGCTCCGCTGCTTGTTGTGCGGCCCGCGCCTCCTCTTGCTCGACGACCCGACGCGCGGCATCGACGTCGGCGCCCGCGCGGACGTGCACGAGCTCTTGCGCGAACTCGCGGCAACCGGCACGAGCATCCTCTTTCGCAGCACCGACCTCGCCGAGCTCTTCGCGCTCGCCGATCGCGTGCTCGTCCTCGCGCGCGGCCGCCACGTCGCGACGCTCGCGCGCGCGGAGCTCGACGAAGCGCGCCTCCTCGCGGCGATGATGGGAGGCGCCGCGTGAAGCTCGCGTTCATCACGTCGCCGAAGGTGCGACCGTTCGTGCCCCTCCTCGCGGTGCTCCTCTTCGGCTGCGTGCTCAACGCTCACGGCGCGTTCTTCGAGTGGCAGACGCACCGCGCCGTGCTCCGCGAGATCGCGGTCGGCGGAATCCTCGCGTGCGGAATGACGGTCGTCATCGTGTCCGGCGGCATCGATTTGGCGGTGGGCAGCGTGCTCGCTCTGTCCGCCGTGAGCTTTGCCTGGCTCACGCTGCTCCACGGTTGGGCGGGGTTTTTTGCCCTGCCCGTCGTGCTCCTCGTCGGCGCTGGGGCCGGCGCGCTGTCCGGCGCGCTCGTGGCTTGGCCGCGGATGCAGCCGTTCATCGTCACCCTGGCGATGATGGTCTTCGCGCGCGGCCTCGCAAAGGAGCTCTCGGGCGGCCAGAAGATCTCGACCTACGTGCAGGAGCCGGACGGAACGTTTCGGACGGTGCCGCTCCCGGCGGTGTTCGAGGCGCTCGACGGCCGCGTGCTCGGCGGCAACGTGAGCGTGGTCACGCTCGTCTTCCTCGCGAGCGCGCTCGTCACGTGGGTGATCCTCGAGCGTTTGCGCGTCGGGCGCTATCTTTTCGCCGTGGGCGGCAACTTCGAGGCGGCGCGCCTTTCGGGCGTTCCCGTGCGGCTCACGCTCGTCTTTGCGTATGTGCTCTCGGGCATCTTTGCGGCGTTGGCCGGCGTTTGTCAGGCCGCCCAGGAGACGCACGGCGATCCGGAGACCGGCATGGGCTACGAGCTCGACGCGATCGCCATGGTCGTGCTCGGTGGCACGAGTCTCATGGGTGGGCGCGGCGGCGTGGCGCTCACGGTGATTGGCGCGCTCACGCTCGGCTATCTCGAGAAGGTTCTGAGCCTCAATGCCTACAGCACCGAGCTCCGGCTGATGTTGACCGGGGTCATCCTGGTGCTCGCCGTGCTGTTTCAGCGCCGCTTCGGCAGGGAAACTGCGTGACGCGGGAAGAAAGGCCTATTACGGCATGCGCGCCGAGCCTGGTGTACTAGGCTCCGCACGGTCTTCGCGATGCTGTTCACCGTTGAGTGCGCAACGTGCGCCAAGCGCATGTCCGTACCCGAAGAGCTTTACGAAAAGCGGGTGCGGGGGCGCGCGGCGCTGCTCGCCTGTCGCGGTTGCGGCGCGAAGATCCGCCTCGACGGCACGGCCGGCGGCCCGCCGCCGAAAGTGACGGGCGGCATTTGGCTCGATCAGCTGCCGGAGCCCGAGCCCCCGCCGCCCGCGGAAGGTCCGGCGAACGGCGCCGCATCGACGCGTGAACCCATCGCGCGCATCGGGCGCTACGCGCTCTTCGAGCAGTTCGCGAGCGGCGGGATGGCGACCGTTCACTTCGGCCGGCTCGACGGCGCGGGTGGGTTTCAGCGCGTGGTGGCGATCAAGCGCTTGCTGCCGCAGCTCGTGCAAAACGAAGACTTCACGCAGATGCTCCTGAAGGAGGCGCGGCTCGCGGCGCGCGTCCGCAATCCGAACGTCGTGCCCACGGTCGATGTCGTCGCGTCGAAAGGCGACGTGCTGCTCGTGCTCGAGTACGTGCACGGCGAGTCGTTGAGCGCGCTCTGCCGCACGCAGGCGCGCGAACGGAAGGAGCACATCCCTCTCGACGTGGCCGTGGGCGTGATGCTCGGCGTGCTCCAGGGCCTCGACGCCGTCCATGAGGCGACCGACGAACAGGGGCGCCCGCTCGGCCTCGTGCATCGCGACGTCTCGCCGCCGAACGTCATCGTCGGCTCGGACGGCCACACGCGCGTGCTCGACTTCGGCATCGCGAAGGCGCTCGAGCACATCGAGGATTCGAATCCGAACCGCGTGAAGGGCAAGGCCGGCTACATGTCGCCCGAGCAAATCCGCGGCGAGCGTCTCACCCAGCGTTCCGACGTGTTTTCGGCCGGCATCATCCTGTGGGAGCTCCTCGCGACGCGCCGGCTCTTCATGGCCGACGGCGAAACGGAGCGCATGCAGAAGATTTTGGACGGCGGCTATCCGCCGCCGAGCACCTACCGGCCCGAGCTCTCGCCCGAGCTCGACCGGGTCGCGATGCAGGCGCTGGCGCTCGATCCGGAGCAACGCTTCGCGAGCTGTCACGACTTCGCGAGCGCGCTCGAGAAGGCGGCGCCGGCCGCGTCCGCGCGCCGTATCGCGGAGTGGGTGAACGATCTGGCCGCCGACAACCTCGCGACCCGCGCGCGCATGGTCGCCCAGGTCGAGACGTGGGTGAACGCGGGGCCCGACCTGCCGCTCAACTCGACGCCGTTCGCCGCCGAGGCCGCGATCTTGCTGACGCCGCCGCCGCCCGGCACGACGAACCCGCCGCCACCCGTGAATGCGCCGCCGCCCGCGCCGGTTCCCGTCGTCACGGCGCCGATCACGTCCGTCCCCGCGCCGAACGCGCCGCCCGCCTCCCGGCTCACCCCGCTCGTCGTCGGTGCGCTGATTCTCGCCGGGATGGTCGTCACGGCGTGGGTCGCGCTGCGCTGACGGCGGCGCCTCGCTTGCTTCCGCGCGCTGCGGGGACTGTGATTCGCACATGCTCGCTCGCGACCTCGGTCGGCTTGGGGCGCTCGCGCTCGCCCTCGCGGGCTGTCACGACAAGTCGAGCTCGCCGGCGCCCGGCTCGCCGTCGAGCAGCGCCGCGAACGCTTCCGCGAGCGGCGCCGCGCGCCCCATCGTCATCGGCATGAGCCAGTGCAACCTCGGCGAGCCGTGGCGCGTGCAGATGAACGCCGACCTCGAGGCCGCCGCCAAGAAGCATCCGAACGTCACGCTCGTCTTCAAGGACGCGCAGAACGACTCGCTGCGCCAGCGCGCGCAGGTCGAGGAGCTCGCGGCGCAGCACGTCGACGTGCTCGTGATCTCGCCGAAGGAAGCGGCGCCGCTGACCAAGCCGGTCGCCGAGGTGTTTCGGCAGAAGATCCCGGTCATCGTGCTCGACCGCGCCGTCGAGGGCGACGAATTCACGACCTTCATCGGCGCCGACAATCAGCGCATCGGACGCGAGGCGGGCAAGCTCGCGCAAAAGCTCGTCGGCGAGCAGGCGAACATCGTCGAGCTCGAAGGACTCATGACCTCGACCCCGGGCCAGGATCGGCACAAGGG
The DNA here is from genome assembly GCA_035499895.1 of Polyangiaceae bacterium. Classification (GTDB taxonomy): domain Bacteria; phylum Myxococcota_A; class Polyangia; order Polyangiales; family Polyangiaceae; genus PMG-095. The sequence goes on along the minus strand of DATJXW010000060.1, from coordinate 8,366 downwards.
GTTTCGCGACGGCATCGATCTCGCGCACCATCCCGGGCTCACGGTCGTGTTCGAGGCGGACATGGCGTGGCTCGAGCCGAATGCCCGCAAGGAAATGGAATCGGCGCTCGCCGCGAACAAGAAGATCGACCTCGTCTACGCGCACAACGATCCCGGCGCGCACGGCGCCTACCTCGCCGCGAAAGCCGCCGGGCGCGAGCACGAAATGAAATTCATCGGCATCGACGCGCTCCCGCAAGAGGGCGTGCGCTACGTGAAAGACGGCATCCTCGATGCGTCGTTCGCGTACCCGACGGGCGGCGCCGAAGCCATCGAGCTCGCGCTCGAGCTCGCCGCCGGGAAAACGGCGCCGCACCACGTGACGCTCGGGACGCGCCTCTACACCAAAGCGAACGTGGACCAGGGCGGCGAAGCGATGCAGTGAGCGTCAGAATCCGAACGAGGACACGCATGTCGAAAAAAATTGCCGTGTACTGGCCGGGCGACGGCCGCAAAAAGCCGAACGAGCTCGCGCTGCCGAACATCGAGGCGGCGACCGTTCAAATCGAAAACGCGCTGAAAAAGCTCGGTCGCGAGCCGTATCGCGTGCCCGGCTTCCTGAGCAAGCCGCACGAAGGCCGCGACGCGCTCGGCCCGATCGACGACCCGATCGTCGGCGTGTTCGTGCACTGGGTATACGGCCCGCACACGACCGAAGGCGTCGTCGGCAAGGACAACCCGCTGCTCCTCGCGTCGAATTTCTCCGGACGCTGGCCGGGCCTGGTCGGCCTCCTGAACACGGGTGCGTGCCTCACGAGCTTGAAGCGCCGTCACTCGCGCATCTGGACGACCGCCGACGACATGAGCTCGGACGCCGTCTTCATGGCCGAGCTCGACGAGTGGTGCCGCACCGGCGCCATCGCGCACTCCGAAGCCGGCATTCGTCGTCACGCGCCCGTGAGCGCCGACGCCGCCGCTCGAGCGTCGCGCGTCGCCGCGGAAATCCGCCGTCGGCGCCCGCTCATCCTCATGCTCGGAGACACGTCGATGGGCATGATCAACGGCTATTTCGGCCCGCGCATGCTCGCGCCGTACGGCTTCGGCGAGCACAAAATCGACCAGGCGTGGATCATCGACCGCGGCAAGAGCATCACCGACAAGCGCATCGCGGACGCGTTCGCGTTCGTGAAGGACAAGGGGCTCACCTTCCATTGGCGTGAGGGCACCGCGACGGATTTCGACGAGAACGCGTCGCGCGAACAGCTGCGCGATTACCTCGCGGTTTTGGATTTGTTGGGTGAGTACGGCGGCGATTGTCTCGGCTGGCAATACCAGCTCGGATTGATTCCGCTCCGGCCGCCGTCCGATCTCGCGGAAGGCTTGTTCAACTCGGCGTGCCGCCCCGAATCGAACGGGCAGCCGATCGCGACGGCGACCGAAGCCGATCAGGGCAACGTGATGCCGATGGAAATGCTCAAGCGCCTGCTCGCGGACAAGGGCCTGCACCCGGCGGTCATGTTCCACGACGTGCGCTGGGGTGCCGAGCACGATGGCCGTTTTCTCTGGGTTTTGCTCAATTCCGGCTCCTCCGGCGCGTACGCCTTCAACCACGACCCGGACACGCTGCGCGGCGCGCACAGCTACCGCCAGCCTTCGCTCTACTTCCCGACGCCGGGCGGCACCTTCGCGGGCGAGAGCCTGCCGGGGCAGATGACGTGGGCGCGCGCGTACATCCAAGACGACGTCTTGTGGATGGACGTCGGCAAGGGCGAAGTCGTGAAGCTCCCGCCCGCGAAGCGCGACGCCTGGTGGGAGGGCACGACGCGTGAATGGCCGTTCATGGCGGCGGACATGGGCGTCGGGCGCGACACGTTGATGGCGCACTACCAGTCGAACCACGTCGCGGTCGCGTACGGCGACGTGTTCGGCGAGATGGTCGCGCTGAGCCAGGAGCTCGGCTTCCGCGTGCGCATTCTCGGAAACGCGTGAGCGCGATGACGCACCCCGAGCTCTACCTCGGCGTCGATGTGGGCACGGGCAGCGTGCGCGCCGCCGTGTTCGACGCCGCGGGCCAAAAAGCCGGCCAAAGCGTGGCCGAAATCCGGATTTGGCGTCCGCGCGAGGACTTCGCCGAACAATCCTCGGAGGACATTTGGCGCGCCGCCGGTGAGGCGATCCGCGGCGCGCTCGCCGAAGCCGGCGCGCCGCCGGAGAGCGTCCGCGGCGTCGGCTTCGACGCCACGTGCTCGCTCGTCGCCGTCGGTGCTCGCGGTGAGCCGGTGAGCGTGAGCCCGACGCACGCCGACGAACAGAACGTGATCTTGTGGATGGATCACCGCGCCGTCGAGCAGGCGAGTCGCATCAACACGACGGGCCATGAAGTGCTGAAGTACGTCGGCGGCCTCATCTCGCCCGAGATGGAAATGCCGAAGCTCCTCTGGCTGAAGGAGAACCACGCCGAGTGCTGGCGGCGCGCGAAGGACTTCTTCGACCTGCCCGATTACCTCACGTTCCGCGCTACCGGTTCGCGCACGCGCTCGCTCTGCACCACCGTGTGCAAGTGGACCTACCTCGGTCACGACGGCGGGCGCTGGGCCGACGACTTTCTACGGCAAATCGGCCTCGAGGAGCTCGCGCACGCCGACCACGCGCGCATCGGCGAGACGGTGCGACCCCTCGGCGAAAGCGTCGGTGTCACGACGGAGCACGCGGCGCGCGAGCTCGGTCTCGCGCCCGGGACGCCCGTCGGCGTCTCGATCATCGACGCGCACGCGGGCGGCCTCGGCCTGCTCGGCACGGCGCTCGGCACGGAGCCGCTCGACGCCCACGCGCTCGAGCGACGCCTCGCGCTCATCGGCGGCACTTCGAGCTGCCACATGGCCGTCTCGCGTGACGCGCGCTTCGTTCCCGGCGTCTGGGGCCCGTACTACTCCGCGATGGTGCCGCGACTCTGGCTCACCGAAGGCGGCCAATCCGCGACCGGCGCGCTCATCGATCACGTCATCCACACGCACGTCCGCGGCCCCGCGCTCGCCGAGGACGCGAAGCGCCAGGGCACGACCGTGTACGCGCTCTTGAACGAAGAGCTCGAGCGCCTCGGCGGCGCCGAGCTCCACGCGCTCAGCGCCGAGCTCCACGTCATGCCGGATTTTCACGGCAATCGCTCGCCGCGCGCCGATCCGACCCTGCGCGGCATGGCGAGCGGGTTGAAGCTCACCGACAGCGTGAGCTCGCTGGCGCTGCTCTACCTCGCGACCGTCCAGGCCGTCGCGTACGGCACGCGGCACATCCTCGAAGCGCTCGCGCACGGCGGCTATCGCATCGACACCGTGCTCGCCTGCGGCGGCGACACCAAAAATCCGCTCTTCGTGCGCGAGCACGCCGACATCACCGGTTGCCGCATCGTGCTCCCGCGCGAACCGGAAGCGGTGCTCCTCGGTTCGGCGTTGCTCGGCGCGGTCGCCGCGGGCCGCCACGCGACCATCCTCGACGCCATGAGCGCGATGAGCGGCGCGCGCGACATCGTGGCGCCCCGCGCGCACACCGCCGCGTACCACGCGCGCAAATACGCCGTCTTTCACCGCATGCACGCCGATCAGCTCGCCTACCGCGCCCTCATGGCCGGCGGTTGAGGGGCGCTCGCGGGGCCTCGCATGCCGGTGCTCCCGCACTCCGGCGCCGCGTCACGCCGTGACCGCGTCGCTAACGGCGCCGCAGTCGATCCACGCCGACCGCGACCACGATGATGAAGCCGGTGAGGATCTCCTGCACCCAGTTCGGCAACCCGACGTGCGTGCACCCGGTCTTGATCACCGTCATCAGCAGCGCGCCGAGCATCGTGCCGGCGATGGAGCCCTGCCCGCCCGCGAGCGAGCCGCCGCCGATCACGACCGCCGCGATCGCTTCGAGCTCGAGTCCGATGGAGTCCGTCGGGTCGCCGACGGTGAGCGTCGAAAACTCGAGCACGCCGGCGACGCCCGTGAGCGCTCCGCCGAGCGCGTAGACGGCCATGATCACGCGTTCGACCGGTACGCCGCAGAGCCGCGCCGTGCGCTCGTTCGAGCCGATCGCGACGACGTGACGTCCGAACACCGTGAAATGCAGGACGATCGCCGCACCCGCCGCGAGCAGGAGCGCGAGCCACACGCCCGCCGGGAGCGCCGCGCCGGAGCCGCCCGTCATCAAAAGGTCGAGCCCGCGCGGGTCGGCGTCGATCTTCTGCTCGCCCGCGAGTCCCTTCGCCGCGCCGCGCAGGACGCTCATGCTGCCGAGCGTCACGATGAACGGCGTGATCTTGCCGCGCGCGGTGAGCGCGCCGTTGAGCCAACCCGTCACGGCCGTGACCAGCACGCCGAGCGCCACCGCGCCGCCCACGCCCACGCCGCTCTGCAGGAGCCTCGCGACGACGACGCTCGTGAGCGCGACGGCCGAACCGATCGACAGATCGATCCCGCCGAGCAAGATCACGAACGTCATGCCGAGCGACGAGATGGCGACGACGACCGTTTGCCGGAGCATCGTGGCGAGGTTCACGCCGCCCGTGAACGTCGCCGGCGCGAGCGCCGAAAACAGCAAGTAAACCGCCACGAGCGCGCCGAGCGGCCCGACCCACGCCCGGCGTAGGAGCTCCCTCACGCGCCCGCCGCCTCGCGCAACAGCGAGTGCTCGCTGAGCCCCGCCACCGGCCGCGCCGGACCGAGCACGCCCTTGTGCATCACGGCGACGCGATCGCACAGCGCGACGAGCTCGTCGAAGTGGCTCGACACGACGAGGACGCCCTTGCCCGCCGCGCAGAGCTCTCCGATGAGCTCGTGGATCTCCGCGCGGCTCCGCACGTCGATGCCGCGCGTCGGCTCGTCGAGCAAGAGCACGTCGACGTCGTGATGCAGCAGGCGAGCCAGCGCGACCTTTTGCTGGTTGCCGCCGGAGAGCTCGCCGACGCGCTGCGCGCCGTCACGAGCGCGAATGCCGAGCCGCCGAATCCAGCGGGCTGCCGCGTCCTGCTCGAGGCGCCCCGACAGAAAGCCGCGCCGCCGGAGCGGTCCCAGCCGCGAAAGCGTGAGGTTTCGCGCCACGCTGAGGCCGAGCGCGAGGCCCTCCCGCGCCCGGTCCTCGCTCACGAGGCCGACCCCTTGCGCGAGCCGCTCGCCCGGCGACGCCGGCCCGGCGACGGCGCGCACGCGAATCACCCCGCTCCGCACGCGGTCGAGTCCGAACACGGCGCGGAGGAGCTCCGTGCGCCCCGAACCCATGAGCCCGGCGATGCCGAGCACCTCGCCGCGGCAAAGCTCGAGGCTCGCGTCGTTCGGCAGCCGCACTCCGCGCACGCCGCGGAGCGAAAGCAAGACGTCACCCGGCGTCCGGGCGCGCGCCGTGCCGAGCTCGACCACCTCGCCGGCCATCGCCGTCACGAGCTCTTCGTTCGTCGTGTCGCGGACGGCGCCGCGCGCGACCACGCGGCCGTCGCGGAGCACGGTGTAGCGGTCCGCGACGCGCCGGATTTCGTCGAGGAAATGCGACACGTAAAGGATCGTCATGCCGCGCTCGCACAAGGTGGCGAGCGTCGTGAAGAGTCGCTCGACGTCGGCATGACCGAGGCTGCTCGTCGGTTCGTCGAGGATCAAAAGACGGCAGCCGTCGTGCGCGAGCGCCCTCGAAATCTCGACCAGCTGCTGCTCGGCGGCGGAGAGCGCGCCGACCCGCGCGTCGAGCCGCAGCGCCGCCGAACCGCCGAGGAGCCCGAGCGCTCGCTCGGCGCGTTCGCGAGCCGCGGCGCGCGACAGCCAGCCGAACCGCTGCGGCTCCGAGCCGAGCACGATGTTCTCTGCGACCGTCAGATGCGGGCAGAGCGAGAGCTCCTGGTGCACGATCGCGACGCCGCGGTTGCGCGCGGCGAGCGGACCGGACGGCGCGTACGGCACGCCGTCGAGCACGAGCGATCCGGCGTCCGGGCGCTCGACTCCGGCCAGGATTTTCATCAGCGTGCTCTTGCCCGCGCCGTTCTCGCCGAGCATCGCGTGCACGGAGCCGGGGTCGAGCTCGAGTGAGACGCCGTCGAGCACGCGCGTCGCTCCGAAGCTCTTCGTCACGTCGCGCGCCGCGAGCCGCGGCGCGGAGCCGCTCAGTCGTTCAGCCACTTCGCCAAATCCGGTTTCACGAGCGCCTGGATCTCGGGCTGACTCATGTTCTTCCGGTCGAGCAACGTCGCCCCCGTGTCAGTGCGCGCCTCCACGGGTTTGCCCCGCAGGTGATCGACGAGCGCGTGCACGGTGAGCTCGCCCATTCTGAAGGGGTTTTGTAGGACGAGCGCGTCGATCTCGCCCGCGTCGACCGCCTTCGCGAGCTTCTCGGAAATGTCGAAGCCCACGAAGTGAATCTTGCCCGTGAGCTTCGCCTTTTCGAGCGCGAGCAACATGCCGAACGTCGTCGACTCGTTCGGCGCGAACACCGCGTTCACGCCGCCGCCGGCCGCATTTTGCGCGAGCAGCAAGCGCTCGGCCGCGTCGAAGGCGCTCTCGGTCGTGGGTCCGCCGTATTGGTTCTCGCTCACGACGGCGAGCCCCGGGTGCGTCTTCACGCCCGCCAAAAAGCCTTCCTCACGGTCGTGCGTGCTCGCCGAACCTTCTTGGTAGCGCAGCACCACGACTTTGCCCGACCCGCCGAGAATCTCGGCGAGGCGCGTCGCCGCGAGCGCTCCGGCCGCGCGGTTGTCGGTGGCGACGAAGCTCACGACGTTACCGCCCGAGAGCGCCGAGTCGAAGATCACGACGGGCGAACCCGCCTGCGCCGCGGCGTTCACGCTCGCGACGAGCGCTTTGTCGTTGAGCGGCGCGAGCGCGATGCCCGACACCTTCTGCGCCACGAACGACTGCATCAAGTCGATCTGACTCTTGAGATCGTCTTCCTTGAGCGGCCCCTTCCACACGAGCTCGACGTCGAGCTCGCGCGAGGCTTTGACCGCGCCCGCGTGCACGCTCTTCCAGAACTCGTGCGTCGTGCCCTTCGGAATCATGGCGAGCCGCAGGCGCGCGGGGCCGGGCTTGGCGCTCGTCCCCTCCGGCGCCGCGTGCTTCGAGCACCCGAGCGCCGCCAAGCCGGCCATCAACGCGAACGTGAGCAGACGGCGCCGCACGTCGGCCACGTTTATCACGCCAACCGCGCGACCTCGATTCCGAGTTCAGTGTCCGAGCGTTCCGCCCGAAACCACGTCCCCCGCGCTGCCGCCGTACGCGGCGCCGCCGTAACCGCTCGTGCCGCCCGCTCCGGCATGACCCGCCGCGCCGGCGCCCGCCTGACCCGCGCCCGCCTGGGCCAAGCCGGCCTGGCCGCCCGCCGCCTGGCCGCCGCTCGAAGGAGCGCCGCTTTGGCCGCCGTGGCCGCTCGTCGCGCCGCCCACGGCCGCGCCGGTGCCGCCCTGTCCGCCGCCGCGGCCGCCCGCAGCGGTACCGCCCGTGCCGCCGACACCGCTCGACGCGCCGGCCTCGCCGCCTTCGCCCGCGGATTCACCTTCGCCGGCTGCGCCTGCTTCACCTTCGCTCGCGCCGCCGCTCGACGCTCCCGTGCCGCCGGCTGCCTGCGTGCCGCCGGTGGCCGAGGTGCCGCCCACCGCGCCCGTGCCGCTTCCGCGCCCGCTGCTCCCGCCCGGAGAGCTCGTGGTGCCGCCCGTTTCGGTCGGCGCGCTGCCGCCTGTACCGCCCGTGCCGCCGACCAGACCCGGCGAGCTTCCGCCCGCACCCTTCGCGCCGCCTCCGACACCCACGTTGACCGCGGTCCCGCCCGTGCCGTTGGCGGCTCCGCCGCCCGGAGTCGCCGTGGTGCCGCCAGCGCCGAGCGCCGTCGCGCCCGGCAAATCATGGCCGGGATTCAGCGAGCACGCGGCCCAGCACGACCCAATCGTGAGGGCGACGACGAGACGCAGCTGAACGAATTTCCCAGCCACCGCTCGCGTTTTTTAGCATGTGCGTCAAGCGCGGCCAAGCCGCTTCGTCCGCTCACCGCTTGCGCCGCCCGACCTCCGCGTGACGAAAGCAATCCACGATGTGGTCGTTCACCATGCCGACTGCCTGCATGTGCGCGTAAATGATGGTCGAGCCGACGAAGCTGAATCCGCGGCGCTTCAGGTCCTTGCTGATCGCGTCCGAGAGCGCGGTGCGCGGCGGGATCTGCTTCGAGCTCGGCCACGTGTTCACGATCGGTTTGCCGTCCACGAAGCCCCACTGATACTTCGAGAAGCTTCCGACCTCCGCTTGGACGCCGAGAAACGCCCGCGCGTTCTTGACCGCGGACTCGATTTTCATGCGGTTTCGCACGATGCCCTCGTTCTTCAAGAGCTTCGCGACACGGCGCGCGTCGTAGCGCGCCACCTTCTCGGGATCGAAGTCGTCGAA
>DATJXW010000059.1:0-28131 GCA_035499895.1 Polyangiaceae bacterium | reverse complement strand
GGTCGGCGGCGAGGCGCCCGCCGAGCCGATCGTGTTCATGAAGGCGGCGAGCGCGCTCTCGGGGCCGTACGACGACGTGCTCTTGCCGCCGGGTTCGACGCAGACGGATTGGGAGGTCGAGCTCGCGGTCGTCGTCGGGCGCGCCGCGCGGCACGTGACGCGGGAGCGCGCGCTCGAACACGTGGCGGGCTACGCGCTCTTCAACGACTACAGCGAGCGCTCGTTTCAGCGCGAACGCTCGGGCCAATGGACGAAAGGCAAGAGCGCCGACTCGTTCGCGCCGATCGGCCCGTATCTCGTGACGGACGGCGTCGAGCCGGGGGCGGTCGAGCTCTGGCTCGGCGTGAACGGCGTCGAGCGCCAGCGCGCTTCCACCGAGCAGATGATCTTCGACGTGCCGTCGCTCGTCGCGTACGTGAGCGAGTTCATGACGCTCTTGCCGGGCGACGTGATTGCGACCGGCACGCCCGAAGGCGTGGGTTCCGGCGCGAAGCCGCCGGTTTTTTTACGGCCGGGCGACGTCGTCGAGTTCGGCGCGAGCGGTCTCGGTGCGGCGCGGCAGCGGGTGCGCGCCTGGAGCCAGGCCGGGTGAACCGAGCGGTCGTCGCGGGACTCGGCGCGCTGGCGCTCGTCGTCGCTTGTCGCGCGCTGCCGAGCGCGGTCCCGCTTTCGAACACCGGCGGCGTGCTCGAGGACACGGGCACCGATCGCGACCGGCGATCCGAGACGGCGCTCACCGCCGGCCCGCTGTCGACCGAGCCGAAAGCCTCGCTGCCCGCGCCGCGCACCGCCGCTCTTCCCCAAGAAGCGCCCGCGGACGCCGGGGTCGCCCCGCCGCCCGTCGCCGCGGCCGACGGCGGAGCGCCCGTGGTGACGTGGGCCGGCGAGTACTACGGGAGCGATCGACTCGCCCGCCACTTCGAAGGCGAGCCCGACGACGTCGAGCTCGACGACAAGGCGCACACGCGCGTGGAGACGACCTCGTCGAACGCGCTCGTGATCACCATCGTGAACAGCGCCTCGGGCGAAGTCATCTGCGCGCTCAACGCGACCGTGCAGGGCGGGACGGCGACGCTCGACGCCGGCCAATCCTGTTTCGGCGACGAGGGCTCGACGGCGACCGTCACGGACGGGCGCGCCACGCTCACGGCCGACCGCCTCGTCCTCGACTTCGACGGCACCGTGGTCGCGAGCACCGGCGACGACGACGGGACCGACGACGACACGATCGAATTTCATCTCGATTACCACTTCGACGGGCGCCGGCGTTGAATGCCGGTTCGTCCCGCCGCGGACGAACAATGTCCGGGGCTTCGCCCGCGCCGGCGCGCGCCGGTCGCTCAAATGATAAAAACCCGGTCGCGTGCCGAAGCTGATCCACGCGGCCGACCTGCACCTCGATAGCCCCCTCGTCGGGCTCGAACGCTACGAGGGCGCTCCGGTGAGCGAGCTCCGCCGCGCGACCCGCGACGCGCTCGATCGCCTGGTCGAGCTCTGCGTCGCCGAACGGGCCGACGTGCTCGTCATCGCCGGCGACCTCTTCGACGGCAGCTGGCGCGACTACTCGACGGGCCTCTTCTTGTGCGAGCGCATGGCGCGCTTGCGCGACGCCGGGGTCGAGGTCGTCTGGATCCGCGGCAACCACGACGCCGCGAGCCGCTTGCGCAAGCACTTACGTATGCCCGAAAACGTGCGCGAGTTGTCGCACGCGAAGCCCGAGAGCGTGAGGTTCGAGGAGCTCAATCTGGTCGTGCACGGGCAGGGGTTTCCCGAAGCGGCCGTGAAGGAGGATCTCACGCGCGCGTACCCGGCGCCGGTCGCGGGCGCGGTGAACGTCGGCCTCTTGCACACGGCGCTCGACGGGCGCGAGGGACACGCGCCGTACGCGCCGTGCACGCTGACGAAGCTCGTCGACCGCGGCTACGACTATTGGGCGCTCGGACACGTGCACGCGCACGAGGTCGTTTCGCGCGCGCCGTTCGTCGTTTATCCCGGCAACCTGCAGGGCCGGCACGTGAAAGAGACGGGGCCGAAAGGAGCCGTGGTCGTCACCTTCGACAGCGCTCGCGTGCTCGAGGTCGAGCACCGCGCGCTCGACGTCGTGCGTTTTTCGCGCGTGAGCGTCGACGCCGGAGCCGCGGCCACGCTCGACGACGCGGCCGACGCCGTGCAGCGGGCGCTCCGTCAGGCGAGTCAGGCCGCTGGTGAGCGCCTGCTCGCGGCGCGCGTCGAGCTCGTCGGTCAGTCGGCCGCGAACGCGCTGCTCAAGGCCGATCCGGAGCGAGCGCTCTCGACCGTGCGTTACGCGGCGCTCGCGCTCGACGCGCCGGTGTGGATCGAGCGGGCCGTCGTGAACACGCGGCCGCTCGTCGGTGAGCTCGCCGCGGTGACGCCCATCACCGGGCCGCTCGGCGAGCTCGGGCGTGAAATCGAGGCGCTGCGCGCGGATCCGGCGGAGCTTGCCGCGTTCGTCGCCGAGCTTCCCGGGCTCGGCGAGCTCTTGCGTAAGCTCCGTCCGGCCGGCGCGGAAGAAACGCTCTCCGCGCCGGAGATGGTGCTCGACGACGCGCGCGATCTCTTGCTCGCGCGCCTTTCGGAGCTCGGCGAGCCGTGAGGATCCTCCGGCTCGATCTCAAGGCGTTCGGCCCCTTCAGCGGCACCTCGCTCGACCTGTCCGGCGGCGCACCGGGAGGCTTGCACCTGGTCTACGGCCCGAACGAAGCCGGCAAGTCGTCGGCCCTGCGCGCCGTGCGCGATTTGCTCTACGGGTTCGAGCACCGGACGCCGGACGCGCACCGGCACCGGAACGAAGATTTGCGCATCGGCGGCCTGCTCGAAGGGCCGGACGGCACGATTTACGTGCAGCGGCTCAAGCGCCGGAAGGACTCGCTCGTGGACGAAGCGGGGGCGCCGTTCGACGAAGCGCGGCTCCGCAAGCTCCTCGGCGGTGTCGACCGCGAGACGTTCACGCGGAGCTTCGGCCTCGACCACGCCGAGCTCGAGCTCCACGGCGAGCGCATGTTGAAGGGCGAAGCGAGCGTCGGCGAAACGCTCTTCGACGCCGGCACGGGCGGCGTCGACGTGCGGCGCCTGCTCGAGACGCTCCGCTCCGAGCAAGAGAAGCTCTACCGGCCGCGCGGTAAGCAGGAAATCAACCGCCTGCTCGACGAGCACGCCGAGGCCCGCCGCCGCTCGCAAGAGGTGTGGCTCTTGCCCGAGAGTTTCGAAAAGCAGACGGAAGAGCTCGACGCGGCGCGCGCCGAGGTGACGCGCGTGTCGGCCGAGGTCGACGCGGCGCGCGCCGAGCTCTACCGCTTGCGCGATTTGAAGAAGGCGCTCCCGGCGCTGCAACGGCGCGCCGAGTGCCTGGCCGAGATGGCGGCGCTCGGCCGCGTCGTCCACGTGCCCGAAGCCGCCGCGGAACGGCGGGAACGGGCGGAGTCGCGCGCCGCCGTGGCGCGCGCCAAGGCGCTCCGGCTCGAGGAAGAGAGCGAGCGCGCGGCGCGCAAGCTCGCCGAAATCGACGTGCCGGAGGCGCTCCTCGCGCTCGGGCAGGCGCGCATCGCGCGGCTTGCCGACGCGACCGGACGGACGCGGAAGGCCCGCGAGGACTTGCCGCGGCTCGAAGCGAACCTGGCGGCGCTCCGCAACGAAGCCCACACGAGCCAGCGCCGTCTCGGCCGTTCGGAGGCAAGCCTGAGCGCGGAAGAGCTCCGGCTCTCGGCGTCGGCGCGCGCCAAACTCCGCGAGCTCTCGACCGCGCGCGAAAAGCTCGACGAGCGTCGGCGCTCGGCCGAGCAACGCCGCGCCGACATCGAGCGCGAGCTCGACGAGCGCAGGGCGCGGCTCGCTCGCTCGGCCGAGCTCGGGCCGCGCGCGGCGCTCGAACGCGTCGCTCAGCTCGCGCGCTCGCTCGGCGACGTCGAAGGCCCGGTGGCTGCGCTTTCGGCGCGCCGGGCGGCCCTCGCAGCGGAGGCGAACGCGCGCCTCCTCGAGCTCGTGCCGGCTTGCTCGTCGCTCGCAGCGCTCTCGAGCATGCCCGTTCCGAGCCCGGAAACGCTCGAACGTTTCGCCTCGGCGCACGCCGCGCTCGCGGCACGGACCGAGTCGCTCGCCGAAGCGCGCCGCGCGCTCGCCGCGCGCGCCGTCGACGTGAAGGCGGCGATCCAGCGCGTGCACGCCGGCGGCGCCGTGCCGAGCGAGAGCGAGCTCGAGCGTGCCCGTGCCGAGCGCGACGACGTGCTTCACGCGGCGCTCGACGCGTTCGGTATCGGCGCTCCGTTCGACACGGCCATCGCCGAAAACGTGCGCGACCACGTGGAGCGCGCGGACGCGCTCTCGGATCGGCTGCGGCGCGAGGCCGATCGCGTGGCGACGCTCGACCGCGCGCTCGCCGACGAAGCGCTCGTCGCCGGGCACGGCGTCCGGCTCGCCGCCGAGCAGGCCGAGCTCGATGCCGCGCGGAGCGCCGAAGACGCGGAGTACGCGGCCGCGTGGGAAGGGACCGGGATCCGGCCGCTGCCGCCGGGCGAAATGCGCGCCTGGGCCGAGCGCCGGACGCGCGTGCTCGCACTCGTTGGGGACGCGCGGACCGCGGAGGCGGAGCTCGAGCGAGCGGTCGCGCAACGCGGGCTCGTCGAGCGCGCGGTGAACGACGTGCTCGGCGCGCCCGCCGCGAGCGAGACGCTCTCGGAGCGAGTCGAGCGCTGCGCGGCCCTCCAGGCCGAGGCCGTGCGGGTCGCGAACGAACGGAGCGAGCTCGAGCGGGCGCTCGACGCGCTCTCGGCGCGGGAGCGTCACGAAACGCGGGAGCTCGAACGCGCCGAGCTCGCCCTCGCCGAGTGGCGCGCCGCCTGGGCGCTCGCGGTCGAGCCGCTCGGCGCCGATCCGCAGATCCTCCCCGTGGCGGCGCTCGAGCTCCTCGAAGATCTCGGCTCGCTCGCGGCGCTCTGCGAGCGCATCGAGGGGCTCGAACGGCGCGTCAACGGCATCCGTCGCGACGAAGCGGAGCTTGCCGCCGACGTGGTCGATCTCGCGCGCGCTCAAGGCATTCCGTTCGACCCGAGCGCTCCCGACACGGCGGCGGACGAGCTCGTGCGTCGCTTCCGGCGCGGCGAGAGCGCCCGCGACGAGCACGCGCGCATCACCGCCGAAAATGCCGAGCGCGGAGCGCTCCTCGACACCGAACGGGCGGCGATCGCCGAGGCCGAACGCGAGCTCCGGGCTCTCGGCGAGGCGGTCGGCGCGCAGAGCCCCGCGGAATTGCCGGCGCTCGAGGCGAAGAGCCGGCGCGCGCGCGAGCTCGAGACGCAACTCGCGCTGCTCGAAACGACGCTGGTCGACGACTCCGGCGGCCGTTCGGTGACCGCGCTCGTCGCCGAGGCGGCGGGTGAGGACGCGCCGCGACTCGCCGCGCGTCTCGACGCGGTCCAGCGCGAGCTCGAAGAGCGTGAGGAGGAGCTCGAGCGCGCCATGGCGCGAGCCGCGTCGCTCCAGGCCGGCCAGCGGCGCCAATCGGACGCGCTCGGCGCCGAAGCCGCCCAAGACGAGCAGACGCTCGGCGCCGCGCTCGCGGATCGGGTCGGGCGCTACACCACCTTGCGCGTCGCCACGGCGCTGCTCGAGCGGGCGATCGAACGCTATCGCGTCGAGAATCAGGCGCCCATTTTGAAGCGCGCGGGCGAGCTCTTCCCGCGGCTCACGGACGACGGCTACGCGACAGTGCGCGTCGGCCGTGAAGAGCGCGGGATCGTCGCCGTGCGGGACGACGGCTCCGAGCTCGCGCCGCACGAGCTCAGCACCGGGACGCGCTACCAGCTCTACCTCGCGCTCAGGCTCGCGAGCGTCGAGCGCTTCATCGCCGGTTCGGAGCCGCTGCCGCTCGTGCTCGACGACGTGACGGTCCACGTGGACGACGCGCGAAAGAGCCGCACGTTTTCCGTCCTCGCGGACGTCGCCGAGCGCGTGCAGATTCTTTTCTTCACCCACCACGCGGGCGACGCCGAGCTCGCGCGCCGAGCCTCGCGTGATCGCGCGCAAATTCACGAGCTCGTACGTGAACGGCGTGAGGAGCCGGTCGCCCGCGCAAAGTGACGCCTGCCGAAAAGCGTGCGGCGGCGATTCCGCGGGTCTCTCCCGTCACGGCCGCGTGGCGCTTGCGAGAGGGAGAGAGGCTGGGTACGATTTCGGGATCGTGCCGGAAACGGTAGGGCGTTCTCTCACCTCGGCTCCCTGGGGCGCCGGGACGGTCGTGAAGGAGCGCTATCGGCTCGACGGTTTGCTTCGTCGCGGCGGCATGGGGTCGGTGTGGCGCGCCGAGCACCTCGAGCTCAAGTCGAGCGTCGCGATCAAGGTGCTCGATCCCGAGATCGCGCGCGATCGCGTGATGGTGCAGCGCTTCCTGCGCGAGGCGCAGGCGGCCGCGCTCTTGCGGAGCCCCAACGTCGTTCAAATCCTCGACTACGGCGTGGATCACGAGCGGGCCTTCATCGCCATGGAGCTCCTCGAAGGCGAGACGCTGAGCGAGCGCATCGCGCGGCGCGGCGCGCTGCCGCCCGAAGAGCTCTTCCGTTTCATGGCGGACGTGCTCCGCGCGATTCACAAGGCGCACGAAGCCGGCATCGTTCACCGCGATCTCAAGCCCGACAACGTCTTCGTCTGCAAGGACGAGCCCGAGTTCGCGAAGGTGCTCGACTTCGGCGTCGCGAAAGTGAAAAAGGGCGCGCTCGGCGACATGACCGCGACCGGCACGCAAACGGGCTTGATGCTCGGCACGCCGTACTACATGAGCCCGGAGCAAGCGCAGGCGAAGGCCATCGACGGGCGCACCGATCTCTGGTCCATCGGCGTGATGACGTTCGAGGGGCTCCTCGGCCGGCGGCCGTTCGCGGCCGAATCGCTCGGCGATTTGGTGCTCGCGATCTGCACGACGCCGACGCCGGTCCCGTCACGCTTCGGCCCGGTGCCGCCGGGCTTCGACGAGTGGTTCGTGCGGGCGACGCAGCGCGATCCCGCGCGCCGCTTTCAGTCCGCACGTGAAATGGCCGAGGAGCTCGACGCCGTGCTCCGGCCCGATCCGACGCCGGGCGTCCGGCGCTTCGTCACGTCGCCGGGTCCGTCGCGCGGGCAGCTCGCGTTCGTGCCGCCCGTCGTCACGCCCGTGAGCTCGCGCCTCGGCGTGAGCACGCCGCCCGCCTCCGATCTCGGCCTCACGACGGGGCAGCGCTCGGCGGTCACGCGGGTCCCCTCGTCGTCGCGCTCGCCGCGCGGCTCGAACGCGGGACTTTTCGCGCTGCTCGCCGTGGGCGCGCTCATCTTGCTCGGCGTGGCCGCCTTTGCCTTCGGCGGCGGTGCGCGGGCGATCCGCCAAGCGGAGCTCGGCGCCGAACGCAGCGTGCCGGCGGCGGCGAACGCAGCCGTCGCGGCGCCGAATCCGGCCGTGGCCCCGCCCGTCGCCGCGTCCGGCGTCGCGCCCGCCCCCTCCGCCCGCGCCGTGACGCCTCCCGCCGCGCCCGCTCCGCGCTAGCGTCAGCCGCCTCATGCCCGTTCGCCCGCTGCCGGCGGAGCTCACGCTCGAGCTCGACCTCGACGACGCCGACGACGCGTCGGCCCTGCGCGCCCGCGTCGCGCGCGAGCTCCGCGTACCCGAAGCGGAGCTACCCGACCTCGTCGTGCGCAAGCGTTCACTCGACGCACGGCGCGGAAGGCTGCGCTTTCACGTGCTGGTCGAGCTCGGCGCGCGGACGGAGCCGCTCGGCGGCGCTCCACCGCGCGAAGTCGCGGGCGAGCCGCGCGTCATCGTCGTCGGTGAAGGTCCGGCGGGGCTCTTCTGCGCGTACGAGCTCGCGCGCCGCGGGGTCGCGGCTCTGGTCGTCGATCGCGGCAAGCTCGTGCAGCCGCGCCGCCACGACCTGAAAGGCCTGAACCGCCACGGCAAGGTCGACCCCGACAGCAACTACTGCTTCGGCGAGGGCGGCGCCGGCACCTACAGCGACGGCAAGCTCTACACGCGCGCGCACAAGCGCGGCCCCGTGCGCGACGTGCTCGAGCTGCTCGCGCTGCACGGCGCGCCCGAGGCGGTGCTCGTCGAGGCGCGGCCGCACATCGGCTCGAACCGGTTACCCAAAGTCGTCACGGCCCTGCGCGAGCGACTCGCGGGGGTCGGCCAGGTGTTCCGCTTCGGCGCACGCGTGAGCGCGCTCCTCACGCGCGCCCGCGGCGACACGCGCGCGGTCGCGGGCGTGCGGCTCGCCGACGGCAGCGAGCTCTTCGCCGACGCCGTCGTGCTCGCGACCGGACACTCCGCGCGCGACGTCTACGAACTGTTGCTCGAGGCGGGCGTGCGGCTCGAGGCGAAACCCTTCGCGCTCGGCGTGCGCATCGAGCACCCGCAGCCGCTCGTGAACCGCATCCAATACGGCCGCACCGAGCTCCACCCGAAGCTGCCGAACGCGTCGTACCGGCTCGCGTGCCAGGTCGACGGCCGCGGCGTGTTCTCGTTCTGCATGTGCCCCGGCGGCTGGATCGTGCCGGCGTCGACCGAGCCCGGCGCGCTCGTCGTCAACGGCATGAGCCTCGCGCGCCGCGACTCGCCGTTCGCCAACTCCGGGCTCGTCGTCGGGCTCGAGCCGCACGATTGGGAAGCCCAGGGCTTTCACGGCCCGCTCGGCGGCATCGCGCTCCAGCGCGTGATCGAACGGGCCGCGTTCGACGCGGGGGGAGGGGAGCTCCGCGCGCCGGCGGTGCGCGCCCTCGATTTCGTCGAGCGCCGCGCTTCGAGCGACGTGCCCGACACGAGCTACGTCCCCGGCACCGTGCCCGCCGACATCGCGAGCGTGCTCGACGCCGCCGGCCTGAAGCTCGCCGAGCGCATCCGCCGCGCGCTCGTCGAATTCAACCAGAGCATGCGCGGCTACCTCACGAACGACGCGGCGCTCGTCGGCGTCGAATCGCGCACGAGCTCCCCGGTGCGCGTCCCGCGTCACCCCGAAACGCTCGAGTCGCCCGATCTCGCCGGACTCTTCCCCACGGGTGAAGGCGCAGGCTACGCGGGCGGCATCGTGAGCGCCGCGCTCGACGGCATGCGCGTCGCTGAACGCGTCGCCGCGAAGCTCGCGCTCTGACGCACGCCGCGCACGCCCGCGCGCGCCCGCGGGAAAATGCGCGATTTTTGGGTGTTCCCGCCCGCTGGGCGGACGCTCGCTCGTGCGCCTCGTTCCCGCGCCGTGGACTTTCGCCGCAACGGGGCGCACGGCCGCCCCACGCCGTGTCCGGGTGACCCGCGGCGACCCCGCCGGCGGCTCCGCGCCGCACGATTCCGCGACGGCCCGCCCTGTGCATGGCGTTTCCGGCGTGAACGCCCCGACCCGCCATCCGCCCCCGCGAACCCAAAGCTCGAACGCCGACGCGCGCTCGACGGTGCTCTTCGCGCTCTGCGCGCTCGCAGCGGCGGCGGTCGTCGTGCTCACGGTGCGGGTGCTCTTCGCCGTCTTCGCCGGCGTGCTCTTCGCGATCGTCTTGCGCGCGGTGGCGTCTTTCGTCGCCAAGCACGCGCGCTTGCCCTACGCGGCGACGCTCCCGGCGCTCGTCGTCTTGTTGCTCGGGGGGAGCGCGACGGGCATCGTGCTGCTCGCGCCGCGCGTGGTCGAGGAAGTGATGAAGCTCCGCGACGCCTTGCCGCCGGCGGCGCACACGCTCGCGAGCTCGCTCGGTTACGGCGATTGGTTCGAGCAGCTCGCCGGCAAGGGCGGCGCCGCCGGGAGCCTCCACGTCGACAAATTGGCCGCGGGCGCGCTCGCGACGGCCGGAACCACGTTCGAGCTCATGGCGGGCGGCATCGTCTGCTTCTTCGTCGCGATCTACGGCGCCGCCGATCCGAAAGCGTACGAGCGTGCGCTCGTCGCGCTCGTGCCTCGCTCGCGCCAAACGCTCGCTCGGGCGATCGTGAGCGAAGCCGGCGTCGAGCTCGAGCGCTGGCTCCTCGGCAGGCTCGTTGCCATGCTGTTCGTCGGCGTCACGTGCGCCGTCGCGTTCCTCTTGCTCGGGGTGCCGCTCGCCGTCCCGCTCGCGGTGCTCGCGGGCATCCTCACGTTCGTCGAGTACCTCGGCGCCATCGCTTCCGCGATCCCGGCGATGCTGCTCGCGTTCACGCGCGGGCCGCTGACCGCGCTCTGGGTCGGCCTCGTTTTCACGGGCCTGCACCTGATCGAAGGGTATCTGCTCACGCCGCTCCTCGCCCGCAACGCCGCCCGGCTGCCGCCCGCGATCACGCTCGTCGGCCAGGCGGTGCTCGGCGCGCTCGTCGGCTCCATCGGGCTCACGTTCTCGACGCCGCTCCTCGTCGTCGCCGTGTGCGCCGGCAAAGAGTGGCGAAAGCGCGCGCCCGCGCGCGACTAGCCGCCTGTGGCTCGAAAATTGGTCGCGACTCTCGTCCCCCGTCGAGGGGGTCGCGGGCGTGGTGATTTGTCTATACAGTCTAGCTTGTATAGACAAACTCTCGAGCCGCAACACCCACCGCCCGCGCCGCCTTGCGAGCTCGAGAAATTAAGGACACGCCTAGGCCGCGCGCAGCGTCACGCGCGTGATCTCGGCAGGCGCGCCGAGGCGCATCGGCGGGCCCCAGTAGCCGGTGCCGGAGCTCACGTACACCTGCGTGTCGTCGAAGCGCGCGAGGCCCGCGACGACCGGCTGCTGCAGCCGCACCGCGTACATCCACGGCCAGATTTGTCCGCCGTGCGTGTGCCCCGACAGCTGCAAACCGACGCCGTGCTTCACCGCGTCGAACACCGCGCGCGGCTGGTGCGCGAGCAAGACGAGCTCGCGCGAGCCGTCACGGCCCGCGACGGCTCGCGGCAAATCCGCGCCGTGCCCTTCACCGAACTGATGCGCGTGCGCGTCGTCGATGCCCGCGAGATCGAAGCTCGCCTCGCCGTCGCCGATGCTCACGCGTTCGTTGCGGAGCACGCGAATGCCGAGCCGGCCGATCTCTTCGCACCACTCGGGAGCGCCCGAATAGTACTCGTGGTTGCCCGTCACGAAGTAGACGCCGTAGCGCGCCTTGAGCCCGGCGAGCGGCGCGACGGCTTCGCGCAAGTCTTCGACCGACCCGTCGACGAGGTCGCCCGTGATCGCGATCACGTCGGGAGCGAGCGCGTTCGTGCGCGCCACGATGTCTTCGATGAAGGCGCGGCCGATGGTCGGGCCGACGTGCACGTCCGTGAGCTGCACGATGGTGAGCCCGTCGAGCTTCTTGGGCAGCCGGCGGAGCCGCACGTTCACTTCACGGAGCGCCACCCGCGCGAGGCCCGAGCGCACGGCGGCGACGCTCATTCCGCCCGTCACGAACAGCGTCGCGAGCCCGAGGATGCGGGCGAGCACCCGGCGGCGTTCCGGGTCGGCGGGCGGCTCGCCCGCGAGACGCGACACGAGCGTGAAAAGTCCGCGCGCCGCGTCCCCGGCCACGAGCACCACCAAAAAAAGCAGCAGCAAGCCGAGCCACACCGACGAAAGCCAGATGAGCGGCACCGTCCAGGCGTGCCCCGTCCGGCGCAGGAAAAACGAAACCGGCACGAAGAGGTACAGCGTCACGACCGCCACCGTCCCGACCCGCTGCCACGGCGCCGGCAACAGTGTGTCCCGCACGAGTCGCGCCCAGAGGTAGTAGTGGACCGCCCCCACGAGGGACAGCATCACGACGAAGAAGAACGCGAAGGAAACGAGACGCGGCATTCGGCCGATCTATGGGCCGAGGGGCCCGGTCTGCCAAGTCGCGTCCCCGCGCTTGAATGCGGGGCCGTCTCGCGATACGCCTCACGCTCCCCGTGGACAGCTACAGGCCTGATTCCGATCGTGACCCGCAAGAGACCCAGGAATGGGTCGAGTCGCTCGAATCCGTCGTCGCGCACGAGGGGGCGGACCGCGCGCGCTTCGTGCTCGGTCGCGTGGTGGACACGGCGCGCCGGCTCGGTGCCGAGCCCGTGCTCCCGCTCGTCACGGACTACGTGAACACGATCCCGGTCGCGGACGAGCCCGCGTATCCCGGCGACGAACAGATGGAGCGCCGCATCCAGCAGATCCTGCGCTGGAACGCCGCGGTCATGGTTCACAACGCGAACCACGACTTCGACGGCATCGGCGGCCACATTTCGACCTACGCGTCGAGCGCGACGCTCTACGAGGTCGGCTTCAACCATTTCTTCCGCGGCAAGGACGGCGGCGGCGCGGGCGACCAAGTTTATTACCAGGGGCACGCGGCGCCCGGCATGTACTCGCGCGCGTTTCTCGAAGGCCGCCTCGGGCCCGAGCAGCTCGAGCACTTCCGGCGCGAGTCGGCGCGCGGTCGCGGCTTGTCGTCGTACCCGCACCCGCGTTTGATGCGCGATTTCTGGGAATTTCCGACGGTGAGCATGGGGCTCGGCCCCGTGAACTCGATCTACCAGGCGCGCTTCAATCGCTACGCGACGGCGCGCGGCATCACCGACGCGTCGGCTTCGAAGGTGTGGTGCTTCGTCGGCGACGGTGAAAGCGACGAGCCGGAGACGCTCGGCGCGCTCCAGATCGCGGTGCGTGAACGGCTCGACAACCTGATCTGGGTCGTGAACTGTAACCTCCAGCGTCTCGACGGCCCCGTTCACGGCAACGGCAAGATCATCCAGGAGCTCGAAGGCACCTTCCGCGGCGCGGGCTGGAACGTCATCAAGGTGATTTGGGGTCCCGAGTGGGATCCGATTTTCGCGCGTGACACGGACGGCATCCTGCGCCGCCACCTGAACCACGTCGTCGACGGCCAGTGGCAGCGCCTCACCACCGCGACCGGCGACGTCGTGCGCAAGGAGTTCTTCGCGCTCGATCCGCGCATGCTCGAGCTCGTGTCGCACGTCTCCGACGAAGAGCTCGCGAAGTTCCAGCGCGGCGGCCACAGCCTGCGCAAGGTGCACGCGGCTTACAAACAGGCCCATTCGAACGACGACGGGCGTCCGACCGTCATCCTCGCGCACACCGTCAAGGGCTGGCTCCTCGGTGAAGGCTTCGAGGGCGTGAACGTCACGCACCAGAAGAAGAAAATGGCGCTGACGGATTTGCAGCGCTTCCGCGACATCCTCGAGCTGCCGATCCCGGACTCGGCGCTCGAGCATCCGCCGCTCTTCCACCCGGGCCCGCAGAGCCCCGAGGTCGAATATTTGATGGAGCGCCGGCGTGCGCTCGGCGGTCTCGTTCCGAAGCGCGGCAGCTCGCAGGTGAAGCTCGAGCTCCCGGGCTCGGACGTCTACGACGAGTTTTACAAGGGGAGTAAGGCCGAGGCGTCGACGACGATGGTCTTCTCGCGCCTGCTCGCGAAGCTGATTCGCGACAAGAAGGTCGGACGGCGTGTCGTCCCGATCGTTCCGGACGAGGCGCGCACGTTCGGCATGGACGCGCTCTTCGGCCAGGTCGGCATCTATTCGGCCGTCGGCCAGCTCTACGAGCCGATCGACAAGGGCAAGCTCCTTTACTATCGCGAAGCGAAAGACGGTCAGGTGCTCGAAGAGGGCATCACCGAGACCGGGTCGATGGCTTCGTTCATCGCGGCGGCCACCTCCTACGCGGTGCACGGCCAGCCGATGATCCCGTTTTACATTTTCTACTCGATGTTCGGCTTTCAGCGCACGGGAGATCACCTGTGGGCCGCGGGCGACTCGATGGCGCGCGGCTTCGTGCTCGGCGCCACGGCGGGTCGCACCACGCTGAACGGCGAAGGCCTGCAACACGAAGACGGCCACAGTCACCTCCACGCGATGACGGTGCCGTCCGTCCGCGCCTACGACGTCTCGTTCGCGTTCGAGCTCGCCGCCATCGTCGAAGACGGCTTGAAGCGCATGTTCGTCGACGAAGAGAACGTCTACTACTACCTCACGCTCCAGAACGAGAATTACCCGATGCCGCCGATGCCCGACGGCGCGAAAGAGGGCGTGCTCCGCGGGCTCTATCGCTTCCGCCCGGCGGAAAAGAAGCTCGGCAAGCACGTCGAGCTCTGGGGCTCCGGCTCGATCATGCTGCAGGTGCTGCGCGCGCAGGAGATCCTCGCGGAGCGCTTCGGTGTCTCGGCGGACGTCTGGGGCGTCACGAGCTACCAACAGCTCCGCTCCGACGCGCTCGCGTGCGAGCGCGAGAACCGACTGCACCCCGAAGCGACGCCGCGCGTCCCGTACCTGGTCGAAGCGTTGAAGGGCGTCGAAGGTCCGTTCATCACGGCGTCCGACTACATGAAGTCGCTCGGTGATTTGGTCGCGCGCTGGCTGCCCGGACGCATCGTGCCGCTCGGCACCGACGGCTACGGCATGAGCGACACGCGCGAAGCGTTGCGCCGGCATTTCGAGGTCGACGCCGAGTGCATCGTGGTCGGCGCGCTCGACGCGCTCCGCCTCGAGGGCAAGCTAACGGCTGCCGACGTCGCGAAGGCAATCCGCGACCTCGGCGTCGATCCGGACAAGGTCGCACCGGCGTCGATCTGAGCTCGGCGGGCGCGCCGTGACGCGCCGTTCAGCCGCCTACGACGACTGAGCGGACGGCGACGATTGCTCGATCGCACGCCGCGTGGTCGGCCATGTCTTGGGACAGAGGAGGCCCTTTGAAGCGCGCGCATCATTCGTCGTTCGGGAGACTCGGTGAGGGTCGGCGGGGCCTCATCGCCGTCGTCGCCACCGTCATCGCTGCCGGAGCTTGCGGCGGCGAATCGAGAGGGGTCGTCACTCAGTCGGGCCCTTCGAACGGAGGGGGTGACCAGGCGCCGTCGGCGGGGGCGGGCGGTTCCGGATGCTCGGGCGACTGCTGCGTGATCGATCCGACGGCGAACGTCACCGTCGTGCCGTCCGACAGCGGCTGGGTCGATCGTGACGACGCCTGTAACAGCTTGCGTATCCAAGGCGCCTGGCACGTCTACGGCGATCAATACGACTCGCCCGAGACCCGCGCGCGCTGCATCACGGTCGGCTCGCATCTGCCCTCCGAGTGCGCGCTCGTCACGGCGCCGGTGCCGCCGCCCGCGCTCGGCTTCCCGAACCTGAACGGCGCGCTCACCACGGCCGGAACGACGGAGGAGATCCTCGGATGCCCCGCGGGGTCCGAGGCGCTCGCGCTCGGGATGATCGGCTGTCCCTCCGTCGACTTCGCGAACATGATCGGGGCCGGTATCGCGTTCGACTTCAACGCGGACGCGCCGCCGCCGAGCGGCGTCGCCCGCCCCTGGGACCCGGCGGCGTTCGACGTCATCGGCGTGAGCTTCGTCATCGACAAGCCGCCCGCCACGCTCCGCATCGAATTTCCGATCCTCTTGACGGACGCCGAGGCAGCCGGCGATTCCCCGCCCATCACGGTCGCCAATCCGACGAGCGACGACTACTCGCTCGGCTCGCCGTACTGGGGGGCGATGGCACTCGGCGACGCACGCTTGCCCGCGTCGCCCGTGGTCGCCGGGCTGAACGTCGTCACCTGGGATCAGGTGGCTCCGCCGAGCTCGGGGATCTACGTTTTCGACACGACGCGGCTCGTCGGTGTTCGCTTTCACGTCCCGGCGTCGGGCGCCCCCACGCCTTACGAGTTCACCGTCAAGAACTTCACGTTCTTGCGCCACCTCTGAGGGTCTGGAAGTCGCGGGTGAACGGCCGATCGGGCCGGCTCGGCGCCGCAGCTCGACGCGCCGGCGGCCTTCGTCACGGATTTGGGGCCCTCACGCCCTTCACCGTTCGGACCCTCCGTGACTGACAGCTCCTTTCATGCTCAGGCTCGCGCCGTGCCGAACGACCGTGGTGGTCTTGGGAGCCGCTTCGCAGCAAAATCGGGTTACTTCATGGGACGGCGGCTCCGGTCGGCATCGGCGTGCCTCGTGCTTTTGGCGCTCGGCTGCGACGAGATGAAGGGCCGGGTCATCGTCGGCAGCGGAGCGCCCGCGATCTCGGCGGGCGGTGCCGCCGGCGACGTCGAGAGCGCCGGGCCCGTCGCCGGAGCGCCCCCGGCCGGCACGAATGTCGGCGCGGGCGACGCGACCGGCGATCCCGGCGCGACGCCGTTTTCGGCGGGTGCCGGCGCGGGAGGGTCCGCGGGTGGCATGAGCTCGAGCGCCGGAGCGGGCGGCTCGGGCGGCTCACCGGGTCCGACGGCGGCGACTCTCGCGGGCGGAGCCGGTGGTGCGGCAGGGACCAGCGCCGCGACGGCGGGGAACGGTAACGTCGCGGCCGCGGCGGGTGCCGCGGGTGCGGCGGGTGCGGCCGCCGTGGGGAGCGGTGGCGCGTGCCAAGTCTGGCCGACGGTGGCCGCGCCCGCGCCGGCCGAGCTCACGTTCAACGGCGTCACGCTGAAGAGCTCCGAGCACGACTGCGCGTGGATGCTCGGCGCGCCCGTCGCGCTCCCGGTGATGCCGGACCACACGCGGCTGCTCTTTCACTACGACGTGAACGGCGACGGCGTCGACGACCTCTTCGTCGGCACGAATCCGAACTACTACCCGAATCCCCCGGATCCCACGTACGTCCGCACGATCACGCTCTTGCTCTCGAAGATCGACGGCGGCGTGCTCTCGTTCGAGCCGACGAATTGCACGCTCGACGCGCCCTTCGCCGACGGCGAGTACGCGCTCCGCGACCTCGACGGAGACGGCGTGATGGATTTCGTGATCGGCGTGAGCACCGGGTTTCGCGTGATCTTGAACCACGCGAGCGGTCCCGAGCTCACCGTTTCTTACGATTTCCCTTACACCAACGAACCCGAGCTTTACCTCGGGGACGTGGCGCTCGGGGCGTTCGAGGCGGACGACACGAGCGAGCTCGCGATCGGCTTCCTCCGCCAGGCGGACAAGCTCTCGACGATGCAGATGGGCACGCTGCTCTTCCCGAATCCGACGCAAGTGTCCACTCAGGCTCCGGTGGCGCTCGCGATCTCGAACCAGAACGGGAACGGGCTCGACCTCGGCATGAATCCGGAGCTCGGTATCTTCACCGCGTTTCAAGGTGGACGCGCCCTTTACGGAGCCACCGCGGAGGACACCTGGATCTACGAGGGCGGGAAGCGGACGACCACGAGCGGCGGCAACGGCGTGGGTGAGCCGACGTACCTCTCCACGCTCACCGTGGGCGGGCAGGCGCTCGTACTCGCCGGTCTCGGCTCCGGCGCGCCGCCGCTCGATGCCACTTCATCCTACGTGTACGACCCCGCGGCGCTGAAGCTCGGCGGGACCAACATCCCGAGCGCGTTTTCGCACGGGCTCGTGTACGGCCGCTCTCACAGCTACCTGCTCCTCGACGTCGACGGCGACGGCGATCTCGACCTCGTCGAGAACGAATCGGAGAGCACCTCGCCGAACGGCGGCGCGCCGGGCTTCGCCGTCCACAACGGCGATCTCGCGACCGGCCCGTCGAGCGACTGGCAGCCCTTTTACCCCGGCCGTTTCCGCGTCCCGGAGAGCGACACGCCCTTTCTCGCAATCGGTAAGCAAGGCGGGCGGCTCCTCGTGTCCGACGGCGATCCCGGCGACCCGAATCAATACCCGCTGCGCGTGATGCCGGTCGCGTGCGGGCAGTAGCGCTCGAGCTAGTGAATTTTGCGGGCCTCACCCAAGTGGGGCTCCAAAATTCACGATCGATACGAGTGGTCTCCGGTGTAGTCGAGCCGTCCGCTCGCGAGGAGCTCGCGAACGAGCTCGGCGTTCGCGGGCGGAAAGGCGAGCGCCCGGAGCGCGCCGCTCGTGGCCCACGCGAGGTCCGCCACTTCGACGAGCTCGCCGTCACCCGCGAGCCAATCGCACTCGATCGGATGGAGCAGGACCTTGCGCTCCGGATAGTCCCATTCGACGACCGCTCGTCGCGCTCGCGCCGCGACGACGACGCGCGTCTCCTCGAACACCTCGCGCACCGCGCACGCCTCCGGGCTCTCGTCTCCTCGGAGCTTCCCGCCCGGGAACTCCCAGAATCCGCCGAGGTGCACTCCGGCCGCGCGCTGCGTGACGAGCACGCTCCGCTCGCGAAACACGAGCGCGATCGCGACCTCGACGCGCGCCGTGGCCGTCACGGGCGGCTCTTTTCGCGTGGCGCGCGCGGCCGGTCCGCCGCGAACACGAGCCGGGCGAGCTTGCGGTGCGGCGCAGGCATGGCCAGCTCCTCGAGCTCGCCGGGCCGCACGCGCGCGCGCAGCGGCGCCGTCTTCCGAGCCGCGCGGCGCTCGCGTTTCGCGTCCGGCGCCGGGGCCGCTTCGTAGCACTCGAGCTCGATGCGAAATCGGGTGATCGTGTGGACGAGCCGCGCGACGCGTTCACCCACGCGCACGTCGACCCCGAGCGCGTCCCGCGCGGCGCGCCGAGCGGCTGCGGCAGGCGTTTCGCCCGCGCCGACCTCGGCGTGCGGGAACGTCCAGAGCCCGGCCCAGCGCGGCGCTTCGGGCGCGAGCCGCACGACGTGAACCGCGTCGCCGTCGCGGACGAGGGCCGCGGCGACGCGCACCCGCGTCGCTTTCGCGCGCGGCGGGAGCTCCGGCAGCCGTTCGACGAGGCCGTCGCGCCGCGCGACGCAGGCGGCGCGGAGCGGGCACGCGTCGCACTTCGGGGCGCGCGGCGTGCACACCGTGGCGCCGAGCTCCATCAACGCCTGATTGAAGTCGCCCGGTCGCCGTGCCGGGACGAGCTCGCCGGCGAGCCGCCAGAGGGCGCGCTTGAGCGGCAGTTTGTTCGGATCGCCGCGCAGGCCGAAGCGGCGCGCGAGCACGCGGATCACGTTGCCGTCGACCAGCGGCTCGCGCGCGCCGAACGCAATGCTCGCGATCGCTCCCGCCGAGTACGCGCCGATGCCCGGCAACGCGAGGAGCTCGGCATGGGCGCGGGGGAGCTCGCCGGCGTGGCGCTCGACGACGACGCGCGCCCCCTCGTGGAGCCGCCGCGCGCGCGAGTAATAGCCGAGACCCTGCCAGGCATGGAGCACGTCCGCCTCGGGGGCCCGCGCGAGCGCGCGCACGGTCGGAAAGCGCCGCATCCAGCTCCCGAAGTAACGGAGCACCGTGGCAACCTGCGTCTGCTGCAGCATCACCTCGCTCACCCACACCGCGTACGGGTCGTGCGTGTCGCGCCAAGGAAGCTCGCGCCGGTTGCGATCGTACCAAGCGAGGAGCCGTGTCTCGAAATCCGGAACCGGGCCCGGCCCGCCGTGCGTCCGCGCCGCGCTTGGCCGAGGCTTTTCCTCCGTGCTCGAGTGCTTCATCGGTCGTGGGGAGTGGGGCTCGGCCCGAGGCCGCCTTAGAACTTAACCCCTGGCGGAAAGCCACCCCGCGTGAGAGCATCGGGTGTTCGATGAGTCAGCTCGTCGTGTCCCTGGAGGCGATTCGCACCGACGGCTGGTTCGAGCGCGTGGGCGAGGGCATCGGCAGCTTTCAGGCGCTGTGCGAAATCGTGGGCGCGAGGTTTTTTGCGTTCGCCATGATCACCGGCGCGCGCATCACCTCGCTCACGGTGGACCGGCGCGTCCCGGAGAACACGCTCGTCGAGTTCGCCGTCGGCGCCGACGAAGAAGCCGGCGTCGCGGGCGAGCCGCAGCGCCTCACGCTCGGGGAGTTCCGCCATCGTCTCGTGAACGCTCTCGTCATCGACGAGCCGCACGGGCCGCCGCCGAAGCGAGCGACGGATCTCGAAGCCGTGCAGCTTCACATCGGCGTGCGTTACCTCTTGCTCGCGCCGCTCTACGGGTACGCGCTGCGCGAGCTGCGCATCGGTCAAGACGGCTCGAACATGGTGCTGCTCCACGACGGCATGGAGGAGACGTACCCGCTGCCCGCGTTCCGCGCGCGCATCCGCACCCACGTGCGTGAAGAGCTCGAGCGCGTGCGGCGTCCGGCGACGCGCAGCGCCATCGATCTGAGCCGCGTCGCCGAAGCCCAGGCGGCGATGGCGCGCGACGACCACGTGCGCGTGCTCGAGCTCCTCGGCCCGTGGCCGGCGCCGCTCGCCATCTTCCTGCGCACCCCGGAAGGCCAGCTCTTGAACCCCGAGGCGCGCGCGACGATAGCGCGCGGGCTCGGCTTGCTCGGCAGCGCTTGCATCGCGCTCGGCGAAGGCCTGAAGGGCGAAGAGATCTTGCGCCTCGGCATCCAATACGCCGGTGAGGGGGAGGCGGCGCCGGATCTCTTTTTGCGGCTGGGTGAGGCCATGCTCGGGGACGGACGCGCGGGGGAAGCCATCGGCCCGCTGCGGCGCGGCGCGAACCTCGGCGCGGCCCCGGCGCGCGTCTGGTCGCTCTTGGCGCGCGCGTTCGCGACCCGCGGGCGTTCGCTCGCCGCGCTCGGTGCCGTGCTCGAAGCGCGCGCCGCCGGAGCTCCGGAAGCCGAGCTCGAGGGCGTCGTCGAGCAGGTCAAAGGCGCCCTCGGCCCCGCGTACGAACGCTGGGAAGCGAGCATGAGCGCCGCCGCCGAGTAGTTTCCCACCTCGAAAATCCGAGGGGCGTGATCGTTTTCGCCTCGTCGCACCCTTCATGGGCGACTGGGATGACATTGGTGAGGTCGGGCAGGTGGTCGATCGCGTTCTTGCTTCTGGCCTGTGGGCCGTCGCATCGAACGTTTCCGGCGCCGTCCGGGGCCGCGGGCGAGTCGGCCGGCGGGCACTCCGGTGCGCCCGTCATGAACGTCGCGGGGACCGGCTCGCCTGCCGGCGGCGGCGACGCGGGCGCGTCCTCCGCGGGCGACGCCGGTGCGCCCGAACCGAGCAGCGCGGGCGCGCCCCCCGCGACCGGTGACGACGACGCCGTCGCGCAGATGGCGGCCTGGCGCGAGCGAAAAGCACTGGCGACCTGCGAGCGGCAGCTCCGCTGCATCCCACTCTGGCCGAGCCTCGACGACTGCCTCGCGAACGCCGACAACTGGCCGGACTATTCGCGCTACTTCGGCGGCGTCGACCAAGACGTCTACTTTGCGTCGAAGTTCACGCTCGCCGATCCGGCGGTGCTCGACGCCTGCATCGACGCCGTCACGAATCTCCCGTGTGACGACTCCCGCACCCCGTATGAAGCGTGCCTCGACGTCCTCGTGCCGGACGTGCCGCGAAAACAGGGCGACCGCTGCGCCCACGACTCCGGCTACGTGATGGCCCCCGCCTGCGACGCGGGGCTCGTGTGCACGGGCTCGTACTTCTGCGACACGTGCGAGCCGCTGCCGCCGGCGAGCACCGAAGGGCAAGCTTGCGATTTCGACGAAGACTGCGCGGCAGGGCTCGCCTGCGTGCGGGCGGCGTGCGTTCCGTACGCCAGTTTGCCGGGCGCGGGCGAGGCGTGCAGCGCGCCGGGCGTCTGCCGCGACGGACTCGAGTGCGGCAGCGGCGGCACCTGTTTTCTCCAGAGCGGCGAAGGCGCGCCGTGCGACCCCAACGATCCGGACAGCTGCTTTCGGGATCTGCTGTGCGAAGTCGACGCCGCGACGGGCAACCCGACGTGTCATGCCTTCGGCGGACCGGGCGCCACCTGCGCGCGCGCGACCGGAGTCGGGACGGCCGGCTGTGACGAAAACGACTGGTGCGTCTTCGCAACAGCCGACGCGCCGACCGGCACCTGCGGCGTCGCGCCGCTCACGGCCGGGCCGTGCGCGCTCTTCGGCGGGGACTCGACGTACTTCTGTCCGGCCGGGTCGTACCCCGATGCGGACCAGACGAGCTCGACGGCGCTCCCCGCGAGCTGCAGCTGCAAGCCGGCGCTCGGGCTCGGCGCGCGCTGTCACGCCGACCCCGAATGCGGCCAAGGGTACTGCGGCGACGCCGACGGCGACGGCGACGACGACGACCTCCGCTGCACGGCGCTCCTCCCCGACGGCGCGCCGTGCAGCTCCGCGTCCCCGAATCACTGCGCGTCCGAGGTCTGCGACCCCGACACCGGCACCTGCGGCGCCCAGTGCCAGTAGGCTCCGGACAGGCCGAAAATCTGCCCGTCCGAGCGCGGCTCCCCGGGCCGACGGCCGATCTCCGAGCGCCTTGCGCGGTCATTTGACAGCCCCTCCCGCCAGGCACTAGATAAGCGGCGCGCGGCGTGCCGGGTCCTCTGTAATTTCGTGGACTTGCCCCCGCCGTCGCTGATCGGAAACGATGTTTTTACTCTACCTGCCGATGTTCGTGATGTTCGCCGTCGTGGGGCTCATCGCCTCCGTCATGTTCATCGGCGGACAGTTCGTGGGCCCGAAGAACCCGACGCCCGAAAAGCTCATGCCGTTCGAGTGCGGCAACGACACGCCCGGCGCCGGCCAAACGAAGATGAGCGTCAAGTTCTACCTGACGGCCATCCTCTTCGTGGTCTTCGACGTGGAGACGGTGTTCATGTATCCGTGGGCCGCCCTCTTCAAGGGCCTCGGCTGGACGGGCTTCGTCTCGATGTTCGGCTTCATCGTCGCACTGATCGTCGCCCTTGCGTACTGCTGGAAGAAAGGAGCTCTCGAATGGGAGCGCTGAAAGAAACGTCGCCCGACGTGCTCGCCACGGGTGCCGGTGAAGGCTTCGTCACGACGAAGTTCAACGACCTGCTCGCCTGGGCCCAGAAATACTCGCTCTTCATGTACCCCTTCGTGACCGCGTGCTGCGGCATGGAGTTCATGGCCGTTTCGAGCCCGCGCTACGACTTTTCGCGCTTCGGCTCGGAAGCGCCGCGCTTCTCGCCCCGGCAGTCGGACCTGCTCTGGGTCGTCGGCACCATCGTGCAGCGCCAGGCGCCGATTCTCCGGCGCATCTACGAGCAGCTCGCCGAGCCGAAGTGGGTGCTCGCGTTCGGCACCTGCGCGTCGTGCGGCGGCTTCTACGACAATTACGCCTGCGTCGCCGGCGTCGACAAGATCATCCCCTGCGACATCTACGTGCCCGGCTGTCCGCCGCGTCCCGAAGCCGTGCTCGACGGGCTCATGCTGCTCCAGGACAAGATCCAGCGCGGCGACCGCCGCCCGGCGATCGTCAAGCCGCGCGCCGACCCGGCGCAAGACCAGAGCCTCGGCCTGGTCCAGCTCCGGCGCTCGAGCACGCGCCCGGCGGTGTGAGATGTCGAAGGCGCTCATCGACATCATCAAGCAGAAATTCCCGGCCGACGTGCTCGAGTCGCACTCGCAGCGCGGGGACGACACCGTCGTCGTCTACGCCGCGCGCTGGAAAGACATCGCGCGCTTCTTGAAGGACGATCCGCGCGCCGACATGAGCATGCTCATCGATCTCACCGCGGTCGATTATCCGGAACGCACGCCGCGCTTCGAGGTGGTCGCGCACCTCTATTCGCTCTCGAAGGGCCACCGCTTGCGGCTCAAGGCGCGCGTCGGCGACCAGGCCGGCACCAGCGTCGAAATCGACAGCGTCGCCGATCTCTGGGCGAGCGCGAACTGGGCCGAGCGCGAGTGCTGGGACATGTTCGGCGTGCGCTTCAAGGGCCACCCCGATCTCCGGCGCATCCTGCTCTACCCCGAGTTCGAAGGGCACCCGCTGCGCAAGGATTACCCCGCCGATCGCATCCAGCCGCTCGTGCCGTACCGCGAGGTGCCGAACGTCGACAAGGTCGCGCCGTTCCGCGCCGACGAAGGCATGTCGTTCGGGCGGCAGACGTTCGCGAGCGGCCCCTCCACCGACGACGACGACGTGAACTGATGGAACCCATCGATCAAGAGCTGGATCCCGCTGAAATCGAGCTGCCGGCGGAGCCGATGCTGCTCAACGTCGGGCCCGCGCACCCCGCGATGCACGGCACCGTCCGCATCGTGATGGAGCTCTCGGGCGAATCGATCGAGCGCTGCGACGTGCAGGTCGGCTACCTGCATCGCGGCTTCGAGAAGATGTGCGAGCGCGGCACCTGGACGCAGGTGTTCCCGTACGTCGATCGCTGCAACTACGTCTCGCCGATGTTGAACAACGTCGGCTTCGCGCTCGCCTGCGAGAAGATGCTCGGCATCACCGTGCCGGAGCGCTGCCAGTGGTACCGCATGGCGCTCGGGGAGCTCGCGCGCATGTCGGATCACCTGACGTGCGACGGCGCCATGGCGATGGAGCTCGGCGCCTTCACGCCGTTCCTCTGGATGATCAAAGGTCGCGAGATGATCTGGGATCTGATGGAGGAGGAGACGGGGGCGCGCCTCACGCACAGTTTCGGGCGCGTGGGCGGCATGGCGCACCCGCCGACCGCGGGTTTCAAGGAGAACGCCAAGGCCGTCACGACCCACATCCTCGGCATCATCGAGGAGGTCGAACGGCTCCTGCTCGGTAACCGCATCTTCCTGGATCGGCTCGAGGGCGTCGGCGTCGTGAGCGCCGAGGACGCGATTTCGCTCGGCTGGACGGGGCCGTGCCTGCGCGCCTGCGGCGTGGCGTACGACGTGCGCAAATCACACCCGTACCTCCGCTACGACGAGGTCGAGTTCGAGGTGCCGGTCGGTCAGGCCGGCGACAGCTTCGATCGCTTCATGGTGCGCATCGCCGAGCTCAAGCAGAGCGCGAGCATCGTCCGGCAGTGCATCGAGCGCATGGCCGACACGGGCCCGGTCAACGTCACCGACCCGCGCGTCATCCTGCCGCCCAAGGAAGAGGTGTACTCGACCATCGAGGGCACCATCCAGCACTTCAAGATCGTGATGGAGGGCCTGAAGCTCCCCGCCGGTGAAGTCTACGCGTACTCCGAGGGCGGCAACGGCGAGATGGGCTTTTACCTGGTGAGCGACGGCAGCGGCACCCCGTACCGCCTGCGCATTCGCCCGCCGTGCTTCTACGTGACGGGTGGTCTCGAGCGCGTGATCACCGGGGCCATGATGGCCGACGTAGTCCCGAGTTTCGGTAGTTTGAACATGATCGGCGGCGAGTGCGACCGCTGAGAGAGATCTAGATGCCTAGCTTCAAGCTCGACGACATCGACATCCCCTTCGAGCCGGGCGACACCGTCATCCGCGCCGCGCAGCGGGTGGGCGTGGACATCCCGCATTACTGCTGGCACCCGGGGCTCTCGGTCGCGGCGAACTGCCGCATGTGCCTGGTCGAAATCGAGCCGCCGCCCGGGCGGCCCGCGATGATGCTCGACGTGCTCGCGTGGGACGCCGAGAAGCACGAGTACGTGCCGCAAAAGAAGCCGAAGCTCCAGCCGGCGTGCCAGTTCGCGGCCGCCGACGGCCTCGTCGTGAAGAGCCAGTCGAGCCAGCACGCGACGCGCGCCCGCTCGGCCGTGCAAGAGCTGCTGCTCCTCAATCACCCGGTCGATTGCCCGATCTGCGACCAGGCGGGCGAGTGCCGGCTCCAGGATTACTGGCTCGAGCACCAGCACACGAAGAAGCGCATGAAGGACGAGCCCGTGCACAAGCCGAAAGGCGTCGTGTTCGGGCCGACCATCGTCTACGACGCCGAGCGCTGCATCGTCTGCACGCGCTGCGTGCGTTTCTGCGACGAGGTCGCGAAGGATCCGGTGCTGAGCGTGCGCGAGCGCGGCAACCTGAACGAGATCGTGGTCTCGCCGGGTCGAAAGCTCGACCATCCGTACACGCTCATGACCGAGTACGTGTGCCCGGTCGGCGCGCTCACGGCGGTCGACTTCCGCTTCAAGGCGCGCGTCTGGTTCTTGCGCTCCGCGCGCACCGTGTGCGTCGGCTGCGCGACGGGCTGCAACTCCTTCACGGATTTCGATCCGCGGACGCAAGAGGTTTATCGCTACCGTCCGCGCGAAAACAAGGCCGTGAACCAGTACTGGATGTGCGACGAGGGCATGCTCGATCACCGCCGCATCGGGCAGGGGCGCGTGCTCCACGCGCTCGTCGGCGGCAAGCCGTCTCAACGCGACGCCGCGCTCGCACGCGCGGCCGATCTCTTCGTGAGCGCGCCGCCCGAGACGACGGCGGTGGTGCTCTCGGCCGAGCATTCGCTCGAGGACAACTTCGCGCTGCTCGAGCTCGCCCGCGACGGCCTGAAGACGCAAAACGTCTACTTCACGGGGCGCGCGCCCGGCCAGGGCGACAACGTGCTCCGCGACGCCGACAAGAACCCGAACACGAACGGGGTGAAGAAGCTCGCGCCGAACGCGAAGCCCTTCGCGGAGCTCGTGAAGGCGGCCGACGAAGGCAAGCTCACGCACGTGCTCGCCCTCGGCTCGCAGGCGCCCGCCGACGCGACCGCGCTCGGCAAGATCAAGCACCTCGTCGCGCTCGCGACGCACGAAGGGCCGTTCCAGGCGCACGCGGCGATCGTCCTGCCCGCGGCGAGCTGGGCCGAGGCCGAGGGCACGTTCGTGAACCGTCAAGGCACGACGCAGGAGAGCGAGCGGGCCGTCACGCCGCGCGGCGACTCGCGCCCGGCTTTCCGCTGGGTTCACGAGCTGAGGCTCGCCCTCGACAGACCGCCGGCTTGGAAGAAGCTCGGTGAGCTCCGGGCCGCCATGCAGCCCGCCTCCGCCGCCGCAACGGGAGCACGTCCGTGAGCCTCGTCGAAGTCATCCTCATGATCGTGAAGATCGTGGCCGTGATCCTGCTGATGATCATGCCGCTCGCGATCATGCTCACGTGGGCCGATCGCCGCCTCGGCGCCATGGTCCAAGACCGCGTCGGCCCGAACCGCGCCGTCGTGTGGTTGCCGACGCCCGCGGCGCAGGCCGGGGCGGTGTTGCCCGCGCTCGGCGTCTGCGCGCTCGTCGCGTACGTCGCGTTCGGTCAGGTCGTCGGTTTGCACGCGCCGCCGAGCCCCGACGACCGCGCGAGTTGCGCTCAGGTGTTCTGCCACCTCGCCATCTTCATGACGTGGGTGACGTTCGCGATCATCTCCGGGCTCGTCGTCCGGCGCGGCGCCCGCTCGAGCCTCGATCTCTGGATCAAGAGCTTCCCGCCGCGGCACATCGTGTACGCGGGGTTCGGCGCGCACTTGCTCGCCATCGTGCTGAGCTCGGCCTTCGCCGGCACCGAGCAGGGCCTCGTGCTCATCGACTGGTACTACGGCGGCGGCGCGGCGATTCTGATGTTCGCGGTGCTGTTCGGCGCCGGGTACGCCGCCTTCGCCATCCGCAACGAACCGCAAGTCGGCCTGCGCCTGCTCGGCCTGCCGCACGCGTTCGTCGCCGACGGCCTGAAGACGCTGTGGAAAGAGGACTTCATCCCGCCGAACGCCGACAAGCTGCTCCACAGCATCGCGCCGCTCATTTCGTTCTTCCCGGCGCTCACCGTGTTCGCCGTCATCCCCTTCGGTGACACGCTGTGCTTCGGCACGACGGCCGATCACCATCTCGACATCACGAAGCTCGCGCACATGGTCCCGCGCGAGGGCGTGTGCGTCGCCGGGAGCTTCCGGCTCCAGGTGGTCGACCTCAACGTCGGCCTGCTCTACTTCTTCGCGCTCGCCGGCACGGGCATCGTCGGCGCCGCGCTCGCGGGCTGGGCGAGCGACAACAAGTACAGCCTCCTCGGCGGCCTGCGCGCCGCGAGCCAGATGGTGTCCTACGAAGTCACGATGGGCCTCACGCTCATCGGCGCCATGATGGTGTACGGCACGCTCCGTCTCGACGAGATGGTGCGCTGGCAGGGCGAAAACACCTGGGGCATCTTCGTGCAGCCCCTCGCGTTCGTGCTCTTCTTCGCGTCGGCCGTCGCCGAGTCGAAGCGCATCCCGTTCGATTTGCCCGAAGGCGAGAGCGAAATCGTCGCGGGCTACTTCACGGAATACGCCGGGATGAAGTTTGCGATGTTCTTCTTCTCGGAATACATCGCGGTCGTCTCGTCGAGCGCGCTCCTCGCCGTGATCTTCCTCGGCGGCTGGAACCTGCCGTTCCTCTACCGCGACGGCTTCCACGTCGCGATCGGCGGCACGGCGCTCTTCGATCAGCCGCTCGCGCACGGGCTCGTCATCGTGCTCGGCGTGCTCGCGTTTTTGCTCAAGGTGGTCACGCTCTGCTGGCTCCAGCTGATGATTCGCTGGACGCTGCCGCGTTTCCGCTACGACCAGCTCATGCGGCTCGGCTGGCGCAAGCTCTTGCCCGCGTCGCTCGTGAACATCCTCGCGACCGGCCTCGGCGTGATGCTGCTCCAGGGCGCGGAAGGGCCGCTCGCCATGGGCCTGCGCGTGCTCTGCGACGCCTCCACGCTGCTCGTCGGCGTGGTCATGGCGGCGCTCCTCGTCTGGCTGGTCGTCTTCTTGCTGAAGCCGGTGCACAAGCGGCAGAT
>DATJXW010000058.1:0-12090 GCA_035499895.1 Polyangiaceae bacterium | reverse complement strand
GCGCCCAGGGCGAGAGTCCGTCGACGGCGCTCTCGTGGTCGGCTCCCGCGGAGTGCCCCGACGAGGCGGCGATGCGCGCCGCCATCGAGAGCCGGCTCGGCCAAGCGCTCGAAGCACGCAGGGATCAACGGCTCCGCATCGAAGGGACGCTGACGGGCGACGCGGCTGCCGGTTACACCGCGACGCTCAAGGTCACGAGCAAGCGCGGCACGCAGAAGCGCGTCTTGAGCCACGCCGATTGCGTGAAGCTCACCGACGCCGCAAGTCTCGTGGCGGCTCTCGCGATCGATCCCACGCTCGCCGTCCGCGCCTCGAGCCCTCCGGCGGCGTCGGCTTCAGCACCTGCTCCGGTTCCGCCGCCGAAACCAGCCGAACCCGCGCCGGCGCCCCTTCCGCCACCGAAGCCGACGGTCGCCCCGCCGCCGGCGACCCCACGCCCTGTCGCCGCGCAAAGGGGTGCGCCGCGCCCGTGGCATTGGTCGGCCGGGGCCTTCGGGCGCGTCCTCGGCGGTCCGCTGCCCGACGCCGGCGCGGGGTTCGGTGCCCGCGGGTCGGTCGCGCCCGGTCGCCTCGGCCTCGGTGGCTGGGCGGCCTACGATCTGCCGCGCCTTGCCCGGCTGCGGGAAAACTCGGGCGCGGAGCTCGCCCTCGTGTCGTTCGGCGTGGGCCCGTGTTACCGGCTCCGCGAGCGGTCTCCGGCCATCGACGGCTGCGTCGAGTTCGCGGCGGGTGATCTGCGTGGAGCGGGCCACGAGGTCGAGAGCCGTCGGGTGCGCCATGCGCTGTGGTCGGCGGGGCTGCTCGAGCTCGTGCTCCACCAGCGGGTCGCCGCACCGGTCGAAGTGCTGGGCGGCGCAGAAGCCGGCGATGCGTTCACGGCGCCGCGCTTCGGCATCGTCGAGGACGGGCGGACCGACGAGGTTTTTCAAGCGCGACGCTGGGTTTTCGGCGCGTTCGTCGGTCTCGGTGTCGGGGAGCCTTAGTTTTTCCCACGCTTCCACCGCCCGCGAGCTCCGCAAATGGATTTTCGGGGTAGGGGGAACCAATGGTGGTGAGTCTGGGCCCAGTCGCCCCCGCGGCGCCGCGCGATGCTCAGGCGGCGCCTTCCGCGGCTGCGCTCTACCGCGAACACTACGAGTTCGTTTGGAGGAACGCGCGACGACTCGGCTGCGACGACGATTGGGTGGACGACGCCGTGCACGAGGTTTTCCTCGTCGCGGCACGGCGCGTCGGCGAATTCGAGTATCGGGCCAACGTTCGCACCTGGCTCTTCGCCATCACCCTGCGCGTGGTCGCGCGCCTGAGGCGTAACCGCAAGCGTTACCAATTGCGGCTGAGCGAATACGCCGAGGCGCAGGCGGAGGCGACCGTGGAGAGCCCCGAAGCGCAGAACGCGTCGGCGCGGTATCTCCGCTCCCTTTTGTCCGAGCTCGACGAAAAGCACCGGGCAGTCGTCATCCTCGTCGAGCTCGAAGGCATGACGGGCGCCGAGGTGGCCGAAGCGCTCGGCGTCAAGGAAGGCACCGTTGCGTCGCGGTTGAGGGCCGCACGCCAGCGTTTGGCCCAGAGAATCGAGCGCGACCGCGTCGATTTCGAAAGGCAGGCACGATGAACGAAACCGAACTCTCACGCCTGCTCGCGGCCGAACGCAGCGTTCGTCCGACCGAAACCCAACGCGAGCGAAGCCGCGCGCGACTGCTCGGCGCGCTCGCCGCGGGAGCGGTGCCGATGGCGCTCGCTCCGGCGCCGCAGGCCGCGGCACTCGGCGTGACCCTGAAGGTGCTCGCCGGCATCGGCGCGCTCGGCGTGACCGTCGCCGGGGCGAGAGCCGTCCTCGACGAGCGCCACGAGACCCACCCCGCGCACCCGGCCGTCCACGCCGCGCCGCCGCTCGCGTCCGCACCCCACGACGCCCCGCCGGAGCTCGTCGAAGCGCCGAGCGCCGCGCCCGCCGCGCCGGCGCAGGAACCCCCGCCGGAGCCGGCCAAGCCCGCGGCGAGCGCCACCTCGGCTTCGACGTTCGAGGGTGAATTGGGGTTGCTCGAAGCCGCGAAGCGCGAGCTCGACGCCGGGCGCGGGTACCTCGCCGTGGTCTGGCTCGACGAGCACGCACGCCGTTATCCGCGCGGCGTGTTCAGCAGCGAACGTGAGGGGCTGCGCGTGCTCGTCACCTGTCCGAACCAGGCGCCAGCCGCGCGTCGCGAGACGGCCGCGGCTTTTCAGCGCGCCTACCCGACCTCGCCGTTGCTCGACCGTATTTGGCGCGCGTGCGCCGAGACGGACGGCGACGCGGGTGCCGAGCTGAAAGTCGACGGCGGCAAATGAATCCCGAGCTCTGGTGGAACCAACCAAGCGGAAGGACGGTGGCGAAATGAAGGCTTGGGGTACTTGGTTGGTGGTGGGAGTGTGGGCGATCGGGTGCAGCGCGGACGACCTGAAAGACGTGGGGGAGCTCAATTCAGGGCAGCAGGCTGGAAGCGGGGGGACCCTCGCCGGGAGTGGCACGAGCGGTTCGGGTAATCCGCACGGCGCAGGCCAGCGGGGTGGCACGGGCGGCACTCAGTCGACCGGTGGCAGCGGCGGCGCCCAATCGAGCGGCGGTTCCCAGTCAACCGGGGGCAGCCAATCAACGGGCGGTACCCAGTCAACGGGCGGCACCCAGTCAACGGGCGGTACTCAGTCGACGAGCGCCGGACGAACCGGTGCCGGTGGTCGCAACGCACAAGGACGGGGCGGCACGTCGACCATCAGCGAAGTCGGCGGCAGCCTCATCGGCAACGGCGGCGACGAGCACGGCATGGGCGGTGCGGGCTCGGGCGGCGGCGCCGGCGAAGGGTCCGGCTCGTGCGATGCGGTGAACGGCTGCCCCCAAATTACCGGTCACGACATCCGCGCGCTCGCTGCGAGCGACACCACGCTTTACTGGGTCGAGTACGGCACGACGGATTCACTCGGGAACTACCATAACGACGGCAGCCTCCTCGCGCGCGATTTCGGCTCCGACCAGGTGCAGACGCTCGCGGCCAATCTGCCGGGGGCGATCGGCGTCGCCTTGACGACGACCCACGTGTACATCGAAGTCGATCAGCTGTTCGAAAATGGGAGAGAAAACTGGGCCCTCATGCGGGTTCCGCTCGCGGGCGGCACGGCCGAGGAAGTGGCGCTCAATACGACCGGTTTCGACAGCGTCGACGCAGAGAGCGGCCGTCTGATCGTGAGCAACGGGGACGTCGCCTATTGGCCATTCAACGAGGCGATTTACTCCGCGTCGGCGAGCGTGGCGACGCCCACCCTCGTCGTGAACGAAGAGAGCATCCCCTTCGCCGCGGACAGCGACAACGTGTACTTCACGACGGACGTCGATCCCGTGCAGTCCGGGCTCCATCCCGGCCTCTTCGAGCAGCCGCTCGCCGGCGGTGATCCGGTGCTCTTGAATCAGGACGACCCGGTCGCCGCGCGGCTCGTCGGCGACTACCTCTACGCGGTCGCGGCGGACCCCTACGAGTCCATCACGTA
Source organism: Polyangiaceae bacterium (assembly GCA_035499895.1). Lineage (GTDB taxonomy): Bacteria > Myxococcota_A > Polyangia > Polyangiales > Polyangiaceae > PMG-095. The sequence continues at coordinate 8,574 of DATJXW010000058.1, read as the reverse complement.
CGTCGAGCGCATGCCGAAAGCCGGAGGGCCGTGGGAGCGAATCAGCCAGCGTTTGGGGACTTCGCCGGGCTCGGGGTTCGAGGTGGTCGGCGGCAGCATCTTCTACGAGTTTTATCGAGGATTTCGCTGGCACCTCGTCGCCGAGGAGCTCGCCACTCCGAACACGGAGACGATCCTCCTTTCGCTGCCGTGGAACGTCGAGACGAGCTGGGCCGGCACGCCGAGCGGCGTCTACTGGACCGACGGCAAGACGATCACCCTGCGCGATTACACCGCGCCGTGACGCCGCTCGGCGGCTACGGGTACCCGCCCGGATCCTCGAGCGTGAGCGTCTCGGGCAGGTCGAGCATCAGGTTCATGTTCTGAATCGCTTGACCCGCGCCGCCCTTCACGAGGTTGTCGAGCGCGGCGAAGACGGTCACGAGCCGTTCGCCGCCGCGCTCGGGGCCGAGGACGACGCCGACCTCGGCGTAGTTCGAGCCCGCGACGGCGACGACCTCGGGCAGCCGGCTCTTCGGGACGCGCACGAACGGCTCCTTGGCGTAAGCCGCGTGGGGTGCCTCCACGAGCGTCTCGCGCGGCACGTCGGCCGCAACGTGAAAGAACGCGGTCGCGAAGATGCCGCGCGCGAGGGGCGCCGAGATCGGCACGAAATCGAGCTCGACGTGCGCGCCGGCCGCGGCGAGCGTCGCCACGATTTCGGGCGCGTGCTGGTGCGCGAGCGGGCGGTAGGTGCGGAGGTTCACCGAGCGCGTCGGGTGGTGCGTCGTGGCGCTCGGCGTGACGCCGCTGCCGCTCGAGCCCGTGACGCCCACGACCTGCACCGAACCCTGCAACAGTCCGCGCCGCGCGAACGGCAGGAGCGCAAGCTCGATGCTCGTCGCGAAGCAGCCCGGCGACGAGACGAAGCGCGCGCCGCGGATCGCGTCGCGGTTCTGCTCCGGTAGCCCGTACACGAAGCGGCCGAGGAGCTCGGGGCGCGCGTGAGGGCCGCCGTAGAAGCGCTCGTACGCCGCCTGATCCTTCAGGCGGAACGCGCCGGACATGTCGATCACGCGCACGTCGCGCTCGATCACGCGCTCGACGACGTCGATGCTCGCGCCGTGCGGCAAGCCCATCAGCACGATGTCGAGGCCCTCGACGGCCTCGGCGGGCGGCGGGTTCTCGAACACGAGCTCGGTGCGCCCCTCGAGGTGCGGCAATGCGGACGCGAGCGGTTCCCCCACGTGATCGGCCGCGCACACCCGGACGAGCTCGACGTGCGGGTGCGCGAGCAGGCGCCGGACGAGCTCGGCGCCGGCGAAACCAGAGCCTCCGAGCACGCCCGCCCGAAATCGCTTCATGGGTCCTCGCCGCTCAGTGTGATCGGGATCCAGAGGGCGCGCACCTTCACCGTGCTGCCGCGGCGCGTGTAGCCGGCGAGCCCGTAGAGGATGTTCCACCAGTGCCCGTCGGGCGTCTCGCCGTAGCTGAACGCCGGGAAGATGTGCACTTCCCAATCCTTACCGGAGGGCTTGCGCGCCTCGTGGTAGTAAACGTTGCCGACGAGCTCGGACACGTCCTTGTCGCTCGCGAAGCGCCAGAACGCCGGGAAGACGACCGTCGCGCGCGACTTCGGATCGGCGAAATCCCAGAAAATCGGCGCGAGCACCGTGTGCGTGCTCGTCGCGTCGCGCCCGACGTAGAGGAACGGGTGGATGTTCGTCGACCAGCCGCGCACGTCGGTCGTGTGCTGGAAGAACGGCGTGATGAACGTCGTCTCGCTGATGCCGAAGCGTTCGCTGTGCCCGTAGAAGGGAAAGAGCGCGAACGTCGATTCACGCGGGCTGTTGCGCGTGAAGAGGAAGGGGAAGAAGAGGTGCTGATCGAGATCGATGTCCGGATCACGATAACGCCAGTAGAGCGGCGTGATCATGTCGAGCGTCGTGCGGCCGCGGTAACGCGCGTAGCCCCACGTGACGAACGTCTTCTCGCCGTGATGGCCCTCCCCCATCAAAAATAGCGGGTTCACGAAGAGCCACGACGGCCCGTCGTAGCCGTAGTGGAAGAAGGGGAGCAGCGTCGTGTGGTGTTCGTTCTTCCCGTCGATGCTGAAGTAGAAGGGAAGCAGGTGCAGCATGTCCCGCTTCTGCGTGTGCTCGCGGTAGTAGGGACCCCACACGTTGGTCCAGCCGAGCGTGCGATCGTTGTAGTGGTAGTAGTGAAGGAGGGGCGGGATCGCCTCGTACTTCTTTTCGGCGTCCTGGCCGTAGAAGTAGAAGGGCGCGACGCCGAAATCCAAGGTCTGCGCCGTGCGCGCGTCGCAGCTCCCGCCGCCGTCCCACGAGCAGAACATCGGACCGACGAGGTTGAACCCGCTCCGTCCGTCGGTGTTCGTGTACGTGAGGAGCGGCGGGATCAGCGTGTAGCCGCCGGCCTTGCGCTTGCCGGTGAAGTAGAACGGCGCGAGCCAATTGTCGTTTTCGTCGGGCGCCACGCGGTTCACGAGCGGACCCACGACCGTCGTCCGGCTCTTGCCGATCCGATCGTTCAGGTTCCACACGAGCGGGAAGAGAATGTCGTCCGCGCGTTCGGCGCTCCGGCGGTGGTAAAAGAGCCCGCCGTAGAGCGACGCGCTGTCGGTCACTTCCGGCTTGGTGCGTGACGGCTGCGTGCGGTTCGCCCACACGGGGAACGCGAGCTGGAACCTGTACTTGCCGCTCGTCTCTTCGTAGTACGGCCCGTAAAAGCGGCGGTTCGTCGTCGGGCCGCGACCCTGCTCTTCGTCTTCCGGATCGAGATCGCTGCCGATGTGACGCAGCGTGCGCGGCTTGAGCTCGAGCGGCTTCTCGGGCAGCGACGGTTCGCCGCCGGGCGCGACCACTTCGTCACCCGCGCCCGTCGCCGCGTGCGTCTCCGGCTCGTCGGGGTTCTTCTTCTTCGGCTTCTTCGAGCCGCCGCCCGACGGGCCGCCCGGGGACGGGCCGCCGAAGCCGCCGCCCGGCATGCCCATGCCGCCCGGCCCCATTTGCGCGTGCGCGACGCGCGCCGAGCCGAGCACGAAACAGAGCGCCACGAGGACGCCGAGCAGTCGCTGACTCACGCGCCGCTGCTCCCGGCGGGCGGCGCGCTCGCGAGCAGGCTCTTCGCGCGGAGGACGACCTCGGCGCGGGGCACCTCGATTTGAGAGCGCGCGGCGAGATCCTTCAACGTGACGATTCCTCGCTCGATTTCGTTGTCGCCGAGCACGATGCAGAGGCGTGAACCGGTGCCGTCCGCGCGCCGGAGCAGGCTCTTCAGCGAACCGCCGCGCGTGTCGGCTTCGGCGGGCACGCCGGCCTCGCGGAGCTCCCGCGCGATGACGAGCGCCTCCACTTGCGCGCGTTCGCCGAGCGGCGCGACGAAGCAGCGCGGCTCGCTCGCGGCGGCGGCGGCGGGCAGGGCGAGCAGCACGCGTTCGAGGCCGAGCGCGAAGCCGATGGCCGGCACGTCGGGGCCGCCGAGCTCCTTCACCATCGCGTCGTAACGCCCGCCGCCGAGGAGCGCGTTCTGCGAGCCGATCTCGGCGCCGGTCGTCTGGATCTCGAAGAGCGTCCGCGTGTAGTAGTCGAGGCCGCGGACGAGCCCGGGGCTCACCTCGAACGGCGTGCCGAGCGCCCCGAGCCCACGCGTGACGCCCTCGAAGTGCGCCCGATCCTCCGGCGTCAAGAGCTCGAGGATGGACGGCGCGCCGGCGACGGCGGCCTGGTCTTGCGGGTTCTTCGAGTCGAGGATGCGGAGCGGGTTGTCCTCGAGGCGACGCCGGGCGTGTTCGCTGAGCTCGGCCGACTTCGGCCGCAAATAAGCGGCGAGCGCCTCGCGGTAGCGCGCCCGGGTCTCCGTCCCGCCGAGCGAATTGACGAGCACGCGCAGATTCTGGACGCCGAGACCGCTCAGCATGCGCACCAGCATGTCGATGAGCTCGGCGTCGCAGCCCGGCCCGGGGTCGCCGTAGATTTCGACGCCGGCCTGCCAAAATTGACGGTAGCGGCCGCGCTGCGGGCGCTCCGCGCGAAACATGGGGCCGAGATAGTACAGCCGGCTCACCGGTTCGCGATTGTGGAGCGTGCTCCCGACGTACGCGCGGGCGACGCCGGCCGTGCCCTCGGGCCTGAGCGCGAGCGACTCGTCCTCGCGCTTCAAGATGAACATCTGCTTTTCGACGATTTCCGTCGCCTCGCCGATCGAGCGCACGAAAAGCTCGGTCGGTTCGAGCACCGGCGTTCGGATCTCGCGATAGCCCGCGAGCTCGAACGTGCGCCGGAGTACCGCTTCGAGCGCGTGCCATCGCCCGATCTCGTCGGGGAGGATGTCGTTCATGCCTTTGACGGCGCGGAGAGTCATCGCGATGAAGATCGAACGGACAGGGGAGGGGACGCCAGTTAGCAGCTCCCGAGAGAAGGTGCTATCCACATCCGGCGTGCGAGCTGCGGGCATCGATGTCGGCAAGGTGCGCGTCGGCGTCGCCGTGGCGGACGAGCTCGGCCTCTTGGCGCACCCGCGAGCCCACCTGGACGGCCGGGATCCGCGCCGAGCGCTCGAGGCGCTGGCCGCCCTCGCCACGAGCGAAAAAATCGAGCTCTTCGTCGTCGGCCTGCCCCGGTCGCTCGGCGGGGAAGAAGGCCCCGCGGCCCGGCGCGCGCGCAAGTTCGGCCGCGCGCTCGGTGTGCGAACCGGCTTGCGCGTCGAGTTCTACGACGAGTGGCTCTCGACGCGCGAGGCGCGGAGCCGCCTGCGGGACCAGGGGCTCGACGACCGCGCCGCGCGCGACCGTATCGACAGCGCGGCGGCGGCCGTGGTGCTCCAATCCTGGCTCGACGGTCGTCGCACGGTCTCCGCGTGACCACGGCGCGCAAACGCAGGCGGCGGGTGCGCTCGAGCGGCGCGCCGAAGAGCGCTCGCCGGACGACTCGACGCGCCGAGCCGCGCGTCACGAACAGCGGGCCCGCCGGACGCCGCGGCCGGGCAATCTGGCTCGCCGTCGGAGCGGCCGGCCTTCTGCTCGTGCTCATCCTCGGGTTCGTCGCGTGGGCGCGGGCGGCGGGGCCGGGCAAGGGGACGCGGCGCCTCTTCGACGTTCACGGCGCGCTCGACGCGAGCGAGCTCGCCGACGCGCTCGAGCAGCAGGGTCTCACGCGGGGCTCGACCGCGATCGCACTTTATCTGCGCCTCACGGGCGCCAAGCCCGTCCCCGGCCGCCACCTCTTGCGCGACGATCTGAGCCCGCGCGATCTCGTTCAGCGCCTCACGCGCTCGCCGGCCCGGCCGCACGCCCGGGTGACGATCCCCGAGGGCTACAATTTTCAGCAAATTGCCGAGCGTCTGAGCACGCTCGAGGTGTGCGACGCCGCCGACTTCGCTCACGCGGTGTTCAGCACCGAGCTCGTGCAGGAGCTTCGACTGCGCGGGCCGAGCAGCGAGGGGTTCCTCTTCCCCGCGACGTACGAGCTCGCGGTCGACAGCGATCCGGCACAGGTCGTGCGCGCGCTCGTGGCCGAGACGCGCAAGCGCCTCGCCCGTCTCGAAGCACGGCACCCGGGCGCCTTCGACGCGCTCGCGCGGAGCGACGGCTTCGACGAGCACGACGTGGTCACGCTCGCGTCCATGGTCGAGCGCGAGGCCGCCGACCCCACCGAACAGCCGCTCATCGCGAGCGTCTTTTACAATCGCCTGCGCGACGCGAGCTTCCGGCCGCTCAAAATGCTCGAGTCGGATCCGACCGCGGCCTACGGCTGTCTGGTCGAACCCGCCGTTGCGCCCACGTGTGCGGACTATCACGGCCAGGTGACGCCCGCGCTGCTGCGCGATCCCCGAAACCCTTACAACACCTACCGGCACCCGGGCCTACCGCCGGGCCCGATCGCGAATCCCGGCGAGGGCGCGCTCTCGGCGGTGCTCGCCCCCGCCCCGAGCGACTATCTCTATTTCGTTGCGAGCGGACACGGCCATCACACGTTCAGCCGTACCTTCGAAGAGCACAAACACGTCATGGGCCACTGAGCGCGTCTGCTCCGGAAAAGCCGCGCGCGCCGCGGACCGCCGCTCCCCGCTAGCGCTCGCCCCCGCGCGCGAGTAGCTTCACGCCGTCAAGCGGAGAAGCGAATGAACGAGTTCGAGCAAGCGGTCCACACGATTCAATTTCTCGCGGCCGACGCCGTGGAGAAGGCCCAGTCGGGTCACCCCGGGACGCCGATGGCGCTCGCCGGCATCACGGTCGACATCTTCACGCGTTACCTCCGCTACGACCCGCGGACGCCGGAGTGGCCGAATCGCGATCGCTTCGTGCTTTCGTGCGGGCACGCGTCGATGCTGCTCTACTCGGCGCTCCACCTCGCCGGCTACGATCTGCCGCTCTCCGAGCTCGTGAACTTCCGGCAGTGGGGCTCGAAGACGCCGGGGCACCCCGAGCACGGCCTCACGCCGGGCGTCGAGACCACGACGGGCCCGCTCGGACAGGGCGTCGGCAACGCGGTCGGCATCGCCATCGCGGGCAAGCTCGCCGCGGCGCGCGTGAACCAGCCGGGCTCGGAGATCTTCGACTACCGGGTGTTCGCGCTCGCCTCCGACGGCGACATGATGGAGGGCGTCTCGGGTGAGGCCTCGAGCGTCGCCGGTCACCTCGGGCTCGACAACCTCATCCTCGTCTACGACGACAACAAGATCACCATCGACGGCAAGACCGAGCTCTCGTTCAGCGAGGACGTCGGCAAGCGCTACGAGGCGTACGGCTGGTTCGTCCAGCACGTGAACGGGCACGCACCCGAAGAGGTGCGGAAGGCGCTCGACGCCGCGGTCGCGCACCGGGGCTCGCCGTCCCTCATCGTCGCGCGCACCATCATCGGCATCGGCGCGCCGACCAAGGCGGGCACGTCGAAAGCGCACGGCGCGCCGCTCGGGCAGGCGGAAATCGACGCGGCGAAAAAGGCGGCGAATTGGCCGCTCGACAAGTTCTACGTCGCGCCGGAGGCGAAAGCCTTCTTCGCGCGCCGCGCGGAAGAGAACCGCCCGGTGCGCGAGGCGTGGGAGCGCAGCGTCGCCGGTCTCACGGGCGAGCGCGCCGCCACGTACAAGAGCCTCACGACGCGCGCCGTCCCGAGCGATCTGCTCGAGCAGCTCGTCGCCGTCGCCGGCACCCTGAAGGCCGACGCCACGCGCAACACCGGCGGCGCCATCGAACAAAAAGCGGCGGCGCTCGTGCCCGCCCTCGTCGGCGGCGCGGCCGATCTCGCCGAGTCGACCAAGACGACGATCAAGGGCTCGCCGGACATCAAGCGCGGCGAGTTCGGCGGGAAGAACTTCAACTTCGGCATCCGCGAGCACGGCATGTCGGCGATCATGAACGGCCTCGCCGTCTCGGGGCTCTTCATCCCGTTCGGCTCGAGCTTCCTCCAGTTCACCGATTACTGCCGCCCCTCGATCCGTCTCGCCGCCTTGATGGAGCAGCAAGTCGTGTGGGTCTTCACCCACGACTCGATCTTCCTCGGCGAGGACGGCCCGACGCACCAGCCGATCGAGCACCTCTGGTCGCTGCGCCTGATCCCGCACCTCGACGTCGTGCGCCCGGCCGATCCGCTCGAGTGCGCCGCGGCGTGGACGCACGCGCTCGAGCGCCGTCACGGTCCGACGTTGCTCGCGCTCTCGCGCCAGAAGACGCCGATTCTCGAGCGTCCCGCGGGCTTCGATCCGCGCCGCATCCTCGACGGCGCGTACGTGCTCTCGGACGCCGAGAACCCGGAAGTGACGATCATCGCGACGGGCAGCGAAGTCGGCATCGCGGTCGAAGCGAAGAAGATCTGCCAGGCGAAGGGCAAGCGCGTGCGCGTGGTGAGCGCGCCGTGCTGGGACGCCTTCGAGCGGCTCTCGCCCGAAGCGCGCGCCAAGGTCGTGCCGAAGACGGGGTTGCTCGTCACGGTCGAAGCCGGCACGACGCACGGCTGGGCGGCGGTCACCGGTCCGAACGGCCTCAACATCGGCATCGACCGCTTCGGCGCCTCCGCGCCCGCCGAGAAGCTCGCCGCCGAATTCGGCTTCACCGGCGAAGCGGTCGCGGCGAAGGTGCTCGAGCGGCTGGGATGACGCTTCCGGTCGTCCTCGTGCCGCATCCGCACGTGCGCGTCGATCTCAACGTGCTCGGCGGAAGCCCTTACGTCGCCGGCTCGCGTGTGCCGGTGCGGCGGCTCTGGGCGTTCTTTCGCGACGGCGCGAGCGTCGAGCGCATCCTCAAGCGCTACCCGCAGCTCGGTCCGGCCAAAGTGCTCGACGCGCTCGCGTTCGCGCTCGACAACCCGGAAGTCATCGAAGCCGACGTGAACCGCGAGCAGGAGATCCTCGCGCGCGCCGGTCACCGCGAGCGTCGAAACAGCGCTGCGTCGACGCAGATCGAGTTGCCGTTCGGCGGCGGCAGCAAAGAGCCGCCGCCGAGCCGCTGACGCACTGCGCTGGCCGTGCGCGTCGAGTGACGCCTCTCAATTTGGGATGAGCGCGAGCTGGTCTGGCCAGTGCCGCTCGGCGTGCAGGTCGGTCCACCGTGAGAACGCGGCCAAGAATGGCTGGGTA
>DATJXW010000057.1:0-13280 GCA_035499895.1 Polyangiaceae bacterium | reverse complement strand
TCTCAATTGCGCGAAAGGCACGCAAGCGGATTGGGCCCGCGCCGTCGAACGGGTGAGGCTCGCCGAGAAGCGACGCGGGCGGGAGTGTCGCATCCTCTGCGATCTCGCCGGTCCGAACCCGCGCACCGCGCGGCTGCGCGCCGCCGCCGACGACGATGACCCGATCGGGAAAGTGAAGGTGGGCGATCGCATCCTGCTCGCCGCTTCCGGCTCGAAGACGGACGGGGCGGCTGCCGCGCTCGCGTGCACGCTGCCGGAGGTGCTCGCCGACCTCAACGTCGGTGATCGCGTCTACTACGACGACGGCAAGCTCTCGGGCGTCGTCCGGGAGGTGCTGCCGGGCCGCGCCGTGATCGAGCTCACCTTCGCGAAGAAAGAGCGGGTGAAGCTGCGGGTCGACAAAGGGCTCAACTTTCCCGATTCGAAGCTCAGGCTTCCGTCACTCACCCCGAAGGACATCGAGGACCTCGGTTTCGTCGCCAAGCACGCGGACATGGTGGGGCTCTCCTTCGTGCGCAGCGCCGAGCACGTCGAGATGTTGCAGCGCGAGCTCGCGCGTTTGGGAACGCGGGAGCTCGGCATCGTGCTCAAGATCGAGACGACGCAGGCCTTTCAGGATTTGCCGCGACTCCTCCTCACCGCCATGCGTAGTCCCCGGGTCGGGATCATGGTCGCGCGCGGTGACATGGCCATCGAGATGGGCTTCGAACGCCTCGCCGAGGCGCAAGAGGAGATCCTCTGGCTCAGCGAAGCCGCGTTCGTTCCCGTCATTTGGGCGACGCAGGTGCTCGAAGGACTGAACGAGACCGGCATGCCCTCGCGCGCCGAAGTCACCGACGCCGCCATGGCGAGCCGCGCCGAATGCGTGATGCTGAACCAAGGCAAGCATCTGCGCGAAGCGTGCCGGTTCCTGCGAAACGTCCTCGAGCGCATGGAGCAGCATCAGCAGAAGAAGCGCTCCATGCTGCGCCGCCTGCGCATTTCCGAGATTTCCTGAGCGCGTCGAGCTTGCCTTGCCGCGAACCGCCGAAGCAGCGTCATCGACGCAAGATGCTTTAAGGGCGGTGGAGACGGCGTCCGCCGTGGAGTCGGATCGTATGGAATGCTAGGCTTATAGTTCTGGAGCACGAGGATGGGACGGCGACGCCGCGCGGGTACGAGCGCAAGCGACAAGCTGCGACGCTTCTTCGCGTCCGCGCCGAACCCGGAGGACCGGTTTCGAGCGCTCGTCGAGTCGGCGCCCGACGCGATGGTCGTTTTGGACCCGGATGGTCTGGTGTTGGTCGTGAACGCGCAGGCCGAAAAGCTCTTCGGCTTCGCTCGAGCCGAGCTCATCGGGCAGGCCGTCGAAATCCTGGTTCCGGAACGGTTTCGCGCTCGCCATTCCGGTCATCGCGGGCATTACTTCGGCGACCCGAGAGCGCGGCCCATGGGAGCCGGACTCGAGCTTTTCGCGCGCAAGCGTGACGGGACCGAGTTCGCGGCCGAGATCAGCCTGAGCCCGATCGCGACCCCTGCCGGCACGCTGGTCACGGCGGCGATTCGCGACGTGAGCGAGCGGAAGCGGAATCTCGATGAGCAAAACCGGCGAATGCAGGAAGCCAATCGACTCAAGAGCGAGTTTCTGGCGAACATGTCCCACGAGCTCCGCACGCCGCTGAACGCCGTCATCGGGTTCGCCAAGCTTCTCTACGCCGGCAAGGCTGGCCCGCTGACGGAGACGCAGACCGAATATTTGGGCGACATCCTCAACAGCTCCCAACATCTGCTCGAGCTCATCAACGACATCCTCGATCTCGCGAAAGTGGAGTCCGGGCGCCACGAGCTCCACGTCGAGGAAGTGGCTCCGACGCGCATCGCGACCGAGATCAAGGACATTTTGCGCGGTCTCGCCGCCGACAAGCAGCTCGAGCTCAGGGTCGAGGTGAGCCCCGACCTCGCGACCGTGCGGGTCGACCAAAAGATGCTGAAGCAAATCCTCTACAACTACCTGTCGAACGCCATCAAGTTCACCGAGGAGGGCGGGCGTGTCGCCATGCGCATCGTGCCGGAAGGTGATCAGCACTTCCGCATCGACGTCGAGGACACCGGTATCGGCATCCGCGCGGTCGACATCGAGCGCTTGTTCGTCGAGTTCCAACAACTCGACTCGAGCGCCGCCAAGCGCTACCCCGGGACCGGACTCGGGTTGGCCCTCACCAAACGCGTGGTGGAGGCGCAGGGCGGCAGCGTGAGCGTGCGGAGTACCATCGGCCTCGGCAGCACCTTCTCGGCGATCCTGCCGCGCGTCGTCCGTACGGGAGAAGAAGGCGACGCGAGCGACGTGCACGGCTCCGGAGGCACTCGATGACGAGCGCACTGATTCTCATCGTCGACGACAACGCAACGAATCTGAAGCTCGCACGTGTCGTTCTCGCCGGCGCGGGTTTCGAAGTGCGTACCGCGAACGACGCCGAAGAAGCGCTGCACGTGCTCGAAGTCTGTCGTCCGCGCGTCGTTCTGACCGACATCCAGCTGCCGGGGATCGACGGACTGGAGTTCACGCGGCGTTTGAAGGGCGATCCGGCCCGGTCCGGCTTGGTGGTCATCGCGCTCACCGCGTACGCCATGGTCGGTGACGAAGAGAGAGCGCGGGCAGCCGGCTGCGACGCCTACCTGACGAAGCCGATCGATCCCGACGGGCTCGTGCGCACGGTCGAAAGCTTCACGAGCTCGCCGGCCCCTCTCAAGCGGTGAAGTCGCGTGCGCGAATGCCGAGGAGCTTCATCTTCAAGTGGAGGGTCTTGTAGTCCGTCGCGAGGGCGCGGGCGGCTTGGCTCTTGTTACCGTGGCTCGCGCGCAGCGCCTGCGAAATCGCGAAGCGCTCCGCGTCGCGAGCAGCCGCCTCGGCCGCCTCGCGCAGCGTGCGGCCCGCCGGGGGCGCTCCCGCCTCGGGCCGGGCGTGCCCTCGGCGCAGGAACTTCTGGAGCTGGGCGCGCTTGAGAGTCGTGTCCTTCGACTCGAGCACGGCTTGGCGAACGACGTTGCGCAACTCGCGAACGTTGCCGGGCCAGTCGTGGCGTTCGAGCGCCGCGACCGCGTCGGGCGCGATGTCGTGGATGGGTCGGCGCAGCTCGACGCTCACTTCTGCGAGAAAGCGCCGCGACAGGTGCGCCACGTCGCTCGGTCGATCGCGCAGCGGCGGCAGCGAGATCGTGTACTGCGCGAGCCGAAAGTAGAGATCCGCGCGAAACTTTCCCGCGGTCACCTTGCTCTGCAAATCGTCGTTGGTGGCCGCGATGAACCGCACGTCCATCGACGAGGTCCGCGTCGCGCCGACCGCTTGAAGTTGACGGGACTCGAGTACGCGCAAGAGCTTCGCCTGAAGCGCGAGCGGCAGATTGCCTACCTCGTCGAGAAACACCGTGCCACCCTGCGCGACGTGGAAGCGCCCCTCTTTGCGGCGTTCCGCGCCCGTGAACGCGCCCTTCTCGTGGCCGAACAATTCGGACTCGAGCAGGGCGTCGGGGATGGCGCCGCAGTCCACCGCGATGAACGCGTGCCCGCGCCGCTCGCTCTGACGATGGATGGCCTGGGCGACCAACTCCTTGCCGGTTCCCGTCTCGCCGAGCACGAGAACGGAGAAGCTCGTCGCCGCGACGGTGCGCACTTGATCCGCGAGGATGCCGACCTCGCGGCTCGGGCCCATTTGCGTGGAAAGCGCGCCGCCCTCGCCGAGTTGGCGGCGCAAATCCTCCACCTCGGAGCGCAACGCTTTCGTTTCGAGAGCGCGCTGCACGACGACGGCGACCTCCTCGGCGTTGACCGGCTTGGTCAGGTAATCGAAGGCGCCCATGCGAATCGCGCGCACGGCCGATTTGACGTCGTTGTGTGCCGTCAGCATGATGACCGGAAGCTGCGGGCGCTCCGTCACGAAGCGGCTCAGGAACTCCATGCCGTTGCCGTCCGGAAGGTGCAGGTCGAGAATGACCACGTCCGGCGCGTCGGCATGGAACCGCGACGCGCCCGTCGTCCCATCCAGAGCGGCCACCACTTCGATGTCTTCGGACTCGAAAATGGCCTCGATGAGCCGGCAGCTCGCGGCGTCGTCGTCCACGACCAGGAGCTTGGCGACCATGGTGCGAGCGCTATGGTCCCGGCACCATAGTTTGGGCGTCAATGCCATAGCGGTGAGTCTGGGGTTACCCCGAGTAAAGGTAATGAAATCATAGGCTTGAAATGGGCGGCGCGTCGGCTGCGGTGATGGCACTGCAGTTGCAAACCGAGCCGCATGCCCGCGCACCCCGGTCCGCCCGCGAGTACGGCCGCGCACTCCAGTCCGCTCCACGGACAGCGAGTACTCGTCGTGGATGACGACGCCCCGAGCGCGAAGCTCGTCGCGGTGCTGCTCGAGGCGGAAGGCTGCGAGGTGCGCGTCGTGCGGAGTGCGGAGGAGGCCCTCGCGACCGTCGGCTCGTTCGCGCCGCGGCTCGCGATCGTCGACCTGCTCTTGCCCCTGATGAGCGGGCTGCTCCTGGCGCAGCGACTCAAGGCGAATCCCGAGACGGCGGGGGTCGCCCTCGTCGCGGTCACGGCGTTCAACGGACGCGCCTCGGAGCGCATGGCCCGCGACGCGGGATTCGCCGGCTACACGCGCAAGCCGATCGACCCGGGGTCCTTCGTCGCGTTCTTGATCGATTGTTTGAGAGGTGTGGGATGAATGCAGCTGCCGTTCGAAGTGAAACGAGGACCGCGCCTTGTCGCGTGTTGCTGGTCGACGACGACCCGACGTTGCTCAAGTTGAATCGGGTCCGGTTGGAGGACGCCGGCTACGTCGTCGATACGGCAGCGAATGCAGACGACGCCATGGCGCGCGCCGCGGCTCACTGCCCGGCGCTCATCGTGAGCGACGTGTTGATGGGCGACGTCGACGGTTTCGGCCTTTGCCGGAAGGTGCACCAAGACCCGCAGCTTGCCCGGGTGCCGATCGTGCTGCTGTCGTCGCACTGCGAAAACGACGATTCGGAGCTCGCGCAACGCCTGGGCGCGGCCGAGCTCCTCGTGCGCACGGCCGACTTCGCGACCGAGCTCGAGGTCATTCGCAGCGTGCTCGCGGAGCGCTGCGTGCCGGTCCCCAAGCTCCCCGACGAGGCGGCGTACGAACGGCTTCTCCGCCGTAACGCGAACCAGATCTCCCGTCTGCTCGGTCAGGCCCAAAACGCGGAGAACCGCTATCGGACGCTCTTCGCGCTCGCGAACGACGCGATCGCGCTCCTGACTCCGGACGGCGTGATCATCGAAGCGAACGAACGCTGGGAGAAGCTCGTGGGCATCCCGGCGTGCGAGTTGGTCGGCCGGCGTCTCGGGGACTTCGTCGCACGCGAATCCCCGCTGAACGGCGAGGCATTGGCCCATGCGCTCGCGTCGTGCGAGACGCGGTCGCACGCGGTCCTCGTGAGGGTCGCGGACGGCGCGAGCGTCGTGCTCGAGTTCTCGTTCTCGAACGTGGACGTGGCCGGACAGCGCGTGGTGATGTCGATCGGACGCGACGTGACCGAGGAGGTCGCCGCGCGGCGGGCGCTCACGGCGGCCGAAGAACGTCATCGCACGTTGCTCGAGCGCATACCGGACGTTGTCTGGACGGCGCGCACCGACGGTCGCATGGTGTTCGCGACGCCGAACTTGGCGGCGCTCCTCGGTCGTAGCCTGGAGGACTACGGAAACTCCACGCTCGAAGAGCGAGTGCAGTGGCTGCACCCCGACGATCGCGCGAGGGTCGGGGAAGCGCTTCGGACTTTCGGCGCGTCGGGACAGCCGTTCGACCTCGAGTATCGGTTGCGCCACGCCGACGGGCGCTGGATTTGGGTTCGCAACCGCTCGACGGCGCGTTACGAGCGTGACGGCGTCGATTACGTCGAAGGCATGCTCTCCGACATTACCGAACGAAAGGTGCTCGAGGAGAGCCTACGTCAGGCGCAGAAGATGGAGGCCATCGGGCAGCTGACCGGCGGCATCGCGCACGACTTCAACAACATTCTCGCGGCGATCCTCGCGAATAGTCACTTCCTGCTGGAGGCGCTCGACGCCGCGGATCCGCGGCGAGCCGACGCCGAAGAGGTGCGCATCGCGGCCGAACGCGGCGCGGCCCTGACGCGCCAGCTCTTGGCGTTCAGCCGGCGTCAGGTGCTGACGCCCGCGATCGTCGACCTGAATCACGCCGTGGCCGGCATTCAGAAGATGCTCGGCCGGCTCGTGGGCGAGGACGTGTCGCTCGTGGTCGTGCCGGGTCCGGACCTCGGGTCCGTGCGCGTCGACGTCGGACAGCTCGAACAAGTGATCATGAACCTCGTGGTCAATGCGCGGGACGCGATGCCGAACGGAGGCAAGATTTCGATCGAAACGTCCAACGTCGAAATCGACGACGGCCATTCCTCTCGTCGCGCCGAGCTCACGCCCGGGCACTACGTGAGGCTGGTCGTCAGCGACACCGGGTCCGGTATGGACGCGGAGACGCAACGCCGCCTGTTCGAACCCTTTTTCACCACGAAGCCGCTCGGCAAAGGCACGGGCCTCGGTCTTTCGACTTGCTACGGCATCGTCAAGCAGAGCGGCGGTCACATCTGGGTCCACAGCGAGCTCGGGCACGGCTCGGCATTCGAGATTTACCTGCCGCGCGTCGACGACGGCGCCCACGCGAAGCCTTTGACCGCGCCTTCCGCTCGAGTCCGCGGGAGCGAAACGATCTTGCTCGTCGAGGACGACGCTCGCCTTCGACACGCCGTCACGCGCATGCTCGAACAGCAAGGCTACAGAGTGCTCATCGCCGCCAACGCGATCGAGGCGCGAGGCGCCGCCCAGCGTCATCGTGGCTCGCTCGACCTCCTGCTCACGGACGTAGTGATGCCCGGCGAGAGCGGTCCCGAGCTCGCCCGCGACGTACGCGCGCGCTTCGATTGCAAAGTGCTGTTCATGTCCGGCTATACCGACCACGCCGCGTTGCAGTCGGGCGCGCTCGGCGCCGCCCAGAGTTTCATTCAAAAGCCCTTCGCCCCCGATGCGCTGGCGAAGAAGCTGCGAGAGGTATTGGATGGCTGAAGTGATTGTCGAGGCGACCCGAGCCGTGGGGGAGCAAGGCAACGTCTTGCTCGTCGACGACGAGCCGCAAGTGTTGAGCGCGTACGGCCGCGTACTACGCAACGCCGGCTTCCAGGTGACGACGCTCGCGCGCGGCGAGGCCGTCCCGGACGTCCTCGCAAAAACCCCGATCGACGTCGTGGTCAGCGACATTCAGTTGCCGGGCATGGACGGCATCGAGATCTTGAAGCTCGTACACGGCCGTGATCCCGATCTGCCGGTGGTGCTGATGACCGCCGGAGGCGAGCTCACGAGCGCGGTCAAAGCGGTCGAACACGGCGCGGCGAGATACCTGCTCAAGCCGGTTTCCCCGGAGCTCTTGTGTGAGACCGTGGGGGCGGCACGACGGCTCGGGCAGCTCGCGAGCGTGCAGCGCCGCGCGTTCGAGCTCTTCGGTGGCGCCGCCTGCGAGGAAGCGAACCAGCGGGACCTCGAACGTCGCTTCGAGACCGCGCTCGACACGCTGTATCCGGCCTTTCAACCCGTCATTCGCTGGTCGGACAAGAGCGTCTTCGCGCACGAGGCTCTGGCCCGCACGCGCGAGCAAACGCTGGCCAGCCCGGACAACCTGTTCGCGGCCGCGGAGAAGCTCGGTCGTCTGTTCGACGTCGGTCGCGAAATGCGACGCCTCGTCGCCGCGACGATCCGGCAGAGCGACGCGCGGGTCGTCTTCGTCAATCTGCACCCCGCCGACCTCGAAGACGAAACGCTCTACTGGGTGAATTCACCGCTCTCGTCGTTCGCGCGGCGAGTCGTGCTCGAGATCACCGAGCGGGCATCGCTCGGCCGAATCGCGGACCTGCGCGAGCGGCTCGCCGGCCTTCGCAAAGTCGGCTATCGGGTGGCCGTCGACGATCTCGGTGCGGGGTACGCCGGTCTCAACTGGTTCGTCCGGCTCGAACCGGAGGTCGTGAAGCTCGACATGTCGCTCACGCGCGACATCCATCTCGAACCGAAGAAACAGAAGCTCATCGAGAGCATGGCACGCCTTTGCGGGGAGCTCGACATCGCCGTCGTGGCGGAGGGCGTCGAGACGCTCGGCGAGCGAAATGCTCTGGTCGCGGCCGGCTGTGACCTTCTGCAAGGGTACTTCTTCGCCAAGCCCGGTCGAGCGTTTCCGGTTCCGCAGCTCGACGACTGAGCGGAGCGCGACCCTCGTCGCGGATTGGGCCGGAAGACTCAGCCGGCGCGCCGCAGAACCCCGATTTTCAGTTCCGCGAACCAGTTGATGAAGCGCTCGACGTCGGCGCCGCGATAGATCGCGCCGTGCTGGGGGCACAGCATGTCGATCGGCAGCTTGGCCGCGAGTTCGCACCATTGATCGCGTGCTTCCGCCGAACCCATCCAACGCCGGTGAAAGCCCTCGGCGAAGCGCACGTGGCGGTCGAAGTCCGTCACGAAGAGCCCGTCGTGCTCGGGTGGCAGCAAGGCCGCGCCCACGTCGCCGCTGAAGAGGATCTTCGCGGTCGGGTCGTACAGGTGCAAGTTGCCCGAAGAGTGCAGGTAGTGCGCGGGCAGGATTTGGAGCGGCAGGCCGCCGAGCTCGACGTTCATGCCGGCGTCGGGGACTTGGATGAAGGTTTCCTTGGTGCCGCCGAAGTGGGGGATGAAACTGGACCAGAGCCAGCTCGCGTAGCAGCGCAAATCGGGCTTGAAGCCGAGCCAGAGCGCGAGTGACGAGATGACGTCCGGATCCTGATGCGACGCGAAGACGTGCGTGAGCTTGCGCGGATCGGTCGCCGCGCTCAGCGCGGAGAAGACCGCGGGAAAAATCTCCTGGCCGCCGGGATCGGTCAAGAGGGCCACCTCGCCCGCGGAGATCAGGTATTCGTTGGTGTCGATGAGGTAGTTCGGCAGCTCGGGGTCGCGCGCGATCACCTGCCAGGAGTGAGCGCCGCTTTCGAACAATTTGATCGCCTTCTTCATGGGTCACCGCCCGTCGACGGTCTTCAGGACCGTCTTGATGGTTTCCGTGACGGCCTCCGAATTCCGATAAAACTCCCGCGAGACGCTGCTCAGTTGCTCGCGTTGAGCCTGACTGCCGCTCGACGCCTCGATCATGGCGGAACGCGACAGAACGATCGCCATCAGGCCGAGCTGGTCCAAGTCGCCGAGCATCTCGCGTACGGCGCGCCAGTCGCCGGCGAGCTCGCGCTCGAGCGCTTCATGTCGTTCGCCACGAGCTTCGTAGGCAGCGAGGAGAGCCGAATTGCGGCTCGCCAGCGCGGCGGCCCGGAGTAGGTCGATCGTGTGCTTTTCCTTGCGGACGAGGCTCGTGCGCGCGACGAGGTTCCGCGTGCGAGCTTCGAGTTGCTGCAAGTCTCGGTGGAGGTCGCGACTCCAGAGTCGCATCTGCGAAGAGACCTCGTCGAACCCGCGCAGATTTCCCCCGCCGCGCTTGCTCTGCACCATGGCGTCGAGCGCGAGCAGGTTCACTTTGAACGAGCGGGCGAGCAGCGCCTTCGACGCCTCGCTCAGGGCCACGACGCGCTCGAAGCCGCGCTGGTGGTCCTCCGGAGCCGTCATCGCGCGAAAATCCAGAGGTTACCGCCGGCGCGGGTGGTGATGCGCAGCGAATGCGCCGCCGCGTCGACGGTCGAGAGCGCGGCCGCGAGGGAAAGCGGCCGCAGGCGCACGTGAGAGTTCGGGTTCGCGCGGTTGACGATGCCGACGAGGTTATTCGCGATCTCGTTCAACGCGTCGAGCGTGTTCGCGGCGAGGCCGGCGGCGGCTTGCTCTTCACGCGTGCTCTCGGGAAGCCCGAGTAGACCCCCGCCGAGTTCCACCCCGCCGCGTCGATCGAACACGACCGCGCCGACCTCGTCTCCCGCGTCCGTCACGAGCGGCGTTCGATGGCACTGCGCCAGGTCTTCGGGCGTGTTCGGCGGCGCGGAGGCAACGTCCTCGACGCCGAGCATGTTCAAGCACTCGAGGAGCTCCTTGGCGCCCGGTAACGCGAGCAGCGCTTCCGGCGGCGCTTCGACCTCCGCCGCCTCCGGTTCGAGCACGGGACTCTGTCGCGTCTCGGCCGGCGCGGCGTGCGCGCCGTCGCCGGGGGGAGCCTTCGCCGGCGCGGGCGGTGGCGCCGGTTCGCGCTCGGGTGGGGGAGCCGGATGCGCCGTGGAGAGCGCTTGCAAGACGTCCCTGCGCGTGGGGACGCGAGCGACGGAGCTCGTCGAGCGCGGGCTTTGCTGCGGGCGCGTGCGGTCGGCTTCGAGCGAGACGACACGGGCGAGCAACGACTCGTAGAGGCTCCGCATCAGCGCGATTTGAGTCCCGAGCTCGAGCGCGAGCGAATCGATGTCGCGTTTCGCGATGGGGCGTTGGGAGGGAACCAAGGTACGGACCGGCTCCCAGCCGCTGCGTTCGAGCACGAACGCGGACTCGGTGCCGTCGTCGGGCTGTTGCATCAACAGGGCCGCTTCCGCTGCGCGCTGGCGCGAGCAATGAACGCCGAGATAGCGCGCGACCTCGGGCCCGTACGCGACCTGCCGTAGCTCGGGGCGAAGTACGTCCTGGTCCACGCAGACGAGCTCCGTGCACTCGACGCGCCAAACGCCGTGTCGGCGCAGGAGGCGCAGCGGGCTCTGGTCGTCCTTGATCGCGGTTTGCATGACGCTGCTCGTCAACGAGGGCGCGCTTTCGCGAGCGCGGCGCGGCCCGCGACCGCGACGAGCGCCAGGGAACCCCAGAGCAAGGCCGCGAAGACGCCCGCGTCCACGACCCCGCGCCACGGCTCCGGCAGGGCGCGTACGGCGTGAATCGCGCCGGCGATGACGGCGAGGACGGCCCAGTTTCGCAGCGCTTCTCGCCACGTCACGCGCGCGAGGGCGAGCGCATGCAGCGGCCCCAAGACGAGCGCCGCTCGTCCGTTCGGCGCCGTGCTCGAAAAAGCGCGTGCGACGACGGCCGGGGCGAAGCGTCGCGCCAGCACGGCATGGCCTTCCCCGAAGGTGAAGAGCACGACGGACGCCGCGAGCGCCAGCCATTCGCCCCGCGTGAGTCCCCGTTCCACGGTGTAGAGCGCGCGGAGCCCGGTGCGATAAGCCCCGTCGGCGAGCGTGAGCAACACCACGCCGCTCGACCACAGGCCGCACCCGCGCGAAGGCGCCGGCGAGGCGGCCGCGCGCGCGGGCGGCGCCGGCGAGCTGGGGTCGAAGGCGAGCTCGCGCATCATCGTCGTGACACCTCGAGCACGCGCTGAGCGATGGCCTCGAGCGGGAGCACTTCTTCGGCGGCACCGCGCTTGACGGCTTCGCCGGGCATGCCGAAAACCACGCAGGTGCTCTTGTCTTGGGCCACGGTCGGGCTGCCGGCTTGGCGCATCGCGAGCAAACCGTTCGCCCCGTCGTCCCCCATGCCGGTGAGGATCACGCCCGTGGCGTTGTGGCCGACTTCCTTGGCGACCGACTCGAACAGCACGTCGACCGACGGTCGATGACGGTTCACCGGGGGATCCTGCGTGACCCGGCAGAAGTAGCGAGCGCCGCTCCGCTCGACGCGCAGGTGGTAGCTGCCGGGCGCCACGTAGGCGTGACCGAGCAGAATCGGATCGCCGTCCTTCGCTTCGCTCACCGCCATCGCGCATTGGTCGTCGAGTCGTTGCGCGAAACGCGCGCTGAAGAGCTCGGGGATGTGCTGCGTGATGACGACGGCGGGCGCGTCGGCGGGAAACTGCGAGAGGACGTGGGCGATGGCCTCCGTGCCCCCCGTCGAGGCGCCGATCGCTATCATGCGGTCGGTCGTCTTGAGCAGCGGTTGTTTGCGCACTCCGATCGCCGGCGCGGGAGGGCGTTCACGCGCGAAGACTTTCGCCTGCGCGGCAGCCTCGAGTTTCGCGTACAGAGCGTCGGCGAGCTTCGTGAGTCCGTCGGCGACGCCCGAGGCGGGTTTCGTGATGAAATCGACGGCCCCGGTTTCGAGCGCCTCGATGGTCACGTCCGCGCCGCGTTCGGTGAGCGACGACACCATGACGACCGGCATCGGCCGCAGGCGCATCAGGTGGCGCAAGAACGTGAGACCGTCCATTTTCGGCATTTCGACGTCGAGCGTGAGGACGTCCGGGTTCAGCGCCTTGATCTTGTCGCGCGCTTCGTAAGGATCGGCCGCCGTGCCGACCACCTCGAACTCGGGGTTCTGTCGGATGAGCTCGCTCAGGAGCCGCCGCACGAGCGCCGAATCGTCCACGACGAGAACCTTGACGGGCATGGGCTCAGTCTCCGAAAAGCTCGACCGCGCCCGCGACGGGGCGGTGCGAGAGTCGGGCTTTGTGCTCGACCTCCGCCTTCGCGATGCTCGACGCTTCGCCCGCCGCGAGGTGCTTCACGAACACCTTGCCGGTCTCGGGGTAGTAACGGACACGCCGCGCCCAGGTTCCGCCCACGTCTTCCGCGGCGATGTCGAGCAGTTCCGTTTCGAAGTAGTTGCGGACGAAAGCGATGTTGCCGCGCCCCACGTCGCCCATCCCCGGGATCACGCGGCCTCCGCCGAAGACCTTGATTTCGAGGCGCTCCCGTTCGGCGCCGTACTTGACGAGCGTGTTGAGCAGCCGCTCGACGGCGAAGCAGCCGTAGCGCATGGCGTCCCCTCCGGCTTCCACCTTCGGATCGTCCGGCAACATGAAGTGGTTCATCCCGCCGATGCCGAGCTCCGGGTCGCGCACGCACGTCGATACGCACGACCCGAGCGTGGTCGCGATGACTTCGGAGTTTCGCGTCACGTAGTACTCACCGGGAAGGACCTGCGCGACCCAATGCCCGTCGAGCGCGTCCCAAAACCGATTGATGCCCTCGAACCCGGGCAGCTGCGCCGGGGCGCCGATCGTCGAGCGGGACGCCCTGATCATGCTCCCGCGCCTTCGCCCTTCTTCACGTAGGTGGTGCGCCCGCAACCGACGAGCTCGGGACAATTCGCGGTGGTCAGCGACTCCGAGTGTCCCATGAACAGGTAGCCACCCGGCCGCAGCAGCGAAGCGAAGCGACGAACGAGGCGCTCGCGCGTCGGCACGTCGAAGTAGATGACGACGTTGCGGCAGAAGATGGCGTCGAAGGGTCCGTTGACCGGCCAGGTGCCGAGTAAGTTGAGCGGATTGAACCGAATCAGGCGACGAAGCTCCTCCTTGGCCCGCGCGAGCTCGGCGTTCTTGCCCGCGCCGCGTTGGAAGTGGC
>DATJXW010000056.1:0-5937 GCA_035499895.1 Polyangiaceae bacterium | reverse complement strand
GCCGCGCACGTGGCGTACGACGAGCCGATCGAGCCGTTCGCCGGACTCAGCGGCGCTCACCACGAAGCGCGTTTTTTGTTCGGTCAAAAGGCTCCGGCCACGCCGAGCGACAGGCCCGCACCGCGCGGCACGGGCGCTGCGAACGGCACGAGCGTCGCCGTGCCGGGCGTCGGGTTCGCGCCTTTCCCGACGCCGGTCGTGGCGTACCACCCGACGACACCGCCCGCGATCGTGCCGAGCGCGGCGCTGCCGAGCCAAAGTCGCGTGCGCTCGGGGCTCGATTCGTTCACGAGCAGGAGCGGGCTCGCGAGCGCGGCACCGCCGAGCGCGCCGAGACTCGCGGAGAGATCGACGAGCAACGCGCGCGACGGCGAAATGTCGACTTGGGTCGCGACGGCGCCGCCGACGAGCACTCCGACGCCGGTCCCCCAACCGATGCCGCGCTCGAGCGAGGCGCCCGTGTCGCCGCGAATGGCGGCGTCCGTCATCGCGCCGAGCAGCGCTCCGAACGCGCCGCCCGAGTGCGCGAGCACCGCGCCGCCCTCGCTCACCGGATGCACGGCGATGGCCGCGGCGCCGAGCGCGAGTCCGACACCGGCTCCGGCGAGACCGTACGAATAGCGATCGTCGGGCTTCGCGCGGTAGCTGTCGGAGAGCAGAAAGCCGGACGCCGCGGGCCACCAGAGCCCCGCGGCGAGGTACCAGGCGTCACCCGAGGTGATGTCCCACTCGTCGGCGACGAGCAGGGAGGCGCCGAGGCCGAGACCCGTACCGAGCGCGACGAGCGGATAGACGAGCCGGGCGTCCCCCGAGCCGCTCGCTTTCTGAATCGAGAAACCGACGTAGCCGCCGAGTACGGCGGCGTTCAGCGCCAGCACGGGGCGCCCCGACGACGCGGGCGCCGCGCCCGACTCGCCCTCGGTCGCCCGCGGCGTGAGCTCGGCGACGGGTGCGTGCGTGGCGCGCGCGACGGCTTCGAACAGATCGCGCAGCATCACGACCGTGCGCACGTCGAGCGTTTGCAAGGTCGCGTTCGTGAAGCGCTCCTCGCGCGCGAGCTCGACGCGCGACGCCGGCGCGACGGCCACGATGCGCACGCGCACCGCGTCGCCCGCGAACGCGAGGTGCGGCGCGAACACCCAGCTTGCCGGTGGCGTCGCGACCAAGGCGTCGTCGGTGACGGGCGCGGTACCACGTGGCGGCGGCAGCGGCGTGAGCCCCAGATCCTCGACCCCTTCGCGCACCGTCTCGTCGAGCTCGGCGGCGAGCTTCGGCGCGCGTTCGTCACCGCTCGCTTGCGGCGCGGCGAAGGCCCCCGGGGTCACCTCGACGCTCGTCGGCAGGACGAGGGCGGGCTTTCGCTCGTCCGCCGCGAGCGCCGGCCGTGCCGTCGCGCACACCGCGCTGCCGAGGAGCGAGAGCACCAGTCTTCGAAGACCAACGCTCGATCGGCGAGGGCGGCGGCGTGTCACAGAGGACGTCTAAAACATGACCGTCGCGCTGATCCAAGCGTCGAGTCCGTTCACGTCGTCGACCTTGAAGCGCCGGCCGGGATCGTTGATCACCTTGCGGTAATTCGGATTCGGGATGCCCGAGGGGGTGTAGCCGGTCGTCTGATCGCCGTTGCGACACGGACCCATCTGCGCCGTGCTGTTGCTGAAGGCCGGGTTGCAGGCCTGATCGAAGGTGATGAAGTGGCCCTGAATCAGCTGGTAGCCGC
The DNA here is from genome assembly GCA_035499895.1 of Polyangiaceae bacterium. Lineage (GTDB taxonomy): Bacteria > Myxococcota_A > Polyangia > Polyangiales > Polyangiaceae > PMG-095. The sequence continues at coordinate 4,217 of DATJXW010000056.1, read as the reverse complement.
CGCCGACGTTGAACTTCACGTACTCGCCCGCCTGGTAGGTGGCTCGGGCGCTGAACACGTACTCGCCGTGCTGCTGCACGTCGGTGAGGCCCGTGAAGTAGACCTTCTGTGAGTTCGGGTCGACGACGGACGGATACATGCCGCGCGTCGTCGGATCCGGGTTCGCCATGTAGTCCGAGAATTGCGGCGTTCGCAGGCTCGGTGCGTCGCTCGAGCCGAGCGCGTCGAAGAGCTCGCTGTAGTCGCGCCCCTCCGAGACGTACGAACCTTCGAAGCGCGCATCGAGCGTCACGCGCTGGAACGCGTCGCGAATTTCCCAAGGGATCACCGCGATGCCGACGGTCATCGTGCCGCGGAGGGGCGGGTGGTTGACGAGCGAGCCCTTGAGATCGGTCGCGTGGTAGTCGCTGTCGCCGTTCGGGAACTCGAACAGAACGTCGAAGCCGCCGTAAGGCTCCACGTACTTCACGCGGCGCGAGATGAACGTGTGGAACGCGAGCCCGGTCGTCCCGCGGCTCACGCCCGGCTTGCGCGGAGTGGCCGAACCCTCGTCGAGGATGAGCCGTTGATTCGGCACGCCCGTGTCCGTCGTCGTCACCTGGTTCGGCACGCCGTCGCGGTTCATGTCGTTCGGCGTCGCGCACTTCACCTCGCCCGCGGGCGGGTTCGCGTTGCACGCGTGCATCGGCTCCGAGACGTTGACGCGCACTTCGCCCCCGATGACCCAGGTCGGCTTGTTCGGGTTGCGCGCCTGGTTCATCACGCCCGCGTCCATTCCGAGCGCGAGATATTCGATGCCGCTCCGCGAGGGAGACTTGAACGGCAGGCTGAAGAGCTGCTCGCCCGGCAAGCCCGCGAGCGTCGTGCTCTGCAGGCCGCCGCCATTCTCCTGAATGTTGCGATCGTCCGAGAGAATCACCGGCAAGCGGATGACGATCGCGAGGTCCTTGTAGACGCCGATGTCCGCGCGCGTGTTGAGACGCGAAAGCTCCTCGGAGTACTTCGCGACGTTCATGTTCGAGGGCGTGAAATCACCGCTCGAAATCTGCGGCATCGACGACTCGCGATAGATTTTCGCGTTTTTCCAGGTGTGCTCGTAGCCGAGCGACAGGTGCAAATCGAAGATGTCGTCGTCGTCGAAGGCGTCGGCGACCTGCACGATCTCGCTCGGCTCGCGCATCACCCACGGCTCGGTCACCTTGCGGGGCTCGTCGGCGCGGGCCGAGAGCGGGCTGAAAGCGAAGAGCGCACCAGCCGTCGCGGCCGCCCATGCCGCGTGGGGCAGGGGTGCCCGGGAGGTCTGTCGATGCAAGCCCATGGACTAGCCCGTCGTCACCGGACGCTAGCGGCGCACGGCAGAAACTGTCAACGAAACATCACTTTCCGGCGTCCGATTCCGCCGGTCTTTCCGCGCTCGATGTGGGACGTGCAGGGCTTTTTCGCTCGCCGAGCAGGTCCTCGAGCCGGCTTTCGTCGGGGCGATCGGCGCGGGCCAGGGCGGCGGCGGCCCGCGCACAACGCAGTCGGACTCGACGGTGCCATTCGAGCATGCTTGCGGCCCAGGCGCCGCGTGCCCCCGGCTCCGAAGGCGGCGGGGAGATCGGTTGTTCGCGCGCCGCGGTGCAGCTCTGCGCGAGGTCCTCGCCGTCGACGGAGCCGCCCTGCGTGACCGTGTGATCGACGGGCTTCACCTGTTCGACATGCACGTTCTCGCGCAGGTTCTCGTGGCCCGTGTCGTTCAGCGTGGCTTCGCCCTGCTTCACGCTGAGGCTCAATTTGTCGGCGGTGACCGCGAGCTCGAGCGCGGCGTCCCCGTAGAGCACCACGCCGAACGGCGTCGCGAGTTCGACTTCGGCGCCCGCCCGCGAGCCCGGACCCGACGTGGTCGTCACGGTGCCGCTCGCCACGACGACTTCCTCTTCCGAGTCCGGACACGGCATGAAGCGACCCGGACCGATCAGGCGAAATTCACGCGTCGTCTCGCCGTGCTTCAGCGCGACTTCGACGCCCTTCGCCAGGTTGATCCAGGCTTGCCCGGCGAACGCGGCGCCCACGGACGGGGTGCCGGGCGGCTCCGGCTGAGCGGCTTTCACCGCGAGCACGCGACAACCCGGTCCTCGCGGTCGCGGCAGCGCCGACGGGCGTGGCGTCGCTGCCGCGCGCACCCGGGCGCTCGCGCCGCTGCTCGCGCTCGGCGCCGCCTTCACGCTCGTGGGTTCGGGCGCGCGCGAACGGCAGCCGAGCGTGAGCGCCAGCACGACGAGCGCCCGCGCTCGCGACGGTCGAGCGGGCCGCATCAATTGGGTTCCGGCAAAATCAGCGTCTTGCGATCGCTGTCGTCTTCGTCTTCGAAGATCTCGCCGGTGATGTCTTCGGCCGCGAGCTCCTCTTTCGCGGCGCCGAGCTCTCGGCTCGTGTCCGCGAGGCGATCGGCGAGGACGCCCAAGAACTGCCAGAGCAGCTTCACCGCGAGCTGGTGCTCTTTGCGCAGGATCTCGAAGAATTCCGTGCGCCGGATCACCATCAGGTCGCTCGCGCCGTCGCTCACCACCGTCGCCGAACGCGGCTGACTGCGAACGAGCGCCATTTCGCCGACGTGGTCGCCGGTCTTCAGCGTCGCGAGGTCGGCGCCGCCGCGCGTGACGCGGAGTTGCCCCGAGAGCACGATGAAGAGCTCCTCGCCCGTCTCGCCCTCGGTCATGACCTGCTCGCCGTTCTTGAACGAGACCACGTCGGTCACCTGCAAGACGCGCAGGATTTCCCGATCGTTCAGCGGGCGGAAGAGCGGCATGCGCGCGAGCGTGTCGCGCTTCAACTGGAGCTGCTTCGCGCGGTTCGTGTCGCGCGCCGTCGCGTCGCCAACCGTGACGATGACCGACGTGATGTTGTCCTTGCCGCCCTGCTCGTTCGCCGCGTCGATGAGGCTCCGCGCGGCGGCGTCGGCGTTCGGATTCGAGAGGTGCCGGCCGAGCGACTCGAGGTCCTCCTCGAAGTAGCCGCACAGGCCGTCCGAACACAAAAGAAAGCGATCCCCCTGCACGAGATCGACCACGAGCGTGTCCGGCTCGGCGTGCTCGTACACGCCGACGGCGCGCGTGATGGCGTTCTTTTGCGCGATCTGTTCGACCTGCTCGCGCGTCATCTTGCGCTTCTTGATGAGCTCGTTGCGGACGGTGTGGTCCTCGGTGAGCTGCTCGAGCACGCCGTCGCGCAGGAGATAGATGCGGCTGTCGCCGACGTAGATGATGAACGCGGTCGTTCCGATCACGAGCAGCGAGACGAGCGTCGTGCCCATGCCGCGCTTCTGCGCATCCTTCGCGGCCTCGGCGTGGACGCGGCTCGAGGCGCGATTCACCGCGAACTCGAGCATGTTCAGGATGTCACGCTTGGTGACCTTGGCCGCGCCCTTGGCCAGATCCGCGTAGTCCTGGATCAAGTCGGCTTGTTTTTTGATCTCCTCGTGCATCGTGCGCACGGCGAGCGCGCTGGCGACTTCGCCCGCCGCGTGTCCGCCCATGCCGTCACAGACGATGAACAGGCCGAGCTTCTTGTCGACCAAGAAGTTGTCTTCGTTCTGATCGCGCACTCTGCCGACGTCGGTCAGGGCGGCGAACTTGACTTCAGGGGCGTTCATCACAGGTCAGGATAGTCAAGCGCCTGGCCGCCGGAAAGCATCCCGCGAAGCGACCGGATATTTCCGACGATTCCCGAATTTGTGGGTTTGTCGGGCGTCATTGGCTGCAGCGGGCGCGCCATTTCATGCGGCGCGCACACGCTCGGTCTCACACAGCGAGCGGGCACCGGTGCGAGCTACGACTACATGATCGATCAGCGGAACGCCGACCAGCTCCGCCGCCACACGGATCGAGCGTGTCATGGCGATGTCTTCTGCGCTGGGCGTCGGATCGCCGCTCGGGTGATTGTGGATCAGCACGATGGCGCTCGCGCCGTCACGCAAGGCCGGCCCGAGGACGTCGCGCGTGAGCAAGGCGCAGCCATGCAGGCCGCCCTGCGCAATGCGACGCGCGGATTTGAGCCCGTACTTGCCGTCGAGCGAGAGCAGCCACACTTCTTCGTGCTCGAGCGCGGCCAAGCGCGGCTGTGCCCAGTGCACGACTCGCTCGAAGCAATCGAGCACCTCGCGCTCTTCGGCGAGGGTGCGCAAGAGCGCGCGCCGTCCGAACTCGACGGCTGCCGCGATGCGGGTCGCTTTCGCC
>DATJXW010000055.1:0-32221 GCA_035499895.1 Polyangiaceae bacterium | reverse complement strand
GCGCCAGCACGAACGCCGCGACGCCCACCGGAACGTTGATCCAGAAGATCGAGCGCCAGTTGACGGTCTGAGTGAGCCAGCCGCCGACGAGCGGCCCGATGCCCATCGACACGCCGACGACCGCGCCCCACGTGCCGATGGCGCGCGCCCGCGCCTTGGGTTCGATGAAGACGTTCGTGATGATGGACATGGCCACCGGGTTCAGCATGCTCGCGCCCACGGCCTGCAGCATACGAAAGACGACGAGCACACCCAAGCTCGGCGCGGCGCTGCAGAGGGCCGACGCCGCGGTGAACAGCGTGAGTCCGACCTGGAACACGCGGCGGCGGCCGAAGCGATCGGCGATCGAGCCCGAGAGCATGAGCAGACTCGCGAGCACGAGCGTGTAGGCGTCGATCACCCATTGCAGACCCGCCGTCGTGGCCCGCAGATCACGGCGAATGGCCGGCAACGCGACGTTCACGATCGTCACGTCCATCGAAACCAAGAGCAGGCTCAAGCAACAAATGGCGAGGATCAGGTTCGGCCGCGGCGCTTTAGTTATGGTCACACAACGATTGTGGTACCGCAACCATTGTTCGTCAATAAGGGTTTGCTCCGGCGCGCCCCGGAGAGCCCCGGACGCGTCGTTCCGCCGAGCGGCGCGGCCTAAGGATTGCTCGAGTTCACGCCGCCGATGCCGCCGTTGACGCTCGCGCCGCCCATGCCGCCGAGACCGCCGTTGCCGCCGTAGCCCGCCGCGCCCGCGCTGTTCATGCCCGCGCTCGCCCCGAACACGGCGACGTCGACGGGCGGCGTGAGATTGATGGCGGTCGCCACCGCGCTCGGCGGGCTATCGGTCGTCACCCCCGCGAGCGTCGGGACCGGCAGCGCGTAGACGGAAAACACGTAGAAGCGCAGCTGGCCGCTCGGACACGGGCCGACGTAGCCGTTGCCGTTGGTCGAAACCTGCTTGGCCCCGGCCGGGTTCGCGATCATCGCCGCGGGGGGAATGGCCGCGGGCAGCGCCGTGACCGTCGCGGGAATGTCCCACACGATCCATTGCGGCACGCTGGTCGCGGCGTCCTCGAGCACGACGGCGTAGCTCTGGGCTTGGCTCACACCGGGGCCCCATTCGAGATCGGGCGACGTGTCCGCTCCCACGCACGTGTTCGCGACGGCGAAGGCGCCGTTCGTGGGGACGGAGGTGCTCGCGAAGCCGAAGTCGTTGCCGCCGGTGCCGGCCCCCGCGCTGCTGAACGCGCCGGCGCTGCCGCCCGTGCCGACCATCGTGCCGACGACGCCGCCCGCGCTGACGCCGGTCGTCGAGCGACCCCCGGAGCCGTTCGTACCGCCGGAGCTCGAGCCTCCGGACGCGTGACTCGGTGTGCCCGCCGCGGCCGCGGTGCCGCTCGCCGCGCCGGCCGATCCGCCGCGCGCCGCGCCGGAGCCGCCCGTCTCGTCCGCGGGCGCGCCGGCGCCGGGAGCTCGCCCGTTCTGCATGCTGCACTCGACGAGCAGCAGGAGCAGCATGAGCGCGGCGCTACGCGTGCGGGTGATGGGCATGAGCGGAGTGGAGAGCGTCCTTCAGGCGGTCAACGCACATCTTGGATCGAACTTTCTCGCCGCGGTATCGGCGGCGCGCCGCGCCGCGCGCGTCGTCGATCCGTTGCGCGGTCCGAGGGAATACACCCGCAAGCCCCGTTTTAGCAGGCGTGAAACTCTTCTGCACTGATTTGTCGAACACTGGAAGATTTTGCGTTGAGTGCTCGCTCACTCCGCCTTCGTAGAGGTACTCGGACATGAATCGATTTCGAGCTCAGGTTCTCGCGGCTGCGTCGCTCTCGGCCGGTTTGCTCGCACCCGCCCGCGGCTCCGCGGCGTCGCTCGTCGAGGTCAATCGTTCGGATTGGGCCGGCAGCGTGAAGCTCCCGAGCTACATGCAGATGTACATCTACGTGCCCGACAAGCTCGCGACGAAACCGCCGATCATGGTTTCCTCGCATTCGTGCGGCTCGACCGCGACCGGGCAGCTCGGCAACATTCCGATCAGCAAGGCCGCCGCCGACAAGTACGGCTTCATTCTGATTCTGCCCGACAACCCCGGACAGAACTGTTGGGACGTGGGGACGAGCGCGTCGCTCACGCACGACGGCGGCGGCGACACGCAGGGCGTCGCGCAGATGGTGAAGTACGCGCTCATGAAGTACGGCGGCGATCCGGGTCGCGTGTACGCGATGGGCGGCTCGGGCGGCGGCATGATGACGCAAGCGCTCATGGCCGTGTACCCCGACGTCTTTCGCGCGGGCTCGGCGCGCGCGGGCGTGCCGGCTGGCTGTTGGGCGGACGGTTACGCGAGCAGCAATCAGTGGAGCGACAACTGCGCGAACGGCAACACCATCAAGACCGCGCAGCAATGGGGCGATCTCGTCCGCGCGATGGATCCCGGCTACACGGGGCATCGCCCGCGCATCCAAACGATGCAAGGCGAAGCCGACCAGACCATCAGCTACAAGAACACGGGGGAGTCCATCAAGGAATGGACGAACGTGCTCGGCTTGCCGACCGATCCCACGTCGTCCGACAAGGGCTACAAGGCCGCGAACGCGACTTACGATCGCCAGTTCTGGGCGAACGCGTGCGGCTACAACGTGCTCGAAGCGTGGTCTTCGCCCGGCGGCACGCACTCGATGCCGTACGAGGAAGCCGACATCCTCAAGTTCTTCGGCCTCGACGCCGGTGAGACGACCGACCCCGAACCCGACTGCAACGGCATGGGCGGTTCGGGCGGCATGGGCGGCGCGCCCGGCTCGGGCGGGATGAGCGGCGCCACGAGCGCGGGAGGCGGCCGCGGGCCGTCGGGCGGAACGGGCGCGGGCGGCATGGGCGGCGCCGGCGGCACGATGAGCGCAGCAGCCGGAACGGGCGTGATGCCGGCGAGCGGCGGCACGGGCGGCGGCGCGAACGGAACGGGAGGTAGCGGAACCGGCGGCGCGCCGGGCACCGGCGGCACGAGCGCGATGGGCGCAGGTGGAAGCACCGGCGGCACGATCGCGAACGGCGCAGCCGGACGTCAAGGCGGCGGCGGCGCCGTCTCGTCGAGCGGCGGGAGCGGCGGAGCGAGCGGCACGGGGACTTCGTCGCCCGGCACGGGCGGCGGCGACGATTCCGGGAAGGAGTCGGGCGGCTGCGGCATCGCGGGCGGGGCGCCGCAGCATCCGTTCTCCGCGTTCGCGGGGCTCGGGCTCGCGCTCTTCGCTTTCCGTCGCCGAAAGCGGCGCGCCACGTCTTGAAACGATCACGCGACCGCGGTTTCTCTGCCTGAACGCGACCAACGGCGACGTGGGGCTGGTTCCGCGTGCACGCGCAAGGTACGTCTTTGCGCATGCAGCTCGGAATGATCGGTCTCGGGAGAATGGGCGCCAACATGGTTCGGCGCTTGATGCGGCGCGGACACGAGTGCGTCGTTTTCGATCGTTCGGCGGACGCGGTCGCCGGCCTCGCGAAGGAAGGGGCCAAGGCCTCGAGCTCGCTCGCCGATTTCGCCGCGAAGCTCGCGCCGCCGCGCGCGGTGTGGATCATGGTGCCGGCCGCCGTGGTGGACGCGACCATCGCCGATCTGACGGCCGTGCTCGGGCCCGGCGACATCTGCATCGACGGCGGTAATTCGTACTACATCGACGACATCCGCCGTGCTCACGAGCTCCAGGCGAAGAACATCCACTACGTGGACGTCGGCACGAGCGGCGGCATTTGGGGCCTCGAGCGCGGCTACTGCATGATGATCGGCGGTGAGCCGGAGACGGTCGCTCGACTCGATCCCATTTTCGCGTCGCTCGCCCCCGGCCGCGGTGAAACGCCGCGCACCGCGGGCCGCGAGAAGTTCGGCGGCACCGCCGAGCAAGGCTACCTGCACTGCGGACCGAACGGCGCCGGACACTTCGTGAAGATGGTGCACAACGGCATCGAGTACGGTCTCATGGCCGCGTACGCCGAAGGCTTCGGCGTGCTGAACTCGGCCGGCATCGGCAAGGGCTCGCGCGAACACGACGCGGAAACGACGCCGCTCCGGAACCCCGAGCACTACCAATACGACTTCAACCTGCGCGACATTTCCGAGGTCTGGCGGCGCGGCAGCGTGATCGCGTCGTGGCTCCTCGATCTCACCGCCGAGGCGTTCGTTCGCGACGAGAAGCTCGCGAGCTTCAGCGGTCACGTCTCCGATTCCGGCGAGGGACGTTGGACGCTTCAAGCCGCGATCGACGAAGGCGTGCCGGTCCCGGTGCTTTCGGCGTCGCTCTACCAGCGCTTCACCTCACGCGGCGAAGGCGACTTCCAGGCGCGCGTCCTCTCGGCGCTCCGCTTCGGCTTCGGCGGTCACGTCGAGAAGAAGCCCGGCTGAGTTTCGCTCGGGAACGGAGCGCTCCGCCTGCCGCGATCCGTCGAGCACTCGCAGCAAGCTGAAAACTTTTTAGCCGGAGCGGCCGCTTCTGGTGACGCGGCGAGCCGCGTGCGACAATGCGAGCATCGCTCGCTCTCGCTTACTCGGGCTCGCCGTTCTCGCGTGCGGCGTGCCGTCGCTCTTGCTGTCGGCGGCCGCTTGCTCGTCGAGCGGTGACGGCGGCAACGGCAAGAGCACGGGCGGCGCGAGCAGCACGAGCGGAGGCGCGACGACGGGCGGCACGAGCCCGGGCGCGCTCGACGGCGGGACGGGAGGGAGCGCCGGCCAATCGAGCGGCGCGACGTCGACCGGCGGGACGAGCGTCGCGAACGGAGCCGGCGGCGCGACGGCGAGCGGCAGCGGCACGGGCGGCGTGTCGGGCTCGAGCGGAACGAGCGCGGCGGGCGGACTTTCGAGCTCGGGCGCGGCCGCAGGCACGAGCTCTGCGGCGGCTGGTTCCTCGGCGCGCGGCGGCCGGAGTGCGGGCGGCGCAGCGGGCCGCGGCACGGCGGGCAGTGGAGCGACCGGCGCTGCAGGCGCCTCGGCGAGCGCTCCCGTCTGCGCGACGGCCGCCGAGAACGACGCGGCGACGCTCAGCTGTCCGACCGGGCAAATCATCGACTCGGTGGTGTTCGCGAGCTTCGGCACGCCGACGGGAACGTGCGGCAACTTCGCGACGAGCGACTGCGACGCCACGTCGAGCGTCTCGACCGTGCAGTCGATGTGCGTCGGCAAGAGCTCGTGCTCCGTCACGGCGGCGAACGGCACGTTCGGCGACCCATGCCACGGCACGACGAAGAAGATCGCCATCGAAGTCACGTGCGTCCCCGGCACGCCGACGACGCCCGAGCCGAGCACGACGCCGTACAAGGGCATCGCGAACTCGCCGGCCGCGGAGATTTCCGCGCTCGGGGCGACCTGGTGTTACAACTGGGGCGCGACGCCGAAGAGCACGGACTGCAACGATCCGTATTTCGTGCCGATGATTTGGGGCTCGAGCGACGTGTCGAGCATCGATGCCATCGCCAAGGCGGGGTACACGACGGTGCTCGGCTTCAACGAGCCGAACAAGTCGGACCAGGCGAACATGTCGGTCGCGGACGCGATCGCTCTCTGGCCGCAGATCACGGCGAACGCGAACATCCGAGTCGGGAGTCCCGCCGTTTCGGACGACGGCCGCTCCTGGCTCGAGGATTTCATGACGCAGGCCAAACAGCAGGGGCTGCGCGTCGATTTCATCGCCATGCATTGGTACGGGTGGAACGCGGGGTCGTGCGTCGCGAGCCAGCTCGAAGGGGCGGTGACGTGGGCCTCGCAGTGGGGACTCCCCGTCTGGATCACCGAGTTCGGCTGCATGGGCTCGAGCAACCCCGACGAGCAAACCGTGCTCGATTTCTTCAACAACGCGATCCCGATGCTCGCGAAGCATCCGCTCGTCGAGCGCTACGCCTGGTACCCGTGGAACACGTACAATGACGTGTACACGACCGCGAACCCGCCGGTGATGACGGCGCTCGGCCAGGCGTTCGCAGCCGCCCCCCAATATCACCCGTAGCTCGCAGGGCCCGCGGGCCTGTGGCCGCCGCAGGCCGCCCTGCGTCCGGAGAGACACACGGTCGCGCGCGAGACACTCCGATTTCGGCCGATTTCCCGACCTCGGCCGCGGCACGCGCGTTGCGAAGACGCCCCGCATGCGAACGCCCTTCGTCTTCGGTTGCTTGTTGCTCACCCTCTCGTTGCCGGCCCGCGGCGAACCGGCCGCGGCGCCACGCCTCCGCGTGACCGCGGTCGACAGCGCGCCGCCGGTACGAGCGCGACCGTCCCCGGCGGACATCGCGACGCTGCGCGCGGCCGTCGAACAGGATCCGAAGCTCCGTGACGCGCGCTTCGGCTTGACGCGCGCACTCATGGCGAGCGGCGACTGGGACGGGGCGGAACGTGCGGCCGAGAGCTGGCGCGAGCACGACGCCTACAACCTGGTCGTGGTGCGGCTCCTCGGCGACATCCAGGCCGAACGGGGCGAACGCGACCAGGCGCGGCGCACCTATTCGGCGATCGTCGAGCTCTTGCCGCGCGACGTGCAGGCGCGTCGCGCGCTCGCCACGGTGCTCAAACAAGCCGGTGATCTCGCGGGAGCGCGCGAACAGCTGCTCGCCGCGCTCGACATCGCGAGCGACTATCGGACGGCGTTCGAGCTCGCCGACATCGAATTTCGGCTCGGTTTGCCGGAAGCGGCAGGCCGGTTCCAGACGATCGCCGACGCGCCGGACGTGCCCGAGTCGGTTCGCTATCCGGCGCGCCAGCGCCTCGGGCAGATGGCCGCCCACGAGCGGCTCGCGGCCGAAGTGGCGGGCGACCATGCCCGCGTCGCCGAGCTCGACCGCCGCATCGGCGAGCTCGGACTGCACGGCGGCATCGAGAACGACCTCAAGGTGTTCCTCACCTGGGATACCGATCGCACCGACATCGATCTCTGGGTCACGACGCCGAGCGGCGAAACCGTGAAGTTCGACCATCGCACCGGCGCCGGGGGCGAACAGCTCTTCGACGACGTGACGACCGGCTACGGACCGGAAAGCTTCACCGCGCACCACGCGAGCCCGGGCGTGTACACGATCGGCGTCGATTACTACGGCGCGCGTCCGGGCGCGTTCACGGAAGCGCGCGGCGAGGTCATCGTCGTGCTCGACGAGGGCCGCCCCACCGAGCGGCGGAGCGTGTTTCCGTATCGGCTGTTCGTGGCCAAGGATCACGTGACGGCAGCGCGCGTCAGCGTCGCGCAAGGAGGCGTGTGATGTTCGCGTTGTCACGCCGCCTGCTCGTTCTCGTCGCGCCCCTGCTCGCGCTCGCCTGTTCGCCCGCGTCCGCCTCGCGACCCGCGCCGCGCGGCCCGGAAGCGCTCGCGGCGCCGGCCGTCGCGAACGACCCCGGCGGCATCGGCACGCTCTCGGCGCGCACCGATTCGGGCGAAACGCTGAAGCTCCGCCTCCAAAGCGTTCACGTTCGCGCCGAGCAGCGCGGCGACATGGCGGAAATCGAAGTCACGCACCGCTTCGAGAACGACGCCGACCGCGTGCTCGAAGGGACGTTCCGGTTTCCGATGCCCGACGGCGCGCTCCTCACGGGGCTCGCCATGGAGATCGACGGCAAGCTCGTCGACGGCGAGCTCGTCGAGCGCGAGAAGGCGCGCAAGGCCTACGAGAGTGTCGTCGACGCCATGGCGGATCCGGCGCTCCTCGAGTGGGAGCACGGTTCCACCTTCAAAATGCGCGTATTTCCGCTCGAACCGGGTCGTCCGAAGGTGGTGACGCTGCATTATCTCGCGCCGCTCCGCCGCTCCGGCGGCGAGCTCGCCTTCGTCCAGGGCACGGGCACCCCGGCGGGCGGCGAGGTCCTGCCGGAGCTCGTCATCGACTGGCAGGGCCGGCGCGTGGTGGACGAACATGACGTCTTGCCGAACCGCGTGTTTTCGTTGCCCGCGCACGCGGCGAGTCCGATTCTACGCGAGGAGCGCCCGGACGGCTCGTACGCGCTCGTCCGCGTCGCGCCCGAGTGGTCGCGCCTCGCGGTCGACACGCTGCCCGTGCCGAAGCGCTGGTTCGTCGTCGTCGACACTTCGCGGAGCGCGCTCGAAGAGTACCCGCGCGAGCTCGACGCGCTCGGCGTGCTGCTCGCGAAGTTACCCGCGGGTTCGTCGTTCGAGCTCGTGACGAGCGATCTCACGGCCCAGGCGTCCCCGGCGGGCCTGGTCCTCGTGACGCCCGAGACGATCGAGAGTGCGCTCGCCGCGCTCCGCGCCGTCACCCCCGACGGGGCGTCGGACCTCGGCACGGCGTTCGAGCTCGTCGGCCGACTCGCCGCGGCGGTTCCGGAGAGCGCGCTCCTCTACCTCGGGGATTGCGAGCCGACCTGGGGCGTCACGGGCCCGCAGGCGCTGCGCGCGCTCGTCGAACACGATCTGCCCGGTATTCCCGTCTTTCCCGTGCTGTTCGGCGCCTCGATCGACGACGAGCTCGCGGCGGAGCTCGCGGCCGCGAGTGGTGGCCGCCGGACGCGGATTCGCCGGCGCGAAGACGTCGATGCACTCGCGAGCGCGCTCGCGGAACCGCGACGCCGTGTGCGCGACGTGGCGATCACGGCGGCCCCGGGCGTCGACGTGTTGCCCGGCGGACCCTGGTCGCTCGAGCGCGGCGACGAGCTCGTGCTCGTGGCGAAGGCGCCGCGCGGCGTCGATCCGCTGCTCGGCCTGCACGTCGCCGCAAAGACGAGGGCGGGCACGCAGGACCTCGTGCCGCGCGCGAAGCCCGAAGTGACGACCGGCGTGGCGCGTCGTTTCGGGGCCGCGCTGGTTCAACGGCTCGAGAAGGCGGAGGCACCGCCGCCGGAGGTGGTGAAGGCGTCGCTCGACTACGGCGTCATGAGTCGCTTCACGTCGTTCTTGGTGCTCGAGAGCGAGGAAGCGTACGCGCGGTTCGCCATCGAACGGCGTGAAAAACAGGCCGAAGACGCCCCCCGCGTCACCGGCAAGGATCTCGAGAGCGCCGACGGGGCCGACATCAGCGCCGACCGCGTGCAACCGGGCGACCCCGAAATCCTGATCGACGCCGAGCGCGACGCCGTCTCCGTCACGGTCGAGTTTCCGTTCGGAGCCACGAAGCGCGCGACCTACGATCTCGACGCGCGCGGCGGGCGCGGCGCCTGGATGGTCCGGTTCTTGGTCCCGCGCGACGCGAACGAGGGCGAGTATTCCGCCCTCGTCCGCATCGTTCACCGCGACGGCCGGACCGAAACGCGCTCGGTGCGCTACACGGTCGATCGCACCGCGCCCGAGCTCGACGTGAAGCTCGAACGCTCGCGCCGGAGCTCGAGCTTCGTCGCCGTCGTCGTCACCGAAACGGGGCCGAGCGCACTCTCCGATCTGCGGCGGGTCGAGCTCCGCACGCCGAGCGGCCGCGTCCACGAGCTCACGGCCACGAAATGGGGCGTTTTTCGGGCCCGAATCCCGCGTTCGGAGCTCGAGCACGGCACGTTGCGCGTCGTCGGCTTCGACCAGGCGCTGAACCACGGCGTGAAGGAGCTCGAGCTGCCGTGAAACGCCGGGTGCTCGCTATGGCGCTCTCGCTCGCGCTCACCTGCTCGGCGACGCTCGCGGCGCGGGAGCCCGTCGCCGACGACGTCGGGCGCGACGCACTCGACGTGAGCGCGCTCGCCGTTTCGGCCGAGCGCGTCTACGTCGGCAGCTTCGACGCCGGCCTCTACGTGCTCGAGCACGACGGAGCGCTTCACCCCGTGCAGGATCCCGCGCTCGATCCGAACGTCAACGCGCTCGCGTGGTCCGAACGCGAACGGACGCTTTGGGTCGGCACGGCGCGCGGTCTCGCGCGCTGTCCGGCCGCGGGAGCTTGCACGCGTCTCGGACCCGAAGCGGCCGTCCACGCCCTCCTCGTCACGGCGAGCGGCGCGCTCGTCGCGGGCGGCGACGCCGGAGTCACCTTCATCGAGCACGGCGAATTGCGGACTTTCGGCAAGAAAGACGGGGCGCCGTTTCGTTCCGTGTGGGCGCTCGCGGAGGACGGCGACCGACTCTTCGCCGGCACCACGAGCGGACTCTTCTGGGGCGCCCCGACCGCATTTTCGCGCGCGCACGCCGAGCTCGGTCGTGCGGCCGTCGTCTTGAACACGCTGCCCGACGATTGGGTCACCGGACTCGCCTACCGCGACGGCACCCTCACCGTGGGCACCTACAGCGCGGGCATCGCCGTCTTGGGGGCGACGGCGATGGCGCTCGAGCCGAGCGCGCTCGACCCCGCGCCCGGCTACGTGAACCCGGCGGGCGTCGTGGCGCTCGACGGCGGGTGCCTCGCGCTCGCGACGATGGACGGCTTGCGCGTGGGCGCGCCGAACCACACGCACACCGTACCGACGCGCACGCGCGACGTGACCGCGTTCGTCCCCGATCCGCGCGGTGGCTTCTGGATCGGCACGCGGGCGGGCGTGGAGTTTTGGAACGGCGCCTGCGCGGCCCTCGAATGATCGTCACTTGGGCGACGAGCGCGCCTGCGCCGGTTCTTCGACGAGCACGCGCAAGCGTTCGAGCGCGCGGTCCCAACCCGCGGCAATGCCGTCGAGAAAGCCACGCGCTTCGTCGAGCTTCCGGGGTTCGAGCGCGTACAGCACCTCACGCCCGTTGCGTTCCGGCGTGACGATGCCCGCGTCCTCGAGCACGCGCAGGTGCTTGACGATGGCCTGACGCGTCACCTTCGCGCCCGCGGAGAGCGACGTGGCCGAGAGCGCGCCGCCCGTGCCGAGCTTTTGCACGACCGAGAGCCGCGTGCCGTCGCCGAGCGCGAAGAAGACGCGCGCCGCCGCCCGTTCACGTGCCTTCGACATGACGCCGCACGTTTTGCGTTTGCATGGCCCAGCCGCCCTCGTTCATCCGAAACGCGCGTTCACGCCGGTGCGCGGGCACGCGATCGAAGCCCGACTCGACGATGGTGAGGAGCGTGCCTTCGGCCACCGGCTCCAGGCGAAACTCGACGAGCGTCGTCGGCTCGTTCGCGACGTCGGCTTCGGCGTCGATGCCGTAAGGGATCCACCGAAAACTGAAGTAACGCTCGGGCTCGATGCGCTCGACGGTGCAAAACGACGTATCGAGTGCCGCGGCCTTCACCTTCGACGGTCGCACTCCGAGCTTTTTCTGATGCTCGATGAGCGCCGCCTCGTCGAGCTGGCCGTCGAAGGTGCCGCGCATCGCCTTGCCCGGCGTGAACTCGCCCTCGAGCGTGAATCCGAACCAGCGCCCGAACTCCCGGGCGTCCGCGATCGCGCGCCACACGCGGGAAACGGGGGCTTTCAAGGTGACTCGCTTTTCGATCTTGTCCGTCGTCATGTGCAACCTCTTGGTTGCTCATGTAGCCCGGCGCGGCGCCATGTGCAACCAGTTGTTTGCACGTCTGGCGTCGCTGCCTCGACGCGTCGCGGCCGGGACGGCCGTGAAATGCGCCCCGTCGGCGTTCGGGGCGCGCGGCGTCGCGTTCAGTCTTGAGGCGGCGGGTACGTATCGGGGCCGCCCGACTGGAAGCAGTTATTGTAGTCCTCGAGCTCGGGGTAGACGCAAGCCTCGGGGTCCACCGTGGTGTGAGCGATGCCGTAGCAGCCGTAGGCGTCGGCCGGGAGCTTCGACATGCATTCGAGGAAGGCGTCCCACTCACGCTGGCAGGGTTTGATGAAATCCGGCTCGACCTCGGCGGCGAGCGTGTTCTCCGTGCACCACTCGTCGACGCACGTCGGATCGTCCACGGGCACGGCTTGGTCGCCGTCCACGGGGACGGCGGTCCCCGTCGTGCAGTCGACGGCCGCCATGAGCTGGCAGATTTGCGCGCAAAATGGCGTGGGGTCCGGTGGCTCGCCGCCGCCGCCGATCTGCTCGCCGCCGGTCGAGGAAGTGCCGCCGGTGCCGCTCGCGACCTTGGAACCGTCGTTACCGCTGCCGCATGCGGCCGCGATCGCCGCCGCGCCGAGCACGACGAACAGGAACGTCCCGCCGCATCTCATGTCGCACGCGCTCGCTTTCTGCGTCGAAGGCCCGCGCCGAGCGCCAAGACCCAGAGCGCGACCGAGCTCGAACCACCCGGCGCGCCTCGGCTCAGGGCGCAGCCCGCGGCGTGTTTGCCCGACGGTTCGCCGCCGCTCGGCGCGTCGGTCACGAGCGTCGCGCCCGCGGCGTCGAACGCTTGGCGGATCATGCTCTCGTAGGGAGCGAGCTTCACGAAGCGATTGACGCCGTCGACGTCGCGGTCCGGGCCCACGCAGCTGCCGCCGCTCAACGGTCGCGCGTAGATGCCGACGACGGCGCCCGTGTCGTCCGAGAGCGCTGGACCTCCGCGATCGCCGAAGCAGAGCCCGTTTCCGACCAGGAAGGAGCGCGGCGCCGCGTCCCCGGGGCCGTTCGTCGTGTCGTCGGGGCCGACGGCGATGATGGCGACGTCGCGCTTGAAGCGCGCATCGTAGTCCGATTGTCCCCAACCGATGGCGGTGACCTCCTCACCGACCGTCACGTCGGGGGAGAGCCTGAGGGCGTAGCCCGCGGACGGCAGCGAGCGGTCGAGGACGACGGCGGCGAGATCGTCCTCGCACACCTCGGGCGTGCCCGTGACGAAGACCTGCGCGCCGTAGGCGGACGGCGCTTCGTCACCGAGGGACGAGCCGTAGTAGACGCGAATGTCGTGCGGCGTGAGCGGGTCGCCGATCGCGCCGCCCATCGTGCCCGTGGTGTCGAGCGTGCCGTCGGAGAGGCACGTGACCGCTTGGTGGCTGTCGAAGAGCGTCACGCACTCGAGCGAAGTGAGCATGACGTTCGACGCAACGAGCGTCCCCGTGCAGAGATCGCCGTCCCAGGGCGGCGGCCGGACGACGCGGACCGCCACGACGGCATTGTCCGTATCGGGCGAGAGCTCGCCCATGTTGATCGCCGAAGCTTCGACCCCGGTCGGTGCGTCCCCCGCGCCGGCCCCGGCGCATGCCGACGCCGCGAGACCCACGAGGCAAGCCCCAAAGCCCAGACCGAAGCGCATCCCGCGCGTGATGCCACGGCGAGAACCGGCTGTAAACTCCGTCAGGCCGAATCGATCGCGGCAAGCTTCCGGCGGGCGCGCGTGAGCGTCGTCGAGACGGTCGAGATCGAGAGTCCGAGCGCGTGGGCGATGGCCTTGTTCGAGCGGCCGAAGTCCGCGAGCGACAGGACTTGCCGTTCGCGGGGCGTGAGCGAGTCGAGAACGCGCTCGCTCGCGGGTTCGGGCGTGAGCAGCGCGCGGAGCTCGCGCCGACTCGAGATACCGAGCTTTCGGTAAACGACCGTGAGTTGATTCGCGACGGTGCGCGGAGTGCACCCGCGGGCGTCAGCGACGACCCGGTTCGAAAGGCCGTTCGCGATGAGCTCGACGATGACGCGCTCGGCGGGCGTGAGCGCGGACGACGGAACCCTCGGCCGCCCTCGCCCGCCCGGCTCCTCGGAGGTCAGCATGCGGATGCCGCGGGAGCACGCGGCATGCCGGGGCATGAACAGTCGGAAACCCGGCTATTTCTCGCGGCCGTGGCGTGCACCGCACACGCACTCGCGCGAGCTTTCGTGTGACGCGCACACGCGCCGCGGCTTCAAAAATCGAAGCACGGAAACGGCTCTTCGCTCGTGAGCTTGCCGTCGCCGTCGAGGGTCAAAACGTCGGACCGACGGTCCCCGTTCTGGTCGATGCAGTAAACGCTGCCCGGCGTGTGACGCACGCCGTCGCTCGAGAAGTTAGGCGGCCCCATGGTCCCGTTCAGGGTGATGGAGGCGTCGGGCGTCTCGAGCTCGACCACGGCCCTCTCGAGGTCGTCGGGCCCCACGTCGAACGGGTCGTTGCCCGAGAGCAAGCGGCGCATGCCGTTGACCATATCGTGACCCTGGAGCGGCCAGGCCATGCCGGACGCGGCCGCCGAATAAAAGAAATAGTACGCAGCGTCGTAGAAATTTTCGAGGCCCGACGCGTTCGACTGCGGAGCGTACTTGGCGTCGAAGTGGAGCTGATACGCCTGGTCCGCGTGCTGCTCGGGCGCCTCGGCGTAGTTCACGCCGATGAGCCGTTCGTGGAGCGCGAGCTTCGACGAGGTGACGAGGCTCGCGAGCGCGTCCGTCTGCCCGTAGTCCCACTCGGAGAGGACGTACATCGGCGCGAGCGGCGGGTTCGCTTCTTCGATGAGCGGGATGTAGTCCTTCAAGAACTCGTCGCCGGTCGCGCTCACGACGATGTGCGGCTTGAACGCCTTGAGCTGCAGAATGGCGTCCGTGTCGACGCTCGGCGCCCCCTCCCCGGACGGGGAAAACACGGTGATTTCGAGAAAATCACCGCCCGCGTTCTGGTCCGTCGCCGCCTTCCCGTTGATCGAGAGGGTATTCACGACGGCCGAACCGATGTCGTTCAACACCGGCACGTTCTGGGCGATCACGATCGCGACGCGCGCGTTCTCGGTCGCTCCGAGCGTGCCGTTCGAGCGCAGGTGCGCGACGGCGCGGTCGACCAGCGGCTGGTACACGGGAACGAGATCGGTGCCCGGCGGGAGAATGCTCCAGATCAAGCCGTCGGACATCAGCGTCTGCACGTTCTCCTCGGCGCCGAGCGCGTTCATGAAGAAAACGTGGCGATCGTAGCCGCGGTAGCGGAACGCGCGCTCGAGATCGCTCGCTTGCAGATCGCTCAAGATCCCCGTCACGCCGAGATCGAGCGTCAGGTGATCCATCGCGCGGTCGAGCTGGTCTTCCGAGAGCGGGCTCGTGAGCGTGCCGGAGTTGCACGCCACGCCCACGAGCGGGCGCCGCTTGTCGTTCACGGCGGGGATGCCGATGACTTTTTCGGTCACGTCCGTGAGCGCGAGATCGAAATTGCGCGTGTCGTCGGCGTCCAGATGTTGGTCGTAGATCGTGAAGATCCCGAAAATGAGCGGGTCCGCGTCGCCGCTGCGCAAGTTCTGGAGCCATTGATTGCTGGAGGGCAAAAGCAGCTGGCATTCGTCGGACATGAGCCGCACGCACGCACCCTCTATACACGCGTACGGGTCGAATTCGGCGCTCGCTCCGGTCAAACAATCGGCGTGCGTGGCGCAGGTCGCGCCGGCCGGCGGCGTGCTCGCCGAGCCTGCCGCTTCGACGCCCGGCTCGGTTCGTTCCGACGCGGCGTGAATCCCCGCGACGGCGTCGCAGCCCGTGAGCAGAGCCAAGGCGAGTGCCGGCGCGAAGCGCATGCCGCCTCAGAAGTCCACGCCGGCAGCGAGCGCGGCTTCGCCGAAACCGCGTCGCGTGGCGACGAGCCGCAAGCGCCGAGGCGCGAACGCCGCGCTCGACGGCCGCTCGTTCCGTGGCGCAAAATAGAAGTAACAGGCGAGACCGAGCGCGGCCGTGGCCGCGCCCGCTACCAGCAATGCGGTCGAGGCGTCGCCGTCGCGGAGCGCGCTCGAGCGGAGCGGCAGACCGACGGCATCGCAGGTGCTTCGATCGCAATGGCCGCCCGCGTACGAGTCGTCGTTGCGGTGGATCGCCTCGACGCCGAAGACCACGCCCGTGACGAGGCCCGCGGCACCGACGGCGAGCGCGCCGAGACCGGCGGCTCTGAAGCCGTCGCCTCCGCCCGTGGGTGCGGCGTCGTGCGGCCGCGCGGGGTTCGGCGAAAATACCGGCGGGGTCGGCGCGGGCGAGCTCGGCGTGCGCGCGGGCGAGGTCGGCGCGGGCAACGGCGGCGGCGCGGGTGCGGGCGGCGCGAGGGGCGGGGCCGCAAAGTCGAACCGGACGCGCGCGTCTTCGCCCGCGCGAACGTCGACGTTCACGACGCGCGAGCCCGAAGCCGCATCTTGCGCGACGACGACGTGCCGGCCGACGGCCAGCCGCACGCGCCCGTCCGCGGGCAGCTCGAGCGCGGCACCGTCGAGCTCGAGGGCGACGCCCGGCGGCGGCTTTTCGACGACCAGCACGCCGATGCGCCGCTGATTGAACGCGATGAGCTCCTCCACCTCTTGCGTGCGTGCGGGATCGCTCGGCCGTGGATCGCTCGCGAGGTAGAGCCGGAGCGCCCGCTCCGCCTTCACCGGCAAACCGAGCGCGCTGTAGGTTTGGCCGAGATCGTAGAGCACGACGGGGTTCGGGCTCAGCGCCTGAGCGGCCTCGAAGTGCTCGGCGGCGCGCGCGAGCTCGCCGTGTTGGAGCGCCTCGGCGCCCAAGCGAAACTCCTCGCGCGCGCGCTCCTCGACGGCCGGTGCCGGCGACTGCGCTCGAGCCGTCCCCGCGGCGAGCAACCCGAGCACGAGCGCGATCACGGCGCCCCCGGCGTGAGGCGCCCCCTTAACCGCCATAGGGATTTCGAAGGTCGAATTGGATCTTCGGCAGCGGAGCCGCGGTCGTGTGCGACGTGGCCGCCGCGCTCGCGCTCGGCGCGACGGGCGCTCCGGTGCGCCGCGCTCCCGCGGGCCGTGGCCTGGACGAAGACGACGGCTTCTTAGCGGGCGCGACCGGCGGCGACACCGCGGACTCCGGCTGCGCGAGCGCCGGAGCAACCTGTGCCGAAGCCGAAGCGACCTCGACGGCCTCGGCCGGCGTCGGCAACGGCGGCGAGGCCGCGAGCGGCACGGCGAGCGGCACGGCGGGACGCGCGTCGGGCGAGCTCGCCGGAACGAGGGAGCGGCTCTGCGCGAACGCCGCGAGGGCAATCAAGCCCGCGACGAACGAGACGAGCGCGACGAGCAGCCCCGGACCACGGCGCGACCGCGGGTCGCCGCGCACGGGTTCGCTCGGCTCGCGGTCGGGGCCCGTCGCGTTCGTCGTGAGCTCGGCCGCGGACGAAAACGGCGCGAGCGCGTGCGCGAAATCGGCGACGCTCGCGAAGCGGTTCGCGGGGTCGCGCGCCAGCGCGCGCAAGACCACGCGATCGAGCGCGTGCGGGACGCCCGTGCGATGAGCCGCGACGGGCTCGGGCTCGCCGTTCAGGATCGCGAAGAGCAGGCGCTCGACGCTGTCCGCGACGTGCGGCGGCCGTCCAGCGAGGGTTTCGTAGAGAATCGCGCCGAGGGCGTACACGTCCGCGCGCGCGGTGACGGTTCCGGCGCTCTCGATCTGCTCCGGCGCCATGTACGTCACCGTACCGATGAGCGCGCCGGTCTCCGTGGTCGTCGGCTCGCACGCCTTCGACACACCGAAGTCGAGGAGCTTACACACCTCTTCGCCCGAGTCTCGATACGTGACGAAGAGATTCTCGGGCTTGAGATCGCGGTGCACGAGCCCCGCCGCATGCGCGACGCGAACGCCTTCACACGCGTCGGCGACGATTTTCACGGCGCGCGCGAGCGAGAGGTCCGTCTTTCGGAGCAACGCTCTGAGGTCCTGCCCGTCGAGGAGCTCCATCACGTAGAACGGCCGCTCGCCCTCGATGCCGTCGAGGTCCGTGACGCGCACGATGTGGTCGCTCTGGAGCTTGCCGAGCAGCCGCGCCTCGCGCACGAAGCGCCGCACGGCGTTCTCCCAAGCGTCGCGCCCCGGCCGCAAGACTTTGGCGGCGAAACGCGCGCCGAGCGTCACGTGCTCGACTTCGTAGACGTCGGCCATGCCGCCCGTGCCGATGCGACGCACGCGCCGATAACGCCGGCCGAAGATCTCGTCCGTGTCCGGCGGCGCGACGCGCCGGGCGAGCTCCTCGCCAGCCGGTTCTTCGCGGAGAAGGGGCGCGCCGCTCATGCGGGCTCGCTCTCGTCGAGCCCGAGCTCCGGGCCGCCCGCCTTGGCGGCATCGAGCAACCGGTACGCGCGGCGCCGCGAAATGCCGATGCTCTCGGCGGCCGCCTTCACGTTGCCGCTCGACTTCACGAGCGCGAGGCGCAGCCGCTCGAGATCGTGTTCGCGCCGATCGCGAAAGCCGGCCGGACCGACGCCCGTGGGCATCGCTTCATCCGGCGCAACGCCCGCCAGCGCTTGCGCGAAACTCGGACGCAGCACGGGCTCGCCGCCGTGGAGCGCGAGGAGCTTCCGCGCCATGAGCTCGAGCTCGCGCACGTTGCCGGGCCACGGCCTCAGGCACAACCATTCGAGGAGCGCAGGCGCGACCCGGGGAACCGCGCCGGTGGCATGCTTTTCGAGGAACTTCTGGAAAAGTCCGGGGATCTCCTCGCGGCGGTCGCGCAGCGGCGGCACCTCGACGACGAAGCCGGCCAAGCGCGCGTACAGATCCGGACGGAAACGCTCCTCCGCGACGAGCTTCGTGATCGGCTCCTGCAGCGCCGCGATCACGCGCACGTCGAGCGGCGCCGCCGCCGTGCCCCCGAGCGGCACGACCTCGCCCGCCTCGAGCACCCGCAAGAGCTTCGCTTGCACGTCGAGCGGCAGATCGGCGATCTCGTCGAGAAACAGAGTGCCGCCGTGGGCCGCCTGGAAGTGGCCGGCGCGCGCCCGCTCCGCACCCGTGAAGGCGCCACGCTGGTGCCCGAAGAGCTCGGCCTCGGCGAGCGCCGCGGGGATCGTGGAGCAGTTCACGGCGTAAAACCGGCCGCTCCGTTCACTCCAGGCATGCACGCCGCGCGCGACGCGCTCCTTGCCGGAGCCGGTCTCCCCCACGAGCACGATGGGCAGATCGGTGCGGGCGGCGGCCCGCGCGTTCGCGAGCGCGGCGGCCAACGTGGGCCCACCCCAGAGCTCCGGCGCCAGGGCCTCGAAGCCCCGCGTCGTGACCGAGGGCTCGAGGTTCGCGACGATGCCGAGGCACTCGCCGAAACGGAGCACGTCCCCCGCCGACAAGCCGCTGTGCTCCGTGCGCACGCCGTTCAGGAAGGTCCCGTTCGTGCTCCCGCAGTCCCGGAGCGCGTAGATGGGACCCTGACGATAGAGCTCGGCGTGCGTGCGCGAGACCGAGCCGTGCTCGAGCCGCAGGCGGCATTCGTCGCCGCGCCCGACCCGCAGCCGCGCCCCGCGCAAGAGATCGAGACCGGCGTAAACGCCGTCGATCACCCAAAAAATCCCGAGCTCCCGGGCGTCGCCGCGGAGCCCCGTCGCGCTCGCAATCCGCTCGGTCGTTTCCGCCGTCCGATTCGCTCGCTCAGCCAAGTCACCCTCCCGCCGACGCCAGGAAGCGCCGGGAGCGTACCACCGTCTCCAATCCCCCTGGGTAGACCCCCATCGGCCCATGAGCCGAACGCCGCGGGGCCCGCTCGGCGCCGTCCGTTTCGACGCGACACGCCGGCTTTCGGTTCTTTCGTTCACGTTTCGCGCGGCGGGCTCAACGTTTCTGCTCGCGACATTCGGTTGACGGGGCGTTTCCGACATGCCTCCGAAACGAAAAAACCCGCATTTTCAGGCCTCAATCGCTTTGCGTGCCCGGGTCCGGATTCTGAATACTGAATCTGTCCGCACCCCCGCGGCAGGAGGACTCGAAGGCCCATGGCGCACGATGCAAAAACCTGGATTTCGAACTGGAACCCCGAGGACGACGGGTTCTGGAAGAGCGAGGGGAAGCGCATCGCGACCCGGAACCTCATCTGGTCGATTCTGGCCGAGAACATCGGCTTCTCGATTTGGCTCATCTGGAGCGTCACGGCTCCGCGCCTGAACAAGGTGGGCTTTCACTACTCGACCGACGAGCTTTTCACGCTCGTGGCGGTGCCGGGCCTCGTGGGCTCGCTCATGCGCTTCCCCTACACCTTCGCCGTGCCCCGCTTCGGCGGCCGCAACTGGACGATGGTGAGCGCCGCGCTGCTCTTCATTCCGACGCTCGCGCTCGCGTTCCTGGTCACTCGCCCCGACACGCCGTTTTGGCTGATGGCCACGGCTGCGGCGACGGCCGGGCTCGGCGGCGGCAACTTCGCCTCGAGCATGGCCAACATCTCGTTCTTCTATCCGGACCGAGAAAAAGGCTTGGCTCTCGGGCTGAACGCCGCGGGCGGCAACATCGGCGTGAGCACCGTGCAGCTGCTCGTTCCGATTCTCATCACGATGGCGTGGGTCAACCTGAACCCGAGCCTGCCGCCCACGAAGCTCCACCTCGAGAACGCGGGGCTCATGTGGCTGCCGTTCATCGCGCTCGCCGTGTTCGGCGCGTACCGCTTCATGAACAACCTCGCGGCCCAGCGCTCGAACTTCAAGGATCAGCTCGTCATCACCGGCCGCAAGCACACCTGGATCATGGCGTGGCTCTACATCGGTACGTTCGGCTCGTTCATCGGGTACTCGGCCGCGTTCCCGCTGCTCCTCAAGACGCAATTCCCGGAAGTGAGCGCGAACCTCGCCTTCCTCGGCGCGCTCGTCGGCTCCCTCGCGCGGCCGCTCGGCGGCAAGCTCGCCGACCGCATCGGCGGGGCCCGCGTGACGTTCTGGTCGTTCTTGGCGATGGCCCTCGCGACGCTCGGCGTGATTCACTTCCTCGGCGACAAGAGCTTCGCGGGGTTCCTCTGCATGTTCCTCGTGCTCTTCGTCACGACGGGCGTCGGCAACGGCTCGACCTTCCGCATGATCCCGGTGATTTTCCGGAAGGAAAAACTGCGCGAGGCCGAGGGCAAGGGCCCCGAAGCGCTCGCCGCGGCCCACAAGACCGCGCGGCTCGAGAGCGCGGCGGTGCTCGGCTTCGTCTCGGCCGTCGGCGCGTGCGGCGGCTACCTCATCCCGCGCTCGTTCGGTGCGTCGATCAAGGCGACCGGCTCGCCGCTCACCGCGCTCGCCGGCTTCCTCGCGTTCTACGCCACGTGCGTCCTCATCACGTGGAGCATCTACCTCCGGAAGAGCCCGGCGGTCGCCGCGGGGCCGCGCCTCGCCGCCGAGGTCTGAGCACACCCGCAAGATCGGTCCCGGATGGCGAGCCGGCGCTCGTAACCGCCGGGTGACGACGTTGCGCTGCGTTCTTTTTCACGCGGCGGGAGCCCGAGGTTCTCGCCGCGTCCGGGCGCGCGAACGAGAATACGGCCTATTTTGCGCCAAATCGTCACACAGCCGCTCGCTCGCCGGCGGTATGGACGAGCTTGGTTCTGGGGCTCGGTCTTGCCTGGATGTGCATGGACATTATCGACAACGCCGCCTTCAAACGCTTCGAGATACCTCCTCCGGCGAGCGACGGCGACGCGTCGTTCCCCCGCCACGAACCCGCCACGAAGACGACACGCCGCCGGCGCAGCGACCCGCCGCCGAGCGCCGAACGGCGGCTCACGGGCGCGCCGGCCGCCGAGCTGACGCACCGCTTCGGCTGGCTCGAAGCCGCGTCGTTCCGCATGCAGGAGGTGTTCACCCTGCTCGGCCGGCTCGCCCCCACCGACATCACGATCACGCTCACGGGTGAGACCGGCACGGGCAAGGACGTGCTCGCGCGCGCCATCCACGCGCACAGCCAGCGCGCGGGCGCGTCGTTCACCGTGTTCGACTGCGGCGCCGTCGCGCCGAACCTCGTCGAGAGCGAGCTTTTCGGCCACGAGCGGGGTTCGTTCACCGGGGCGCTCTCGGCGCACGCGGGCGCGTTCGAGCGGGCGCACGGCGGCACCCTCTTCCTCGACGAAGTGGGCGAGCTGCCGCTCGGCTTGCAGCCGCGCTTGCTCCGGGCGCTCGAAAACCGCAGCGTTCGCCGCGTGGGCGGCACCGTCGATCGGCCCTTCGACGTCCGCGTCGTCGCCGCGACGAATCGCGATCTGAAGCTCCGCGTCGCCGAAGGGGTCTTCCGCGAGGATCTGTACTTCCGTCTCGCGGCGGCCGTCATCACCGTGCCGCCCCTGCGCGCGCGGCTCGAAGATCTCGCGTTCATCGTGCCGTCGCTGCTCGCGAGCCTCGGGCACGCCGAGCTCGAAGTGGCGCCCGAAGCGCTCGCGGCGCTGCGCTCGCAGACCTGGCCGGGCAACGTGCGGCAGCTCAAGAACACGCTCGCCTTCGCGAGCACCCTCGCGAGCGACGGGCGGCTCGACGCGACCCACTTGCGGCTGCCCTCCGAAGCCGACGACGATGCCGACCTCGATCGGCTGCCGCTCGGCGGGCAATCGCTCGCGCGCCTCGAGCGGGCCGCGATCAAGCAGACGCTCGCGCTCACCGGCGGCATGAAAGTCCCGGCGGCGCAGGCGCTCGGCATCGCCGTGTCGACGCTCTACGACAAGCTCAAGAAATACGCGCTCTGAACCGAGCACCGGCGCGCGGCCGAAACGCCACACCGCACGGCGGGAGCGCCGCCGCCCTCCGCTCGACGCACGCCGCGTGCCGTGGTCCGATTGCGCGATGCAGCGCATCGGCTTCGTGGGGCTCGGCATCATGGGCGCGGGCATGGCGAAAAATCTCGCGCAGAAGGGCCATGCCGTCCGCGTCTGGAACCGCTCTGCGGAGCGCGCCCGCGAGCTCGGCTTCGAGTGCGCCGCGAGCCCGCGCGCCCTGGCCGAAGAGACGGACGTGGTCGTCACGTGCGTCTCCGATCCGCAGGCGGTCGAGCGCGTCGTGTTCGCGGACGACGGGGTGCTCGGCGCCGCGCGTCCCGGCTTTCGCTACGTCGAATGCAGCACGGTGTCGCCCCCGCTCGTGAAGCGCATCGCGGCGGCGTTCACCGCTCGCGGCGCGGGCGCGCTCGAGGCGCCCATGACCGGCTCACGCAACGGCGCCGCGAACGGCACGCTCCTCTTCATGACCGGCGGCCCCGCCGAGCTCCACCGCGAGCTCGAACCGATCCTGCTCGCCATGGGCGCGCGCGCCATCCACTGCGGCGAGAGCGGTCAGGGCGCGCTCATGAAGCTCCTCGGCAACACGCTCATTTCGTTCATGCTCGAGGGCCTGTGCGAAGCGCTCGTGGTGGGGAAAAAGGGCGGCCTCGCGGTCGAACAGGTGCTCGAGGTCGTCGCGGCCTCGGGTTACGCGTCGCCGTACTTCGCGTTCAAGGGCCAGGCCATCCGCGAGCGGGCCTTCGACACGCACTTCTCCGTCGATCTGTTGGTCAAGGATCAGACGCTGATGCTCGCCGAAGGCGCCGAGCGCGGCGTGCCGCTCCCCGGGCTCGCCGCGGTGCGCGAGGTGTTCCAGGCGGCGCGCGCCCAGGGCTTCGGGCAAGACGACATCGCCGGCGTCATCCGCGTGCTCGAGCGCGCGGCGGGGCTCACCTGAACGTCACCGTCTACGCGCGGGCCGATTTTTTGGGTTTGTTTTTGGGCGCGCGCCGTGGCTTCACCGTCTTCGTCGCTGCGGCGGCCGGCTTGGCGTCGAGCGCCGCGCCGAGCTTCTTCGGCGCCTGGGCGCGGTAGCTCTCTTCGATCCACGCCTTGAAGAGGGCGAGCGGGATTTCCTCGCCGTCGGGCACTTTCGCCGTGACCCAGCCGCTCCGGCCGAGCCCGTACTCGGTCGGCTCGGTGAAAGGCAAAGCGAGCGCGAGCGCGTTCGAGCGCGGAAGCTTGCAAGAAATGCTGAACGGCTCGCCTTCGACGCTGAGGTACGCGAACGTCTTGTCCTTCACCGCGAGGTCGAGGTGGCCCGGCCACGGGCTCTTGAGCCCGGTGCCCGGCAATGCGAGGCCGAATGCGCGAAGCTCCTTCAGCGCCGCCGCGACCGCTTTCTGCTTCGGCATGCGATCGATGCTAGCGCTAGGCGGAGAGCCATGAAATGGGACCGCGATCACGATAGCCCCGACGTCATCGACGAACGCGGGCGCGGCGGCGGCGGTGACGGCTTCGGCCTGCTCGGCCCGCTCATCAGTATCGGGTCGCGCTTCGGCTTCGGCGGCGTGCTCGTCGCCGTCGGCCTGTACGTGGGAGCTCAGTTTCTCTTCGGCGGCGGCTCGTCCTCGTCGCGCCTGAGCGGCGGCACCCCGTCGCCCGCGTCGGGCGCGGACGACACGCGCGCGAAATTCGCCGGTTTCGTGCTCGACGACGTGCAGGCGACGTGGACGCGCGTCTTCGCGAATCAGGGTGCGTCCTACCGGCGCGCGAAACTCGTGCTGTACACGGACCAGACGCGCACGGCGTGCGGCTACGGCTCCGCGGCGATGGGCCCGTTCTACTGCCCGAACGACGAGCGCGTCTTTCTCGACCTCGGTTTCTTCGACGAGCTCAGCCGGAAGCTCGGCGCGCCCGGTGATTTCGCGCAGGCGTACGTCATCGCTCACGAGATCGGTCATCACGTCCAGCACCTGCGCGGCGGCGATCGCGCCGACCACGGTGAAGGCGCCTCCGGCGGCTCGGTGCGCATCGAGCTCCAGGCCGATTGCTACGCGGGGATCTGGGCCCGCACGACCGAGCAGCGGAACCTGCTCGAGCAGGGCGACATCGAAGCAGCCCTCGGCGCCGCGATCGCGGTCGGGGACGACCGCCTGCAGCGGAGCGAGACGGGCACCGTGAACCCAGAAAAGTGGACGCACGGCTCCTCGAAAGAGCGGGCCGCGTGGTTCCGCCGGGGCCTCGACCAGGGCACCTTCGAGGCCTGCGACACGAGCAAAGGCCCGCTCTGAGCTAAGCCCTCAGGGTGATCGGCCGCGAGGCCGCCGCGCCAAAGCCGGCGTCCTCTTTCATCACCCAGGGGAGAGACGAAAAATCGACGCGGCCCCCTTAAGCACCCACATCGTGGGTCCGTTGGGGGGGGCTGCGGGGGATCACCTACATCCGAAGGCACTCTAGGCATGCCCCCCGTAGCGCCCCTCGACCCCACTTTCGAGCTCGAGGGCCCCCTCGAGTCCGCCACGTTTCCCGAGACGCTCTCCGCCCGCGTCGTCACCCCGGGAGACGCGCCGCGCCTCCACGGCTACGACGTCGAGGGCGACCTCGCGCGTCACTACGATCCGACCGACATCCTCTTCTTGTCGTTGACCGGCGAGCTGCCGCCGCCCGAAATCTCGGCCGCGCTCCGCATCGCGCTCACCTTTCTCGCCCCGGTCTCGATCGCGCACGCCTCGGTGCACGCGGCGACCCTCGCGCGACTGTGCGGAACGACCACGAGCTCCACGCTCGGAATCGCCGCGATCGGGCTCGCCGAGCAAGCGCGCGTGCTCCTCGACGAACACGCCGACTTGCTCGCATGGCTCGCCCGCCCGCAGGGCGCGCCGCCCGAAGCGTACCGCGCGGTGAACCCGGACCAACGCGCGAGCGGCGAGCGCCTCCGACGAGCGCTCGTCACGGCCGGGCTCGCCGTGCCGGACTTCGTGGCGGGCCTCAAGCGCGACGCGGCCCTCCTCTGCGTGCTGTTTCGTTGCGGCCTCACGCGGGTCGAACAGCTCGAGGCCGCCATCGTGAGCGCACGTCTGCCGAGTGCGTTTGCCGAAGCTCTCACCGAAACCGTCGTCGACTTCGCGCACTATCCCATCAAACTTCCCGACTACCGGTATAGGGAGACTCCGTGACGCCGCCCAGGCTCGGCGAAGAAACGGCGTCCGCACACTGGGGCTGGGACGAGCACCGCTACTTCGGACATCGGGTTTTCGCGGAACTGACGGGCAGCGAGTCGCTCGCCGGGCTGATGGCGCTGTCGATCACCGGTCGCCGGCTGCCGGCCGATTTGGTCGGGGTGCTCGACGACGCCGCGGCCGCGCTGACGCTGGCGGACCCGCGCATCTGGCCGCTCAAGCTCACGCGTGTCGTCGCCTCGTACGGGAGCATGATCCCGGCCCTCTGCGCCGGCCTCTTGATGGAGGACGAGGCACGGATCGGCCCTTGGGCCTTCCTCGAAGCGGCGAAGGTGCTCGTCGAGATCCATCGAGAGCTCGACGGCTCGCTCGAGCCCGGGCGCGTGAGGGCGGCCGTGGAGGCCCACATCCGGAAACATCAGTTCGTTTGGGGCTTCGGTACGCCTTTCCGGCCCAAGGACGAACGTTTGGTCGCCTTCAAGTCCTGTATCGAGCGGCGCGGCAAACAATCACTTCCGTACTTTCGTACGATGGAGGCGATGGCGGACGCCGTGCGCGAGCTTCGCCATGCGGAGCCGAACATCGGAATCGCGCTCGCGGCGACGCTGCTCGACATGGGACTTTCACCCGCTCAGGTCGGAGCGCTCGTCGTCGCGCTGATGCAGCACATGTTCTTTGCGCACGCGGTGGAGGGCGCGGCTGCCGAGCGCTCGTTGCTGCGCGAATTGCCCGCGGAATACGTGACCTACCGGGGACGCGAGGCCCGGCTGAGCCCGCTCGCCGCGCGCGAGCGCGCGGCCAACGGCGAGTCCACGTCCAAGACCAAGACAGCCGCAGAATGAGGAGACGGATGTAGTCACGGAGCCCACGCCGACTCACAACAATCGAAGCCGAGAGCCTCGGGCCCTTTTCAAACACGACGGGGCGTGTTGCCCTAAAGCGATTGGAGCGCTTGTCCGTAGGTGAGAACGCCGCCGCTTCCGGGCGGTGTCGCAGGAACGCCAGGGCGAGGTTCTTTTTCACGGAGTCGGACGAAACATGGCTTGTGAAATCATCAGTGTCGAAGGGGCGGTTTTCGCTCTCTGGGGCAAGCCGACCAAAACCGATCTCGACCGCGTCATCGACCGCGTCGAACTCATCTCGTCGGCCAGCGGAAAGCCGATCGTCTACATCACGCGCGTGCCGGTGAACGCACCGCCGCCCGAAGGCGACGTGCGCGCGCACCTGAACTCGCTCATGCCGCGCTTCATCAAGGCATGTTCGAGCTATCACGTCGTGCTCGAAGGCACGGGCTTCGTTTCCGCCGTGAAGCGGGCGATCCTGGCGAGCCTCTTGCAGCTCGGGTGGCGTAACGGCTCGTTCTTCGTGCACGAGAGCGACAAGGGCATCATCTCGAAGGTGGAGCGCCCGGTGCGGCCGGACGTCGAAGCGATTCTGGCGCTGGCGCAGAAACGGGGCCTCCTGACCGCGCCGCCGCCCGAGGAGGGCCCTGGGCTCCGTGGCTCGGCTCGTCCGGTGCAGCGCGTCTTCGGCCATCCGCCGCACTGAGTTCTGCCACTGCAGGAGCGAGGCAGATCGCCCCTAAAGGCGTCCTCGCTTGATCCGTTAGGGACTGACGCGACCTCGGATGGTCTCACCCGAACTCGCGACGCGTACTTCTCACCGAGGGACGAGCGATGGCTTGTGAAATCGTCAGTACGGAAGGCGGCCTGTTCGTGCTCTGGGGCAAGCCTGCAAAAGCCGACTTCGACCGCATCATCGAGCGTGTCGAGCACCTCGCGGCCATGCGCGGCAGGCCGGTCGTCTTCATCACTCGCGTCCCGGTGAGTGCGCCTCCGCCCGAGGGCGAGACCCGGGCTCACCTGAACTCGATCATGCCGCGCTTCATCAAGGTGTGCGCGAGCTATCATGTGGTGCTCGAGGGCACCGGCTTCGTCTCGGCCGTGAAGCGCGCGATCCTCGCCGGACTCTTGCAGCTCGGGTGGCGCAGCGGGACTTTCTTCGTGCACGAGAGCGCAAAGAGCATCGTCGCGAAGGTCGAACGCAGCCTGCGGCCGGATGTCGAGGCGATTCTGTCGCTCGCGGACGCGAAGGGTCTTTTGACCGCGCCGCCGCCCGAGGACGGCCCGCGCCCCGCACGCGGGTCGAGTCGCCCCGGCGACCGCCGAGCCGGTCAGCCGCTCTCGCACTGACGCCCGCGCCCCCCCCTTCGGCGGCCGCGGGATGCTGCTAAGCTCGCACACAGCCGAAACAGGGAGAAAACGCGTGAGTCACTTCCTCGTCCGAAAAGTCGCGGTTCTCGGCGCGGGCGTGATGGGCGCTCAGATTGCCGCCCATTGCGTGAACGCCAAGGTACCGGTCGTGCTGTTCGACCTCCCGGCACCCAAGGGGCCGAAGAACGGCACGGCGCTCGCGGCCGTCGAACGTTTGAAAAAACTGAGCCCCGCGCCGTTCGTGAACGACGAGGACGCGGTCCACGTGGAGGCGGCGAACTACGAGGACGATCTCGAGCGACTCCGCGGCTGCGATCTGGTGATCGAAGCCATCGCCGAGCGGCTCGATCTCAAGCACCAGCTCTACGCGAAGGTCGCGCCGTTCCTCGCGCCGCACGCCATCTTCGCCACGAACACGTCCGGACTTCCGCTCGCCCGGCTCGCCGAGGGCTTTCCGGCCGAGCTCGCCGAGCGGTTCTGCGGCGTCCACTTCTTCAATCCGCCGCGCTACATGCATTTGGTCGAGCTCATCGCGAACGCGCGCACGCGTCCCGGCATCCTCGACGATCTCGAGTCGTTTTTGACGCGCGTGCTCGGCAAGGGCGTCGTGCGCGCGCTCGACACGCCGAACTTCGTGGCAAACCGCGTCGGCACGTTCGGCATCCTCGCGACGCTCGCCGAAGCCGAGCGCTACGGGCTCGGCGTGGACGTGGTCGACGACCTCGTGGGCACGCGGCTCGGGCGCGCGAAATCGGGCGTCTTTCGCACCGCCGACGTCGTCGGGCTCGACACGCTCGGGCACGTCATCGGCACCATGCGCGACGCGCTCACGGACGATCCGTTTCACCCGCTCTACGCCGTGCCGAAGACGCTCGCGCGGCTCATCGAAGCCGGCGCGCTCGGGCAGAAGACGGGCGCCGGGTTCTACAAGAAGGTCGGCAAGGACATCCTGAAGCTCGATCCGAAAACGGGCGATTACGTGCCCTCGGGCGCGAAAGCGGACGAGGAAGTGGCGAGCATTCTGAAGCAGAAGGATCCGGCGCAGCGCTTGCAGAAGCTCCGCGAGTCCAAGCACCCGCAGGCGCAGTTTTTGTGGGCCGTCCTGCGCGACGAGTTCCACTACGCGGCGTTCCATCTCGCCGGGATCGCGAACTCGGCGCGCGACGTGGACTTCGCCTTGCGCTGGGGCTTCGGCTGGACCTTCGGACCCTTCGAGACGTGGCAGGCCGCGGGCTTCACCGCGATCGCGAACCAAGTGAAAGCCGACATCGAAGCGGGTCATGCGCTCACCCGGGCGCCGCTGCCCGCCTGGGTTTTCGGCAAAGAGGTCACGGAGGCGCGTGGCGTGCACACGCCGAACGGTTCGTACTCGCCGAAGGCGAACGCGTTCGTGCCGCGGCGCGAGCTGCCGGTCTACCGGCGCCAGGTATTTCGCGCGTCCCTGCTCGGCGAGAGCACCAATCCGGAAAGCGCCGGTCGCACCGTGTTCGAGGACGACTCGGTGCGGGCGTGGACGCTCGGTGACGACGAGACGTCGCTCGTCTTGTCCTTGAAGACGAAGATGCACGTCATCGGCGCGGGCGTGACCGCGGGCATTGCGCGCGCGGTCGACGAGGCGGAGCGAAACTTCGGCTCGCTCGTCGTCTGGAGCCCGGGCGAGCCGTTCTCCGCGGGCGCGGACCTGAAGGGCATGATGCCGCTCTTCATGTCGGGCGGCGTCGCGGCGCTCGAAGCGCAAGAGAAAGCACTGCAGGATGCGCTCCTCCGCGTGCGCTACGCGGACGTGCCCGTCGTCGCGGCGATCGCGGGGCTCGCGCTCGGCGGCGGCTGTGAGCTCGCCCTCGCGTGTGCTCGGCGCGTCGCCCACGTGGAGAGCTACGTCGGGCTGGTCGAAGTCGGCGTCGGCTTGATTCCGGGCGCCGGCGGCTTGCTCTACGGCGCCCGGCGCGCGGCCGAGGAGCACGCGCTCGCGCCGGACACGCCGCTCCTCGCGTTTTTGAAGAAGTACTTCATGAACGCCGCGCTCGCGAACGTGTCGAAGTCGGCGTTCGAGGCGCAGCGCATGGGTTATCTCCTGCCCGCGGACGGCATCGTGATGAACGTGCACGAGCTCCTCGGCGCCGCGCTCGCCACGGCGCGCGGGCTCGCGAGCTCGGGCTATCGGCCGCCGCTCAAGCTCAAGGGCTTTCGCGTCGCGGGGCGCAGCGGCACGGCGACCATCCTCGGTCAGCTCGTCAACATGCGCGAAGGCGGCTTCATCTCGGACCACGATCTCCACCTCGGCAAGACAATCGCGAGCATTCTCTGCGGCGGGGACGTCGAGGCCGGCAGCCTGGTCGACGAAGCGTGGATTTACGGCCTCGAACGCAAGGCGTTCACGAGCCTGCTCATGCACCCGAAATCGCAGGAGCGCATCGTCGGCATGATGCAAGACGGCAAACCGGTGAGGAACTGACGGGCGGCGGCCCGCTCGCGAGGAGAGCCCATGACGAAGCCAATTCAAGACGCGTACATCGTCGCCGCCACGCGCACGCCGGTAGGCAAGGCGCCGCGCGGCGCGCTCAAGAAGGTGCGCCCGGACGACCTGCTCGTCCACGTGCTGCGCGCCGCGGTGGCCCAAGTGCCGAAGCTCGATCCGGAGCTGATCGAGGACGCCATCATCGGCTGCGCGATGCCCGAGGCGGAGCAAGGCTTGAACGTCGCGCGCTCGAGCGTGCTGCTCGCGGGTCTGCCGGACCGCGTGGGCGGCGTGACCGTCAATCGCTTCTGCGCGTCCGGCATCACCGCGCTCGCGATGGCCGCCGATCGCATCCGCGTCGGCGAGGCGGACGTGATCCTCGCGGGCGGCACCGAGTCGATGAGCATGGTGCCGATGGGCGGCAACAGCCCGTCCTTGAACCCCGAGGTCTTCGCGCGCGACGAGAACGTCGCCATCGCCTTCGGCATGGGCATCACCGCCGAAAAGGTCGCCGAGCGCTGGAAAGTGTCGCGCGAGGATCAAGATGCCTTCGCGCTCGGCTCGCACCAGAAGGCGATCCGCGCGCAACAGGCCGGTCACTTCGACGCGGAAATCAGTCCGCTCAAGGTCGTCGATCACGCGCCCGATCTCGCGAGCGGCGAGGTGCGGCTGAACGAGTCGACGGTCGGCGCGGACGAAGGACCGCGCGGCGACACGAGCCTCGAGGCGCTCGCGAAGCTCAGGCCCGTGTTCGCGGCCAAGGGCTCGGTGACGGCGGGCAACAGCTCCCAGACCTCCGACGGCGCCGGCGCGCTCGTCGTCGTCTCCGAAAAGGTGCTGAAGGAGCACGGCCTCACGCCCCTCGCCCGCTTCGTCTCGTTCGCGATCCGCGGCGTGCCCCCCGACATCATGGGCATCGGCCCGAAGGAGGCGATTCCGCTCGCCCTCGCGAAGGCGGGTCTCAAGCTCGACGACATGGGTTGGATCGAGCTCAACGAAGCGTTCGCCGCGCAGGCACTCGCGGTGATCCGCGACGTGAAGCTCGACCCCGAGCGCGTGAATCCGCTCGGCGGCGCCATCGCGCTCGGTCATCCCTTGGGCGCGACCGGCGCGATCCGAGCCGCGACGGTCATTCACGGACTCCGGCGCACGAACCAGAAGTACGGCATGGTCACGATGTGCGTCGGCACCGGCATGGGCGCCGCCGCCGTGCTCGAGCGCGTCTAGGCCGGAGACCCCTCCCCTCCGTGAGGGGACGAGAGTCGCGGGTTAGAACGTCCAGGAGGCGCTCGCCGCCGCCCTGCTGGGTGAGACGCTCATTTTCAGCACGGGCGCGAGCGGCTTCGTCTCGCGAGTCGAGCCCGAAAGGGCGAGCACGACGCCCGTGCCGACGGCGCCGACCGCGAGCCCCGCGAGAATGGTGCTCGTGGCGCTCAGCGTGTGGGCGCCGTCCGCGCAGCGTCCGTTGCAGCCGAGCTTCGGATCCGTGTACGGCGCGCTCGCCGCGAGCCGCGTCACGACGGCGCCGCCGGCCCCAAGACCGCCGATGCCGAAGGCGAGAAACTCGGGAAAACGAAGCCCGAGGACCATGGGCTGGTTGCTCGCGCCGGCCGCGCTCGCGAAGCCGGAACCCGCGCCCACGCCGGAACCGGCGCCGGCCGGAGCCGCGTCGCGGTCCACCTCGGGCTCGAAATTCGTGACCGTGCCCCCTTGCGAGCGCGGCGGGTCCGTCTCAGATACATCGGGCACCGTCGAGGTCGCTTCCGGCACCGAGGTGACGCCGTCGTCGCTGGACGGCGGCGAGCAAGCGTCGCAGCGAGAGTCCTGATCCTCCGCGAGCGCCGGCGTCGCGACGGTCGCGCTCAGGGCGACCGCCACGAAGACGTAAACGCCGCGACACGCGCTCGGTGCGCGAGCCCGGATCCGTATCGACACGTTGCTCAAGTGCGTGCGGGGCGCGCCGAGAAAACGACTGCCCACGATCCTACGGTATCATCAGCCGTGGTTTGGCAGGCGTGACTTCGCCGAGGCAAACTCATTTAGCGCCCACCCTGTGCGACAGCGCCGCTCGGGCGCCCACACGCGTGGAAACGCGCTCCGAAACAGGGCGAAATGCCGGCCCCCTGCGGCGCCGCGCGATTAGTTGGAGTTCAAACCTCTTGCGTCGCGGCCGGCCGAGCCGCGGCGCGACCGAGCACCGGCCGTCCGTGGTTTTTTCGTGAGTCGTGTCCGAGCGCGAGCCTTTTGCTAGCTTCGCCCGCGTGAAACAGTCCGAACATTCGACGAGGAGG